>NZ_CP043568.1:938441-1251255 GCF_014076415.1 Comamonas testosteroni
TGGCACGCAGGTTCAAGTCCCAGTCATGCCCGACCAGTTGAAGCAAAAACCATATCTGCTTCTGGCCTTTGTAATGCCCGCGCGCGTCGCGGCGGATGTACCTGTCTGGCACCTCGTAGCGCAACCAGTCCCTGGTGCGGGCAACCACGCGAACGTGATTGGGCTTCAGCCCCACTTCCTCGTGCAGCTCGCGGAACATGGCTTGCTCGGGTGTCTCACCCCGATCAATGCCACCTTGCGGAAACTGCCAGCTGTGGGTGCGAATGCGTTTTCCCCAGAACACCTGGTTTCTTTGGTTGAGCAGGATGATGCCGACGTTCGGGCGAAATCCGTCCCGGTCAAGCATAATCAAACCCCAAATTTTTGAATTGTGTTCATTATGCATGGCCCCTTGTGATCGACAAGCGGGCCATGCCTATTTCCACTGAATTGCCAGTTCCATGAAAGCCTCCCAATTTCTCATCTCCACCCTGAAAGAAGCTCCGGCCGACGCCGAAGTGGTCAGCCACAAGCTCATGATGCGGGCTGGCATGATCAAAAAGCTGGGTGCTGGCATTTACAACTACATGCCCATGGGCCTGCGCGTGATCCGCAAGGTCGAGGCCATCGTGCGCGAGGAAATGAACCGCGCCGGCGCCATCGAAACCACCATGCCCGTGGTGCAGCCTGCCGAGCTGTGGCAGGAAACCGGCCGTTTCGAGAAGATGGGCCCCGAGCTGCTGCGCATCCAGGATCGTCATGGCCGCGACTTCGTGATCCAGCCTACGTCCGAAGAGGTGGTCACCGATATCGCGCGCCAGGAGTTCAAGAGCTACAAGCAACTGCCCAAGAATCTCTACCAGATCCAGACCAAGTTCCGCGACGAGCGCCGTCCGCGCTTCGGCCTGATGCGCGGTCGCGAGTTCATCATGAAGGACGCCTATTCCTTCGACAAGGATCGCGATGCGGCCCAGATCAGCTACCAGACCATGCGCGAAGCCTACAAGCGCATCTTCGACCGCTTCGGCCTGCAGTACCGCGCCGTGCGTGCCGATTCGGGCGCCATCGGCGGCGATCTGAGCGAGGAGTTCCAGGTCATCGCTTCCACGGGCGAGGACGCCATCGTCTACTGTCCGAACAGCGACTACGCGGCCAATATCGAAAAGGCCGAGAGCCTGGCGCCCACCCAGGCCCGTCCTGCCGCAGCCCAGGCCATGCAAAAGGTCGCGACGCCCGGCAACAGCACCTGCGAAGCTGTGGCCGAGCAGCTGGGTCTGCCTCTGGCGCAGACCGTGAAGTCGCTGGTGCTGGCCACGGACGAGCTCGACGACAAGGGTCTGATCGTCAAGTCGCAAGTGTGGCTGCTGCTGCTGCGCGGCGATCACGAGATGAATGAGATCAAGGTCGGCAAGGTCGAGGGCCTTGCGGGCTTCCGTTTCGCGACCGTGGGCGAGATCGAAGAGCATTTCGGTGCCAAGCCCGGCTATCTGGGCCCCATCGGCCTCAAGAAGCCCGTGAACATCGTGGTGGACCGCGATGTGGCCGTGATGGCCGACTGGGTCTGCGGTGCCAACGAGGAAGACTTCCACATCACCGGCGTGAACTTCGGTCGCGACCTGCCCGAGCCCGCCGTGGTGGCGGATCTGCGCAATGTGGTGGCTGGCGACCGCTCGCCCGACGGCGCGGGCGAGCTGGCGATCGAGCGCGGCATCGAGATCGGCCATGTGTTCTATCTGGGCACCAAGTACTCCAAGGCCATGGACGCCACGTTCCTGGGCGACAACGGCAAGCCGCAGCACTTCGAGATGGGCTGCTACGGCATTGGCGTGACCCGCCTGCCTGCCGCTGCCGTGGAGCAGAACCACGACGAGCGCGGCATGATCTGGCCCGATGCGATTGCACCGTTCACCGTGGTGATCTGCCCCATCGGCATGGGTCGCAGCGAGGCCGTGAAGACCGAGGCCGAGAAGCTCTATGGCGAGCTGCTGGCACTTGGCGTGGATGTGATCCTGGACGACCGCGACGAGCGCCCCGGTGCCATGCTGGCCGACTGGGAGCTGATCGGCGTGCCCCACCGCGTGGTGCTGGGCGACCGTGGCCTGAAGGAAGGCGTGGTCGAGTACCAGCAGCGCCGTGACACAGAAGCCACAAAGCTGGCGACAAATGAGGTGCTGGGTCACCTCAAGAACCGCCTGGGCCTGTAAGCTGCTGTTTCAATGCCGGAAATCCTCCTCAGCCGCCGCTCCTGCCTGACTGCCGCAGCCTCGCTAGCCGTTCCATCGGCGGGCTGGCTGCTGCCGCACACCGCATGGGCGGGCGGTCAGCTGGAGGAGCCGCTGGCGGATTCGGTACGTACGGCCCTGAGTGCAGCGGTGGCCGGCTCTGGGGCTCCGCCCGAGCTGGAATTCACCTCCACAGAGGCGCGCATGAGCTATCTGCGCTGGCTGGTGGCTTGCAGCGACAAGCTGGCCAAGCGCAAGCCCGATCCTCAGGCACGGCGCGAGTTCCTGCAGACCGTCTGGTATGAGTCCAAGCGCGCGGGCCTTGATGTGTCCATGGTCATGGGCCTGATTCAGGTGGAGAGCGGCTATCGCAAATACGCCATCTCCAGCGTGGGTGCACGTGGCTATATGCAGATCATGCCGTTCTGGATGCGGCTGATCGGTGACGGCGATATCGGCAAGCTGTTCCATATGCAGACCAATCTGCGCTTCGGCTGCGTGATCCTGCGCCACTACATGGATCGCGAAAAGGGCGATGCCTATATGGCACTGGGCCGCTACAACGGCAGCCGGGGCCAGCCCCAGTATCCGAATGCCGTGTTCGGCGCGCAGCGGCGCTGGCTGGTGGAAGAGCCGCAGCCGGTCTGATACCGTGGCGATAGACAGAAAAAAGAGAGCGCATGGCGCTCTCTTTTTATTGTTTTCAGCAATAAAGGAACCTGAAGTCCTTTGGGAATAAGCGCAAGAAGCTCTTGATTCAGGAGTGGCTGCTTTTGCTGGCCTGGGCCTGGGCAGCGCTGCCCTGTACCTTGGCCGCAGCGGCCGCCGAAGGTGCGGCAGATTCGGCCCCGGGCTCGGGCAGATGGGTCACCATGACCTGGTCGATGCGGTAGCTGTCCACGTCCAGCACTTCAAACTTGTAGCCGCCCCAGATCACCGCATCGGTGCGGCGCGGCACGCGGCGGAGCATGACCATCAGGAAGCCGCCCAGGGTTTCGTATTCATCGTCATGCGGCATATCGTCCAGCTGCAGCACGCGCATCACATCCTCGACGGGGGTGACGCCGTCGATCAGCCAGGAATGCTCGTCGCGGCGGATGATCTGCTCTTCCTCGTCAGAAGGGCTGACCAGATCGCCCATCACCGTGCTCATCACATCGTTCAGGGTGACGACACCGACGACGCGGCTGTACTCGTTGACGATGACGGCAAAGTCTTCGTGCACCATGCGGAACTGCTCCAGCACCTCTGCAAGACTCAGTCGGTCGGGCACGATGAGCACCTTGTGAATCAGCGACTCATCCTGCAGGGACAGAGGCTGGTTGTTGAGCGCGCGCTGGAACAGGTCCTTGGCGTCCACATAGCCGATCACATGGTCGATATCGCCGTCGCAGACCGGGTAGGTGGAGAAGGGCTCCTCGGCAATGCGGGCGCGAATGATGGCGTCGGCGTCATCCTTGAAGAAAAAGGCAATGCGCTCGCGCTGCGTCATGGCCGAGGCCACGATGCGCGAGTCCAGCTCGAACACGTTGGCAATCACCTGCTGTTCGCGGGCGGCCAGCACGCCGGCCTTGGTGCCCGCTTCGGTCATGGCCAGGATGTCGTCACTGGTGATGCGCTCGTCGCGCGTGGCAGGCAGGCCGAGCAGGCGAAACAGGGTGTCGGTCGCCAGGTTGTAGAACCAGATGATGGGCTTGAAGATCACCACAAACCAGCGCATGGGCGCGAGCACGCGCACCACATAGCGCTCGGGCTCGTTCATGCTGATGCGGCGCGGCAACAGGTCGGCCAGCAGGATGAAGGCCGAGGTGACTATGAAAAACGAGAGCAGGAAGCCGAGCGTCGTCGAGAGGCTGGGCGAGAACCAGATCGAGAAAAACTCGGTCAGCGCGGGGCTGAACGCCCCCTCACCAACGATGCCGCCGAGGATGGCGACGGCATTCTGTCCCACTTGCACCACGGTGAAATATTCGCCCGGCTGCTCCTGTACGCGCAGGGCATGCTCGGCTCCCTCATTGCCATCGTCGGCCATCTGGCGCAGGCGCAGGCGGCGGGAGGCGGCCAGAGAAATCTCCGCCACAGAGAAAAAGGCGCTGAGCAGAATCAGCAGAACAATCACCGCAAGGCTTTGGGACACACTCATAGGCAGGGCTGCTGCGGCACGTCGACGTGCCTGCGGCCGGTTATCAAGGAGTCTCTATTCGACCACATAAAGCCTGTGGCAGGCAGCTGTACTGGCTTCAGGGGTGAAGCGCGGCTGCCGAATGGGCCATGCGTGCCAGCGCATCGGCCTCGGTATTGCGGTGTCTGGGCACCCATTGCAGCACCAGCTCGTCAAAGCCCTGCATCTGTGCACGGGCGGCCTCGAACAGCTGGCTGAGCCGCGCAATCGGCCGTGCCGGCCTGGCCATGGGCGGGCCGAGCTGCTCCAGCAGCACCCGGGAGTCGGTGCGCACGGTCAGGCTGCGCGCGCCGAGATCGCGTGCCAGCGTCAGGGCCGCCATCAGGGCCCGCAGCTCGGCTTCGTTGTTGCAGCCGCTGCGGTGCAGATCCTGCGACAGCGTATGGCGACTGCCATCGGGCAGCTGCAGCAACACGCCCAGGCTCATGGGGCCGGGGTTGGGCAGGGCGCTGCCATCGACATGGATGCAGCAGTGATGGGCGGGCGCGGGCTTGGGGGGCGGCATGAAAAAAGCCACCGGGGGCCGGTGGCTTGCAGACAGCTTGAGCTTACTTGGCGGCCAGCACTTGCTGCAGCTCGCCCGATTCATACATCTCCATCATGATGTCCGAGCCGCCGATGAATTCGCCCTTGATGTAGAGCTGGGGGATGGTGGGCCACTGGCTGTAGTCCTTGATGCCCTGGCGGATTTCCTGGTCTTCCAGCACGTTCACGGTGGCGATGGACTTGGCATCCACACCGCAGGCCTTGAGGATCTGGATGGCACGGCCGGAGAAGCCGCACTGAGGGAAGCTGGCGTTGCCCTTCATGAACAGCAGGATGTCGTTGTTCTTGACCAGGTCGTCGATGCGTTGTTGAGTGTTGCTCATAGTGGGCTCCGGATTTTGGAAATGGCGGTACCAGCCGCGATGTCTGCAATTATTTCACCGACCGCAAGCAATGCGATGCTGTGAGGAAATCTTGCTGTCTGGATATTTGGGGGCTCAGTTCTGGAAATCAAGCCTTGTCAGGGCGGCAGCCGCCCGTGCAGCGCGCAATGCCGGCCAGGTCGTGGCGGTGCTGGACCTGCCCGAAGCCCGCAGCCCGCATCAGCTGCGCCACGTCTTCGGCCTGATCCCAGCCATGCTCGAAAAGCAGCCAGCCGCCGGCCTTCAGGTGTGCCGGGGCCTGGTCGATGATGCTGCGTATGTCCTCCAGCCCATCCGCGCCGCTGGCCAGGGCCGACAGTGGCTCGTGGGTCAGTGCCGCCAGGTGCGGGTCGTCGGCGCGGATATAGGGCGGATTGCTGACGATCAGATCGACAGGTTCCTGCCCGTTCAAGGGCTCCAGCCAGCTGCCGTGGGCAAACTGCACGGGCAGTTGGAGCCGGGCGGCGTTGCTGCGGGCCACGGCCAGGGCATCGGCGCTGGCGTCCACGGCAATGACCCGGGCTGCGGGGCGCTGGCTTTGCAGGGCCAGGGCAATGGCTCCGCTGCCGGTGCCCAGGTCTACGACGCTGACCGGCTGCCCTTCGGGCATGAGCTCCAGCGCCCAGTCCACCAGGGTTTCGGTATCGGGGCGCGGGTCCAGCACCCTGCTGTCCACCGCCAGATCCAGGCCGTAGAACTCCTTGCTTCCGGTCAGGTAGGCGACAGGCGTGCCTTGCTGGCGCAGGGCGCATAGCTGGCTCCAGCGGGCCTGCTGCTCGGCGTCCAGCATATCGCCGTCATGGGTGATGAGCCAGGCGCGGGCATGCGCTGGCTGCTGCATCAGGTGCAGCAGCAGCATCTGGGCATCGACACGCGCCAGGCCTTGGCTGGCGGCTTGCTGCAGGGCCTGGGCAACGGAGAAAGAGGGGGGCGAGAATTCGGTCATGGCTTGGCCGGAGGCGATCTTCTTCGGAAATTCAGCAAGGGTATATCTCGGGGGCGCCCGCCTTGTAGAGCGTGCCGTACAACTGGGTCGATGGCTGGCCAGGCTCGAGCATGGGGCGTGAGCGTATACCCAGCAGCAGGTGCTCCAGCGCCTGCTGAAGATTCTCGCCCTCGAAGCTCATGCCTGCAAAAGACCAGGAAAAGCAGCGTCCATCGCCCGCCATCAGCAGCTGGCCATGGGCATGGTGAACGTCGGCAAGCGCTATCAGCCGGGTGTCTAGGCGCTGTTCCCAGGAGAGCAGGGCGTCGTCCGCATCTTCGCCGGTGAAATATGCTTCAAGCCAGTCAAACTCTATATCGCTGCTGGCGCATTCCCGGCCCTTGCCCACCTGGCCTATATGCAAGCCCGCCAGGTTCTGCAGTGCAGCCACGGCAGGGTGGCAGGCCAGACTGGGCTGCTGGTCCAGAGCGCTCCGGACAGGCGTGGGTATGGCGACCTCTCGCTGCGGGGTCCAGCCCTGGGCTTGCAGCAGTTCAATCACGACAGGTGACTCGAAATTCGGCATGGCGGATTCTTAACGTCCGGGCGCCGAGATGAAGGGGCGCGACTGCAGGATGATGAGCTGATCGCCCTGTACGGCCCACTCGATGTCCTGGTCCCTGCCGCCAAAGCGTTGCTTGATGCCGGCTCCGGCGCGGGCCAGTCGCTGCACCAATGCGTCGCTGAGCACGGCGCGGCCGGCCGCAACCGCCACTTCACGCACGCCGCCCCTGGCATCCAGCTGCAGCGCCACATCGTCCTGCGAGCGGTTGAGCACCTGCACGGCCTTGCTGCGGCTGGAGTAGAGGATTTGCTCTGCAACCCGCCGGCCCTCGACCACGAGGATGCCTATGCCGCGCTTGGCGGCGATATAGCTCATGTAGCGGTGCGAGGCATCGAAGGGGTCGCGGGTGATCATCACCCCCGATGCGGAGGCGTCCACGGCTTTTTGTACAAACACCGACATCATCACCTGAGCGTCGTCTATGCCCGCCGCCTGTCTGGCTTCCCAGGCCTCGAAGTTGTAGACCGAGGCCCAGACCTTGCGCACGGCGGCGGCCAGATCCGTGCCGCTGCGCACATTGGGCACGGTGGTGTAGAGGCCTGCTCCGCTGAAGTTGGGCAGGTCCTCGGAGCTGGAAGAGCTGCGTACGAACACGCCCTGGCTGCCTAGCTGGCCGGACCAGCGCTGTGCCCATCCATCGGCTGCGGCCGGACTGACGGGCCATTGCTCGATGTCTGCCTGCAGAGCAGACAGGGCCTGCTTTCGAAGGCCTGCATCCGTCGCAAAACCGGGCTGCTGGCGCATGCGGGCAATGCGCTCGGCCAGGCCGTTGGCGCGCATGAAGTCGGCATAGGCGGCGAACGGAATGCAAAAGCCATCGGGCACGCTGACGTCCGCCAGGCGGGCGGACTGGATCTCGCCCAGATTGGCGGCCTTGGCACCGCAGCGGCGGCGATCCGCGCTGCGCAGGGCGGCCAGGGGCACCAGCTCGCTGCGACGCAGATCGGGCTGCAGCAAGACCTTGCGGCCCTTGGCGGGCTGGCGCAGTGCCTGCTGCTCCGCGCTCTGTTGTTCGGCAGCCGTGGCGGTGCGCAGCGCAAAGCTGGCGGGCTGTACGTCGATATGCACCCAGCGGCCGTTGAAGGCAGCGTATTGCTCGGCCGCTTTTTGCACATAGGCATTGGGTATGCCCCAGCCGCGCGCCAGCAGATTGACATGGGACAGCACTGTGGACGGCCTTTCCGTCACCACGCCGGCCACGGGCGGCAGGCTGATGGGCACTTCGCGCAGCAGCACGATGTCATTGGGCTGAAGATCATTCACCTCTTCAGCCTGGTTCAGGATGCGCAGCCGGCCCACGGCCTGACCCTGGTTCAGCGGCAGATAGGTCTGGGCACCCAGCAACTGGGCCTGGGTGACCGCTGCAATACCGGCCTGCTGGGCCACGGCTTCTTGCTGAGTGGAGTTGGCCTTGAAGCGCACAGGGGCGAAGAAGCCGGTTTTCAGTGCAGCTGCCGTGGTCTGCAGCAGCCCGGGCGTGAGCTGGTCGCCCTCCCAGAACTCGTAGCTGTAGTCCTTGAGCGCGGGTTGCCAGCTCAGCGTGCCGAGAATGAAGCGGCGGTCCGGCTCGCGGTAATTGCGGTTGAGCGCAGGCTTGCCGCCCTGCAGCAGGCCTTTGGCACGCAGGAAATCTTCGTGAAACGCATAGCGCGGCGTGTTGATGAAATGCAGCGGTGCGCTCTTGCTGTGGCGGTCGATCACAAACAGCACATGGGGCATGGCGCTGGCCGGGTCGAAGATACGGGCCACGCGGTCGAAATCGGCGCGGCTGGTCAGCGCTGGCAGGCTGGCAGCAGCGTTACGGTTGCCGCTGGCGTCGACCGGGCTTCCCGCACCCGAGTCATAGGCCGATGGCTTGCGCAAGGCCTGGGCCTGGGCGGCGGTCGATGCGAACAATAGGCCCGATAGCAGAGCAGACACCAGAATCGGTAAAAAGCGCTGTGTCATCTTGAAATTGTCCCCATTTCTGGCGAGTCGTTCGAACGGGCCGGGTTCGAGCCGGCTACAGCCAGGCTGTTCCCTGCCGCAGGGCAATGCCTGTGGCCTCAGGATGCGGCCAGCTCTGCCAGCAGCTCGGCCTCGCGTGCATGTTGCAGGGCCTGGATCACATCGCCCAGATCGCCTTCCATCACGGCCAGCAGCTTGTACAGCGTGAGGTTGATGCGGTGGTCGGTGAGGCGGCCCTGGGGGAAGTTGTAGGTGCGGATGCGGTCGCTGCGGTCGCCCGAGCCGATCAGGCCCTTGCGCATGGCCGCTTCCTTGGCGGCCCGCTCGCTGCGTTCCTTTTCCTGGATGCGGGCCTGCAGCACCTGCAGGGCCTTGGCCTTGTTGCTGTGCTGGCTGCGGCCGTCCTGGCATTCGGCCACGATGCCCGTGGGCAGGTGGACCACGCGCACGGCGGAGTCGGTCTTGTTGATGTGCTGGCCACCGGCACCACTGGCGCGAAAGGTGTCGATGCGCAGATCGGCGGGATTGAGCGTGATGGCCTCGGCCTCATCGGGTTCGGGCATCACGGCCACGGTGCAGGCGCTGGTGTGGATGCGTCCCTGGGTTTCGGTGGCGGGCACACGCTGCACGCGGTGGCCACCCGACTCGAAGCGCAGCGCGCCATACACATGGTCACCCTCGATGCGCAGCACCACTTCCTTGTAGCCACCGATTTCGTTTTCGCTGGCGCTCATCACTTCCACCTTCCAGCCCACGTTGGCGGCGTAGCGGGTGTACATGCGGGTCAGGTCGCCGGCAAACAGGGCCGACTCGTCGCCGCCCGTGCCGGCGCGGATTTCGACAAAGGCGGGGCGGGCATCGTCGGGGTCCTTGGGCAGCAGCAGGCGCTGCAGCTCGTCCTCGAGCTTGATCAGCTCGGCTTCGCCGCTGACGATCTCTTCCTGCGCCATTTCGGCCATGTCGGGGTCGTTCAGCATTTCACGCGCGGCGGCCATGTCGGCTTCGGTCTGCAGGTAGCGGGTGTAGCGGCTGGCAATGGCCGTCACATCGGCATGCTCGCGCGAAATGGTCCGGTACTGCTTCATGTCGCCCATGATGTCTTCGCGCGAGAGCAGGAAATCCAGCTCCTGCAGGCGTTGGGCATAGCGTTCGAGCTGGTTGCGCAAAAAGTCTTGCATAGGGGGTACCGAGAGCTTGGGAAAGGTGAGGGTGCTCACCTTTGTGGAGTCAGGAAAGAGGGAGGGCGGGCCACGGTCGGGCCTTGCTGCACGAGGACGGCAGCGCCAAAGCGGGCGAGCGCCGCTAAAGCTTGCTGGGGTTGCGGCTGGCGCGCAGGAACAGACGGGAGACGGTGTCCGCTGTCTGGGCACGCTCTTCGGCGTCGCCCTTGTGCAGCTCGGCCATGGTGCCGTGCAGCATTTTCTGTGTGAGGCCGCGCGAGAGCGCTTCCAGCACGGTGTCGATGTCTTCACCCTTGGCCAGCAGCTTTTTGGCACGGGCAATTTCCAGCGCGCGCCATTCGTCGGCCTGGGCATTGACCTGCTGGATCAGCGAGACCGCGCCACCCACGGGATTGCGCTGGTCCATCCATTGCATAAAGCTTTGCACGCCGGTGTCGATGATGACCTCGGCCTGCTGCACGGCGGCCTGGCGCTGGGCCTGACCGGTGCGCACGACGGTTGCCAGATCGTCCACGGTATAGAGGTAGACGTCGTTGAGGTCTTTGACCTCGGCTTCAATATCGCGCGGCACGGCCAGATCCACCATGAAGATGGGGCGGCGCTTGCGCTTCTTGAGAGCGGACTCCACGGCACCCAGGCCGATGATGGGCAGGGTGGATGCCGTGCAGCTAATGATGGCGTCGTACTCGTGCAGGTGCTCGGGCAGGTCGGCCAGGCGCATGGTGCCGGCGCCGAACTGGGCGGCCAGCTTCTCGCCGCGCTCCATGGTGCGGTTGGCGATGGTGATCTGCCTGGGGTTGCGGGCTGCAAAGTGGGTGGAGACCAGCTCGATCATCTCGCCCGCGCCCACGAACAGCACGCGAATCTTGCTCAGGTCTTCGAACAGCTGGCCGGCCAGACGCACGGCGGCGGCAGCCATGGAGATGCTGTGCGCGCCGATCTCGGTGGAGCTGCGCACTTCCTTGGCCACGGCAAAGCTGCGTTGGAACAGCTGGTTGAGCGTGGTGCCCAGGGCTCCCGCAGTCTCGGCCGCGCGCACGGCGTTCTTCATCTGGCCAAGGATCTGTGCCTCGCCCAGCACCATGGAGTCCAGCCCCGAGGCCACGCGGAAGGCGTGACGGGCGACCGAGCCGTCCTGCAGCAGATACGAGTGCTGGCGCAGCAGCTCAGGCGCTACGCCGCCGCTGTTGGCCAGCCAGTGCATGGTGTGATCCATGGCCGGGGCGTCGGCGGCGCAGTAGATCTCGGTGCGGTTGCAGGTGGAGAGGATGGCAGTTTCCACGCCACTGTGAACCCGGCCCGCGTGGGACAGGGATGCGCGCAGGCCTTGCAGCGTCGGCGCGATCTGATCGAGCGCGAACGCAAAACGGCCCCGCATATCGAGCGGCGCCGTGTGGTGATTGATACCTAAAGCCCAGACTGCCATAACAGGGGATTATAAAATTTAGTACCGAATTGGGCACCCCCCGGGCTCAAAGCCTTGGAATCGATTGTTGCCATGGATTTTGTTGCGAGCGTTAATCATTTACTCAACTTCCTCGCCCCGGCGTTTTTTCTCGCTCTGGGCCTGGCAATCTGTGCTCGCTTTTTAAAGCAAAACAAGGCTGGAGCCCAATCCTTCATTGCGCAGGTAGCTATTAATTTCATATTGGGTGCGGCGGTTTTGCTGGTCAGTCTCTGGTTGTTTTCACGCGACGGCAAGATGCTCGCTTATGCCGCACTGGTCTGTACAAGTGCCTGCTGCCAGTGGGTGCTTTCCAGAGCCTGGCGCTGATTGGCGTACCGGCTGGAAAGCTGTTTTGCGTGAAATCTTGATCTGACTCAAGAGTGTCTGTTGTATTCGCGCCAGTGTCTGGCCAGGCCTCAGTCGCTGACAGCCCTGGGACCGGCCTGCTCCAGTATCCAGCTGCGAAACTGCTTTAAGGCCTCCGTCGGAGAGCGGCTGCCTTGCTGGCACAGAAAGTAGCCGCGCTCGATATGCACCGGCGCATTCAGCGCCAGAGCCACGCGTCCCGATGCCAGATCCTCTTCCACCAGACAGCGCTGAACCATGGCTGTGCCCATGCCGGCAGCCACGGCCTGCACCAGCAGGGCCACGGTCTCAAAGTCCGCAACCGGGGCAGGGCAGGGCTGGCTCAGGCCCCGGGCCTGCATCCAGCTGGCCCAGTTGCCCGGGTAGTTGGTGTGAAACAGCAGCGGGCGGTTCAGCAAATCCTGCTCGCTGCGGATGGGGTTTGGCCCCTGCAGCTCGCGCGGGTGGCAGATGGGTATCAGGTCGCGGCCGATCACATATTCGGCCTCCACGCCTGCCGGCCAGTGCTGGCTGCCGACGCGAATCCAGGCATCGATCTCCGGCGCATTGAGCGGATCGTCGCGCCGGTAGGGCGCGAAGGAGAGCATGATCTGCGGGTGACGGCGGTTGAAGTCGGGCAGGCGCGGAATCAGCCAGTGGCTGAACAGCGTGGGAATGACGGACAGGCGCAGCTGCGGCCCGTGGCGGCGCCTGCGGGCGGCGGCCGACGCAGCCTCTATCGCCATCACGGCAGGCTCTATCGCCTGCAGATAGTCCTGTCCTGCAGCGGTGAGCGCGTTGCGTCTGCCCAGGCGCTCGAACAGGGCAAAGCCCAGATGTTCCTCAAGCCTGGCGATGGCCCGGCTGATGCCGCCCTGCGTCACATACAGCTCCTGCGCAGCGAGCGAGTAACTGCCCAGGCGTGCAGCGGCGGCAAAGGCGTGAAGTTCGGAGAGGGAGGGGGAGTGCATGCGCATGACGGTTTGGATTATGACGGTTGGTAATACTTGCGTGCCGTCTTGTCGCTTTTCGCCATGCGGCCTGGAGCACAGAATGAAACAAAGGTCGGGGCGTCCGGTGAAACGCTCCGGACCGACCCATAACCAGTCTTTCAAGAGATCCAAGGAGAAGCCGCATGGCCATTCGTCGTACCGTTCTGTCGTCCATTGCCGCCTGCGCAGCGGCAGCGGCGCTGTCCCCCGCATTCGCTGCCAATGCCGCAGCGGACTACCCCAATCGCCCCATCCGCCTGGTTGTGCCCTTTGGCGCCGGAGGTTCCACCGACATGGTGGCGCGTCTGCTGGCCGAGAAAATGAGCATCGTGCTCGGCAAGTCCGTGGTGGTGGACAACAAGGGCGGCGCGGGCGGCTCCATCGGGGCGACTGAAATCGCCAAGGCGGCACCCGACGGCTACACCATCGGCATGGCCACTGTGTCCACCCATGGCTCCAACCCCGCCATCTTCCGCAAGCTGCCTTATGACGCGATCAAGGACTTCGCTCCCATCACCAATGTGATGAGCGTGCCCAGCGTGTTCGTGGTGAACGCCAGCGTGCCTGCCAAGACCATGAAGGAATTCATTGCACTGGCCAAGGCCAACCCCGACAAGTACACCTTTGCATCGCCGGGCACGGGTTCCCTGGGTCATGCCAATATCGAGAACTTCATGAACCTCGCGGGCATTCAGCTGCTGCACATTCCCTACAAGGGTGCGGGCCAGGCGATTACCGATGCGCTGGGAGGACAGGTCAACGCCATGACGGACAACCTGCCCTCGACCCTGCCGCATATCAAGGCCGGCCAGCTGCGTCCTCTGGCCGTGCTGGCGCTCAAGCGCAGCGATGTGCTGCCCGATGTGCCCACCTATACCGAGCTGGGCTACCCCCAGATGGGTGACGGCGGCTGGTTCGGCCTGGTGGCGCCTGCGGGCACACCCAAAGCGATCATCGACAAGCTCAACGCTGCGGCCCACAAGGTCATGGCTTCGCCTGACTATCTGGAAAAGCAGAAGTCCATCTCCGGCGAGTCCATGGGCAACACGCCCGAGCAGTTTGCCAAGCAGATCAAGACCGCGATCGAGCGTTACACGGCCGTGGCCAAGCGCGCCAATATCAAGCTGGACTGATGAAGGTTTGAATGTCTGTGCCTGATTTTCTGCAAGCCAGACCGGCCGAGCCGGTGCTGGTGCACCCGGCCCGGGGCGAGGTCCTGCCCATAGTCTGCGACTCGCCGCACAGCGGCACGGCCTATCCCGAGGATTTCGGCGCCGTCGTGCCCATGAGCCTGCTGCGCCGTGGCGAGGACACGCATGTGGCCGTGCTCTGGGACCGCTGGCCCGAGTTCGGCGCGACGCTGCTGGAAGCGACTTTCCCGCGCACCTATGTCGATCCGAACCGCAACGAGTCCGACCTGGACCCCGCGCAGATCGAGGGCGAGTGGCCGGTGCCGCTGTCGCCCAGCATCAAGACCCAGCAGGGGCTGGGCCTGATCTGGCAGCGCATCAGCAAGGCCGGCGTGGCCACTCCCCTGTATGAGCGCAAGCGCACCGTTGCCGAGGTGCAGCACCGTATCGAGCGCTACTGGCGCCCCTATCACGCGGCGCTGGCGCAGGCCATCGACGATAGCGTGGCGCGCTTCGGGTCTGTGTGGCATCTGAATCTGCACTCCATGCCCAATGATGTGTACCAGCGACTGGGTCGCAGCGATGCGCCGCCGCTGGCCGACTTCGTGCTGGGCGACCGCGATGGCACGACCTGCGCGCCCGAGTTCATCCATCTGGTGGGCGATACGCTCAAGGGCTTCGGCTACAGCGTGGCCTATAACGAGCCCTATAAAGGGGTGGAGTTGATCGGGCGCATAGGCCAGCCGCAGCTCAATCGCCACTCGATGCAGATCGAGATCCGTCGCCCCGTCTATATGGACGAGGACACGCGCGAGCCGAATGCGGGCTTCGAGCCGCTGCGCATGCATTTTGCCAAGCTCATGCAGGTGCTGGCGGACTATGTGCGCCAGCAGATGATCAGACGCTGAAGCCTGTCCATCGCTCCAGGCCCGGCTTTGCCGGGCTTTTTCATGTCACGGCCAAATGTCAAAAAACTGTGGCTAGGATGCCGCGATTGAGGGATTCCTTACCGAAGCTGCTATCAGAATCAGTTACGCTCGCAGGTTGGTGTCATCGTATGTCTGATGTAACAACAAGCGTCTAGGAATCGTACCGGAATGAAGTTCACTCCCATCGCAGCGCTGGTCATGTCGAGTCTGGCGGCCTTTGCCCAGAGCGCATCCGCGCAAACCGGTGCGGAAGGTCGCATGAATTTTTTGCGCGATTCCAGAGCCGCCACATCGGGCCCCCAGTTTGAATTCAGCCGCCTGCAATATGGCCCGCTGCCGATTGCAGGCTCGCGCGTGGCCTCCACGGCCGGACCGCTGCAGGAGGCTGAGCGCGGCGATGCCAAGGCGCAGAACCAGCTGGGCGAGATGTATGTGCACGGCCAGGGCGTGCCCCAGAATGCCGCCACGGCCGCACAATGGTTCCGCAAGGCCGCGGCGCAGGGGCACGCGGGTGCCCAGAACAGCCTGGGTGCGCTGTATGCCAACGGCCAGGGCGTGCCTCAGAACTATCGCGAGGCGGCCCAGTGGTACGGCCGCGCGGCGCAGCAGAACAATGCCGTGGCGCAGTACAACCTGTCCCACCTCTATCAGGAGGGTCTGGGCGTGCCCCAGAGCTTCAGCACCGCTGCCCAGTGGCTGGAGAAATCCGCCGCCCAAGGCCATGTGACGGCCCAGTTCGAGCTGGGCCAGCGCTATCTCAAGGGCGATGGCGTGGCCGTCAATTACATGACGGCTGCAGACTGGTTCAAGAAAGCCGCCGATCAAGGCCATGCACAGGCGCAGAACCAACTGGGCTCCATGCTGTCCGACGGAGTGGGCGTGAAGCTGGACCCCGTGCAGGCCGCCCAGTGGCTGCAGCGCGCTGCCGAACAGGGCGACGCCAGGGCCCAGAACAGCCTGGGCCGCATGTATATGGATGGCGTGGGCGTCCCGCGCGACTACAAGCTGGCGGCGTCCTGGTTCCAGAAAAGCGCCGAGCAGTGGAATGCCGACGGCCAGAACCATCTGGGCCGTCTGTATCTTTACGGTCTGGGTGTGGAGCAAAGTCCTGCCTATGCGGCGCAATGGTTCCAGCGCGCGGCCGACCAGAATCATGCCGATGCCCAATACAACCTGGGCACCATCTATGCCGAAGGTCTGGGCACGCCCCAGAACTACGGCACGGCCCTGCAGTGGTATCAGAAGGCGGCCGAGCAAGGCCATGCTGCCGCCATCAACAATGTGGGCACCTTGTACGCCGAAGGCCGTGGCGTGCCGCAGAACTATGCGACGGCCATGCAGTGGTTCCGCCGCGCGGCCGACAAGGGCGATGCCTCGGCCCAGTTCAACCTGGCGCGTCTGTATGCCGATGGCCAGGGCGGTACCGCCAGCCCCGCTCAGGCGATGAAGTGGTACACCGCAGCGGCCGAGCAAGGTCATTCCGGTGCGCAGAACCGCCTGGGCGTGATGTACGCCGAAGGCCAGGGCGCTGCGCGCGACTACGGCAAGGCCGTGCAGTGGTATCAGCGTGCGGCCGAACAGGGCGACGCCGCAGCCCAGTACAACCTGGGGATGGTCTATGCACAGGGCCAGGGCGTGCCGCGTGACTATGCCAGGGCCTACTTCTGGTACAACCTGGCAGCCATGGAGCTGGGTGGCGACGCCGCCAAGCGCCGTGATGAAGCGGCCAACAAGCTCAGCATTGCCCAGGTGGCCGAGCAGCAGAACAAGGCCTTGGCCTGGCAGCCCAAGCGCTGATTGCCGCTTGGCATTCTGGCAGGCAAGCGCTTCTCTCGAGAAGCGCTTTTTTATGCCGGCCGGCTCCCGCCGTGGCTCAGGGCATGGCTCGAATGCCGCTGTCCGGTGCAGGTTGGCCGAGCCGGGTTTGCCTGGGCATTGCCTTGCGCGGCCGATGATTTTTAAAACCAAGGAGACAACAATGAACAGGACTTCAATGAATATGCTGGCCGGACTGATGGCTGGCGCAAGCCTGCTTTTGTCCGCGGGCGCACAGGCTCAGGACGCCTTTCCGACCAAGCCCATCCGCATCGTGCTGGGCTTTCCCGCTGGCGGCCCGCTGGATCAGCATGCCCGTCTGCTGACCGACAAGCTGCAGGGTGTGCTCGGTCAGCCGCTGGTGGTGGATTACAAGCCCGGAGCGGGCGGCTCCGTGGGGGCGCAGGACGTGATGCGCTCGCCCGCCGACGGCTACACGCTGATGCTGGCCAATACCGGTGTGATGGTCATCAACCCTGCGCTCTACAGCAAGCTGCCCTACAACACGCTCAAGGATTTCACGCCGATTGCCCGCACCGCCATGCAGCCGCTGGCGCTGCTGGTCAACAACAAGGTGCCGGCCAAGACGCTGACCGAGTTCACGACCTATGCCAAGGCCAACCCCGGCAAGATCAACTTCGGCTCGGCCGGCAACGGCGGCATCAGCCATCTGGTGCCAGAGATGTTCAAGAGCGCAGCGGGCGTGGATCTGGTTCACATTCCCTACAAGGGCAGCGCGCCTGCGTTCACCGATCTGATCGGCGGTCAGGTGCAGTTCATGGCAGAGAGCATTCCGCAGGCTGCGGCCTATCACAAGCAGGGCAAGGTGCGTGCGCTGGCCGTGACCAGCAAGGAGCGCAACCCCGCGCTGCCCGAGGTGCCGACCGCCATCGAGTCCGGCCTCAAGGGCTTCGAGGTGGTGGGCTTCTATGGCTTCCTGGCGCCTGCCGGTCTGCCCAAGGAGGTGACGGCCAAGCTCAGCAATGCCTTCCAGCAGGTGATGAGCATGCCTGACGTGAAGAGCCGCATGGTGGAGCAGGGCGCCGATCCGGCCTTCCTGGGCTCCGAAGCCTTCGGCAAGTTCCTGGCCGGCGAGACGCCGCGCTGGGCGGCAGCCGTCAAGGCCTCCGGCACGAAGCTGGATTGACACCCCCTGAGGCGCTTGCGCGGCTGCCCTGATTTGTAAGTGCCAGTATTGGAGGTGGTGAACGCAAAAAAGCCCGGCCACCTTGCAGTGTCCGGGTTTTTGTTTTGCTATGAATATAGAAGCTTCTTACGCTTGATCTGAAAAAAATTCAGTATGTATTGATACTGAAATTATTGGCAGATCTACGTAAGTAGCTACTGATTTACAGCTGCTCGCCTGTCTGCGCGGGGCTGAAAAGATCCACGCGGTCGGTGATGATGCCGTCCGTGCCCAGGTCGATCAGGCGCTGGGCGGCCCATTGGTCGTTGACGGTGTAGCTGCTGCAGTAGAGGCCGGCGTCATGCACCTTGGCCACCAGCTCGGGCGTCCACAGAGCATGGTTGAGCACCATGGCGCTGCAGTCCAGCTCCAGGGCCAGCTTCAGGTCGGCGTCGCCGCTGGCGTCGGCCAGCTTGTCCACCAGCAGGCCGCGCGGAATATGGGCTGCGGTCTCGCGGGCGCCCTTGAGCGATTCGGACTTGAACGAGGTGAACAGCGGCTGCACCTCGGTCTTCGGCCAGATGCGGTTCATCAGCTCGCCGCAGGCGCGGCCGGTCTCCAGTTCCTGGCCCGGCGTGGGCTTGATCTCCACATTCAGGTGCAGATGGTTGGCCAGGCACCAGCGGGCCAGGGCTTCGAGCGTGGGCAGCTGCTCGCCCGCATAGGCGCGCGAATGCCAGCTGCCGGCGTCGAGCCGGGCGATCTCTCCCATGCTCAGTGCGCCGCCAATGCCGCGGCCGTTGGTGGTGCGCTCCAGCGTGGCGTCATGCATCAGAAACAGCACGCCGTCCTGGCTGAGCTTGGCATCGCATTCAAAGAAGCGGTAGCCATGTTGCGCGCCCAGGCGGAAGGCGCTCATGGTGTTCTCCGGTGCCAGCTTGCCGGCGCCGCGGTGGGCCACCCAACGGGGGTAGGGCCAGGGTTTCAAAGCATTCGTCATAGTGAGTCCAACAAAGTTTGCGGCTTCATACTTCAGGGTAGCTTTGGGCGCGTCGATGAGAACTGGCGCAACCCATCTCAGAGACACCGAGCAAGAGCCGCCTTGCGGCGAAGGTGTCGTCCCCCTCCCGCGTAGCGAGAGAGGGGGAAGCGGCGCAGCCGCTCAGGGGGTGTTGCGATTTATACGCGTTTGCCGGTCTCGGCGTTGAACCAGTGCAGGCGGTCTTCGCGTGCCGAGATGCGGGCGGTTTCACCGGGCTTGGGATAGGGCTTGCCTTCTTCCACGCGCACGGTGACGTCTTCGTCGCCCACCTTACCGTAGAGCAGGCGTTCGGCGCCCAGCAGTTCCACGGTCTGCACCTTGAACTCCAGGCCACCGGTCTCCGCCAGGTCGAGATGCTCGGGACGGATGCCCAGGATCAGGCCGGGCTTGCCGTTGGGCGAGTGCTTGAGCAGGTTCATGGGAGGAGAGCCGATGAAACCCGCCACAAAGGTGGATGCCGGCGTGTGGTAGACCTCTTCCGGCGTGCCGAACTGCTCCACATGGCCGCCGTTCATCACCACCATGCGCTGGGCCAGGGTCATGGCCTCGACCTGGTCATGGGTCACGAACAGGCTGGTGATGCCCAGCTCGGCATGCAGCTTCTGGATTTCCAGGCGGGTCTGGCCGCGCAGCTTGGCGTCCAGATTGGACAGGGGTTCGTCGAACAGGAAGACCTGGGGCTGGCGCACGATGGCGCGGCCCATGGCCACGCGCTGACGCTGACCGCCCGACAGCTGGCGCGGCTTGCGGTCCAGCAGGTGACTCAGCTCCAGAATCTTGGCAGCCTTGTCCACGCGGCGCTTGATCTCGTCCTCGGGCACCTTGGCGAGCTTCAGGCCGTAGGCCATGTTCTCGTAGTTGCTCATGTGGGGGTAGAGTGCGTAGTTCTGGAACACCATGGCGATATTGCGCTTGGCGGGCTCCAGGTCGTTGACCTTGTTGCTGCCGATCAGCAGGTCGCCGTCGGTGATTTCTTCCAGGCCGGCGATCATGCGCAGCAGGGTGGACTTGCCGCAGCCAGAGGGGCCGACCAGCACGATGAATTCGCCGTCCTTGATTTCGACATTGATGCCGTGAATGACGGGCACGGCGGATTTGCCTGTGCCGTAGCGCTTGACGATGTTCTTCAGGGAGATGGATGCCATGAGAGGTATTCCGGGTATTCGTTCAATGGGTCAAAAGAAGGTGGTGGAGGCAGTGGTGACGAGCGTTATTTCTCGGTATCCACCAGGCCTTTGACAAACCACTTTTGCATCAGCATCACCACGGCTGTCGGGGGCAGCATGGCGAGAATGGCGGTCGCCATCACGATGTTCCAGTCCACGCTGGCATCGCCGCCGCCGCCCAGCATGCTCTTGATACCCACGACCACGGGGTACATGTCTTCCGAGGTGGTCATCAGCAGCGGCCACAGGTACTGGTTCCAGCCGTAGATGAACTGGATCACGAACAGCGCGGCAATCGAGGTCCTGGACAAGGGCACCAGAATGTCCTTGAAAAAGCGCATGGCGCCGGCGCCGTCAATCCGGGCGGCTTCCACCAGCTCGTCCGGCACGCTCAGGAAGAACTGGCGGAACAGGAAGGTGGCTGTTGCCGAGGCAATCAGGGGCAGGGACAGACCGGCGTAGCTGTTGAGCAGGCCCAGCTCGGCCACGACCTTGTAGGTGGGCAGGATACGCACTTCCACGGGCAGCATCAGCGTCAGGAAAATCGCCCAGAAGCAGAACATCTTGAACGGAAAGCGGAAGTACACGATGGCGAAGGCCGAGAGCAGCGAGATGGCGATCTTGCCCACGGTAATGATCATGGCCACGACAAAACTCACCCACATCATGCGCACGACATTGGTGTTGGAGCCAAGCTTGCCGGAGCCCAGCAGCGCTTCCTTGTAGTTGTCCCAAAGATGGGCGCCGGGCAGCAGCGGCATGGGGGCCTGCACGATTTCGCTGGCCGTGTGCGTGGAGGCGATCAGTGCCAGATACAGCGGGAAAGCCACGATGGCCACGCCAAGAATCAGCACGGCGTGGGAGAGGAAATTAAGCCAGGGGTTGCGATCCACCATGATCAGTACTGCACTTTCTTTTCAACATAGCGGAACTGGATCACCGTCAGCACGACGACGATAAACATCAGAATCACCGACTGCGCGGCCGAGCCGCCCAGGTCCAGCGCCTTGAAGCCATCCAGGTAGACCTTGTAGACCAGAATCGAGGTGGACTGGCCGGGGCCGCCATGCGTGGCTGCATCGATGATGCCGAAGGTGTCGAAGAAGGCGTAGACGATGTTGATCACCAGCAGGAAGAAGGTGGTGGGCGAGAGCAGCGGCAGCTGGATGTTCCAGAACCGGCGCCAGGGGCCTGCACCGTCGATCGAAGCGGCTTCGATCAAAGCCTTGGGGATGGATTGCAGTCCGGCGAGGAAGAACAGGAAGTTGTAGGAAATCTGCTTCCACACCGAGGCGATGACGATCAGCGCCATGGCCTGGTTTTCATTCATCAGGTGGTTCCAGTCGTAACCCAGCTTGCCCAGGTAATACGTCACCACGCCGATGGAGGGCGAGAACATGAAGACCCACAGCACGCCCGCGATCACGGGGGCCACGGCGTAGGGGATGATCAGCAAGGTCTTGTAGACCATGGCAAAGCGGATGATGCGATCCGCAAAGATGGCCAGAGCCAGCGAAATGGCAATGCCCACGCCGGCCACCAGCACTGAAAACAGTGCTGTGCGCTTGAAGGAGTTCAGATAGGTGGGGTCGGCGAACAACTGGCGGAAGTTGTCCAGACCCACCCATTCGCTACTCATGCCGAACGCGTCTTCCATCTGGAATGACTGGAGCACAGCCTGACCGGCGGGCCAGAAGAAGAAGATGCCGATGATCAGTAGCTGGGGGGCGATCAGCACCCAGGGAAGCCACTTGGATCGGAAAAGAACGCGTTTTTCCATGAGGAGTTACAAATAAAAAAACCGCCGGAGCCTGGGTGCAGTCAACGGGGTATTTGGGGGTGCAGAGCCTTGTTTGAAGGCCCCGCAGGCCTTGGCGGCACCCTTGCGGGTGCCTGGAGGGTTTACTGTTTGTAGGAGCGCTCGAAGCGAGCCAGCAGTTCGTTGCCACGGCTCACGATGGAGTCCAGCGCCTGCTTGCCGGTCTTCTTGCCAGCCCACACCTGTTCGAGTTCTTCGTCCTCGATGGTACGGATCTGCACGTAGTTGCCCAGGCGGATGCCGCGTGAGTTGTCGGTCACCTTGCGGATCATCTGCGTCACGGCGGTGTCGGTACCGGGGTGCTTGGCGTAGAAGCCGGACTTTTCGGTCAGGTCATAGGCCGCCATGGTCACGGGCAGGTAGCCGGTGCGCTGGTGCGAAGCGGCCTGCACCTTGGTCTGCGACAGGAACTCGAAGAACTTGGCCACGCCCTTGTACTCTTCGGCCTTCTTGCCAGCCATGACCCACAGCGAAGCGCCGCCGATCACGGTGTTCTGGGGAGCGCCCTTGACATCGGGATAGTAGGGCAGGGGAGCCAGGGCGTAGTTGAACTTGGCGTTCTTGGCCACGTCGCCGTAGAAGCCGGACGAAGTCTGGATCATGGCGCATTCACCGGCGGTGAACGAAGCCTGGGAAGTGGAGGCGCGACCCTTGTAGACAAACTCGCCAGCCTTGGCCGCTGCGGCCAGGTTGTCGATGTGCTTGATGTGCAGAGGCGAGTTGATCTTCATGCGCGCCTTGTAGCCGTTGGCGCTCAGACCGTTGTGCTCGGTGGCGAATTCCACGTTGTGCCAGGTGGAGAAGGACTCCAGCTGGGTCCAGCCTTGCCATGCCAGGGTCATGGGGCAGCTGTGGCCGCTTTCCTTGAGCTTCTTGGCGGCAGCAAAGACTTCGGGCCAGGTCTTGGGGGCGACGTCGGGGTTCAGGCCGGCCTTCTTGAAGGCGTCCTTGTTGTAGTAGAAGATGGTTGTCGAGCTGTTGAAGGGGAAGCTCAGCATCTGGCCGTTGGGGGCAGTGTAGTAACCGGCCACTGCAGGGATATAGGCCTTGGGGTCGAAAGCGACGCCGGCGTCATGCATCACCTTGCCCACGGGCACGGTCGCGCCCTTGGAGGCCATCATGGTGGCAGTACCCACTTCAAAAACCTGCAGGATGTGAGGGGCGTTGCCCGAGCGGAAGGCTGCAATCGCGGCTGTCATGGATTCGTCGTACACGCCCTTGAACGTGGGCACGACCTTGTAATCCTTCTGGCTTTCGTTGAACTGCTTGGCCAGGTCATTGACCCACTCGTTATTCACGGCAGTCATCGAGTGCCACCATTGGATTTCGGTGACGGCTTGTGCCGAGAAAGTAGTAGCGGCGACGGCGGCGGCCATGGCCAGTTGCTTGAATTGCATGAAGGCTCCTCTAACGATCGTTGACGAAATATGCGGTGATGCACACTAAGTCATCCGTATGACATATGGATGTCATTGTTTGCATGGGCAACGCGCCGCACCATGGGCAGAACCCGCAGTCACAAGCCTTTGAATGACGATCCGGTGACATCTGATGGTGCGCGAAGCTGCGCCATTCTAGGTCAATGGCATTTCGTTTGTTGTTGGTAGTCTTTCGTATTGAGTTGTTTTTGATTCGGAAATGTATGATTTTTGTCTAAATAGCCTATGAAAGATTCGTCTACCCTTTGGCCGCATGCAGCGGTGAGCGGGTTCGCAGCGCCTTTGTGCACTGCCATGTGGCGAATCGCCTGGGAAATGCCGTCAGGGCTTGCTGCTTTGGCGATAGCAGGGCTGGCCACTCAGAACCCATAGCAAAGCATGGCTGAGCCGCCGTCGCTTAAAATCGTCATCCCACTGGCTTAGGGGCGCCACACAGAGGGCGCCCGACACGGTCTACCCCCATGAATGTACCGATTGCGTTGGCTGCCGCCCTCCAGGCCCAGGCTGCCGAACCCGCACGACTGCGCGAGATTCCCTATAACTACACATCGTTCTCTGACCGTGAGATTGTGATTCGTCTGTTGGGCTCATCCATGTGGGATGTGCTCAATCAGCTGCGTCAGGAGCGCCGAACCGGCCGATCTGCCCGCATGCTCTACGAAGTGCTGGGGGATATCTGGGTTGTGCAGCGCAATCCCTATCTTCAGGACGATCTGATCCACAACCCTGACCGCCGCAAGTCGCTGGTCGAGGCTCTGGAGCATCGCCTGGCCGAGATCGACAAGCGCCGCGAGCCCAACGAGGATGCGCTGCGCGATCAGCTGGTGGGTCAGCTGGTGGAAGCGGCCCACCGCGCCGTGCATGAATTCAACGCCACTTTTGTCGAGGCCGAGCAGCTGCGCCGCCGTGCGCAGAAGACGCTGCGTCGCTATACCGCCAAGGACAACATCAAGTTCGACGGTCTGTCGCGCGTGGCCCATGTGACCGATGCGACCGACTGGCGCGTCGAATACCCGTTTGTCGTGCTGACGCCCGATACCGAAGCCGAAATGGCCGGTCTGGTCAAGGGCTGCATCGAACTCGGTCTGACCATCATTCCGCGCGGAGGCGGCACCGGATACACGGGTGGTGCCATCCCTCTGACCTGGCGCTCGGTGGTCATCAACACCGAGAAGCTGGAAGCGCTGAGCGAAGTCGAGATGCGCATGATTCCCGGCGTGGATCATGAAGTGCCCACCATCTACTCCGAAGCCGGTGTGGTGACACAGCGTGTGGCCGATGCGGCCGAGCGCGGCGGCTTTGTGTTTGCCGTGGATCCGACCTCCATCGAGGCCTCCTGCATAGGCGGCAATATCGCCATGAACGCGGGCGGCAAAAAGGCCGTGCTCTGGGGGACTGCCCTGGACAATCTGGTGTCCTGGCGCATGGTCACGCCCGATGCGCAGTGGCTGGAAGTCACGCGTCTGGACCACAACCTCGGCAAGATTCACGATGCCGAGATGGCCTGCTTCGAGCTGAAGTACTTCGAGGCGGACGGCAAGACCCATGTGCGCACCGAGCGCCTGGACATTCCCGGTCACACCTTCCGCAAGGAAGGCCTGGGCAAGGACGTGACCGACAAGTTCCTCTCGGGTCTGCCCGGTATTCAGAAGGAAGGCACGGACGGCCTGATTACCAGCGCGCGCTGGGTGGTGCACCGCATGCCGGCGCATACGCGTACCGTGTGCATGGAGTTCTTCGGCAATGCCAAGGATGCCGTGCCCTCCATCGTCGAGATCAAGGACTATATGTTCGCCGAGCAAAAGCGCTCGGGCGTGCTGCTGGCCGGCCTTGAACATCTGGACGACCGCTATCTCAAGGCCGTGGGCTACGCGACCAAGAGCAAGAAGGGCAACGGCCATCTGCCCAAGATGGTGCTGCTGGGCGATATCGCCGGTGACGATGCCGACGAAGTGGCCCGCGTGGCTGCCGAGGTGGTGCGCATTGCCAATTCGCGCAACGGCGAAGGCTTTACCGCCGTCAGCGCCGAGGCGCGCAAGAAGTTCTGGCTGGACCGCAAGCGCACGGCAGCGATCTCGCGCCACACCAACGCCTTCAAGATCAACGAAGACGTGGTGATTCCTCTGCCGCGCATGGCAGAGTACACCGATGGCATCGAGCGCATCAATATCGAGCTGTCGCTGCGCAACAAGCTCAAGCTCTGCGATGAGCTGAGCGGCTTCTTCAAGCACTCCGATCTGCCCCTGGGCAAGAGCGACGATGCCGGTGACATCCCCAGCGCCGAGTTGCTGGAAGACCGCGTGCAGCAGGCTCTGGCGCTGGTGGCCGAGGTGCGCGAGCTTTGGCAGGGCTGGCTGGACGGCGTGGCCACGCTGTTCCCCGAGTTGCAGGATCACCGCCTGCGTGCGAGCTGGAAGACCCAGCTCAAGGAGCCGCTGTCCAAGATCTTCGCGGGCGCTGCCTTCCAGCCGCTGCGCGAGTCCGTCAACGAGATTCACCAGAAGGTGCTCAAGGGGCGCGTCTGGGTGGCCCTGCACATGCATGCCGGCGACGGCAATGTGCACACCAACATCCCCGTCAACTCCGATGACTATGAAATGCTGCAGACCGCGCACGAAGCCGTGGCCCGCATCATGGAGCTGGCGCGCAGCCTCGATGGCGTGATCTCGGGTGAGCACGGTATCGGTATCACCAAGCTGGAATTCCTCTCGGATGCCGAGCTGGCACCGTTTGCCGATTACAAGAAGCGTGTGGACCCCGAAGGCCGCTTCAACAAGGGCAAGCTGATCCGCAACGAAGAGTGGGATGCCCTGGCGCACCAGAGTCACGACGGTCGCTCGCCGCGCGAGTCGCTGATGTTTGCCGACCTGACCAATGCCTACACGCCCAGCTTCGGCCTGATGGGTTATGAATCCATCATCATGCAGCAGTCGGACATCGGCGCCATCGCCAACTCCGTCAAGGACTGCCTGCGCTGCGGCAAATGCAAGCCCGTGTGCGCCACCCATGTGCCGCGCGCCAATCTGCTGTACTCGCCGCGCAACAAGATCCTGGCCACCTCGCTGCTGGTGGAGGCCTTCCTCTACGAGGAGCAGACACGCCGTGGCGTGTCCATCAAGCACTGGCAGGAATTCGAAGACGTGGCCGATCACTGCACGGTCTGCCACAAGTGCTTCAACCCCTGCCCGGTCAAGATCGACTTCGGCGACGTGACCATGAATATGCGCAATCTGCTGCGCAAGATGGACAAGAAGAGCTTCCGACCAGGCAACAAGCTGGCCATGGCCATGCTCAACGCCACCAACCCCGACACCATCAAGTTCATGCGCACGGCCATGGTGGGCGTGGGCTTCAAGGCCCAGCGCCTGGCGGCCGACGTGCTGGGGGCTGTCGCCAAGAAGCAGACCGCACATCCACCCGCATCCGTGGGCACGGCTCCCATCAAGGAGCAGGTGATTCACTTCATCAACAAGAAGCTGCCCGGCGGTCTGCCCACCAAGACGGCGCGCGCCTTGCTGGATATCGAGGACAAGGACTACGTGCCCATCATCCGCGACCCGCAGGCCACCAAGTCGGACACCGAGGCGGTGTTCTACTTCCCCGGCTGCGGCTCGGAGCGCCTGTTCAGTCAGGTGGGTCTGGCCACGCAGGCCATGCTCTGGCATGCCGGCGTGCAGACCGTGCTGCCTCCCGGTTATTTGTGCTGCGGCTATCCCCAGCGCGGTTCGGGCCAGTTCGACAAGGCCGAGAAGATGATCACGGACAACCGTGTGCTCTTCCACCGTGTGGCGACCACGCTCAACTATCTGGACATCAAGACCGTGGTGGTGAGCTGCGGTACCTGCTATGACCAGCTGCAGGGCTACCAGTTCGACAAGATCTTCCCCGGCTGCCGCATCATCGACATCCACGAATATCTGCTCGAAAAGGGTATCACGCTGCAGAACAAGGGCGCCTACCTCTACCACGACCCCTGCCATACGCCCATGAAGCAGCAGGATCCGATGAAGACCGTCAAGGCCTTGATGGGTGACAACGTGCTCAAGAGCGAGCGCTGCTGCGGCGAGTCCGGCACGCTGGGCGTGACGCGTCCCGACATCTCCACGCAGATCCGCTTCCGCAAGACCGAGGAGATCCGCAAGGGCGAGGCCGCATTGCGCGACAACGGCCAACTTGGTGCCCAGGACAACGTCAAGATCCTGACCAGCTGCCCCAGCTGCCTGCAGGGCCTGAGCCGCTATGGCAACGATCTGAACAACGGGCTGCTCGAAGCCGACTACATCGTGGTCGAGATGGCGCGCGACATTCTGGGCGAGAACTGGATGGCCGAGTATGTCAATCGCGCCAACCAGGGCGGTATCGAGCGTGTGCTGGTGTGATGCCTCCTGAGTCGCTTCGCGCCCTCCCCCAAAGTGAATGACATCCTTGGCGCGGGGCGGCGCGGCCGGCATAGGCCCTTCCTGGGTGTCTCCGGCCTGCGCTGCGGTCACACCGCCGTGATGTGGGTAAGAAGCATTGCAATGGAGATTTCAGATGTTGGTTGAAAACTGTCCTCTGTGTGGAACCGATGGCGGTGCGCTGGTCTGGCGCGGCGACAAGTTGCGTGTGATCCGCGCAGCGGAAGCTGGCTTTCCGGCCTTCTATCGCGTGGTCTGGAATGAGCATGCGGCCGAGTTCTCGGATCTGAGCGCAGCGGATCGCATTGTCTGCATGGATGCCGTGGCTCTGGTCGAACGTGTGCTGCGCGAGCAGCTGGCTCCGACCAAGATCAACCTGGCGGCGCTCGGTAATATGGTGGCGCATCTGCATTGGCATGTGATTGCGCGCTATGACTGGGACAGCCACTTTCCCGCTTCCGTCTGGGCTGCGGCCCAGCGCGAGCGCGATGAAGAGCGCGAAGCTGAGATTGCCCGCCAGCTGCCGCAGGTGGATGAAGTGCTGCAAAAGGCGCTGGCCCTCTGGGCCGCGTGATGTTTTTCGTCTCCGTCGGGAGATTCGAAGGGCAGCTTGAGGCTGCCCTTTTATGCATTGATTAGGAGAGAACCATGGCAGGACTGCAAGCCAATACTCCCACCCCTCAGTCGCTGACCGTGCATGGTGCGTCACGCGTGCTGGAGGTCTCTTATTCGGACGGCAAGACTTTCCGCATTCCGTTCGAGTTGCTGCGCGTGTACTCGCCCTCGGCCGAGGTGCAAGGTCATGGCCCGGGCCAGGAAGTGCTACAGACCGGCAAGCGCGATGTGGGTATCAACACCATCGAGCCTGTGGGCAACTACGCCATCAAGCCGTTCTTCAGCGATGGGCACGAAAGCGGTCTGTACACCTGGGAATACCTCTACCAGCTGGGCAGCCAGCAGGATGCTCTGTGGCAGCAATATCTGCAGCGCCTAGAAGAGGCCGGGATGGATCGAGATACGCCCATGCCCGAGAAGGGCGCCGGTGGTCATGGCTGCAGCGTGCATTGAGCTTTGACTCCCAGGGGCTTGCATGTCGGCTCAAAAGCCGGCAGCAACGTCCCGTACACGCCACATAGCCCATGCATGCGGCACAGGGTTATTGAGGCTGGTGCTATATTTCCAATAGCTGGCAGCGCATGTGAAATAAGCGCTCAAGGCGAATTCTTTCAAAAAACCATAGTGCTTCAAAGCCTGTAGCCATACGGGGTTGTCGCTGTACGCGCAAGCACTGCCTGCTTAGCATTCTTTGTTATGAGCTCCACACACTTCGGATTCCAGACTGTTGATGAAAGCGAGAAGGCATCGCGCGTACGCGGTGTGTTCGACTCCGTGGCCTCCAAGTACGACGTCATGAACGACGTGATGTCGGGCGGCCTGCACCGCGCCTGGAAGGCTTACACGCTGATGGTGGCCAACCTCAAGGAAGGCGACAAGGCGCTGGATATCGCAGGCGGCACAGGAGATCTGTCCCTGGCTTTTTCCAAGAAGGTGGGCGCCAGCGGTCAGGTGGTGCACACCGACATCAATGAAGCCATGCTGCGCGTGGGGCGTGACCGCTTGACCGACAAGGGCGTGATTCTGCCCACGCTGGTCTGCGATGCTGAAAAGCTGCCCTTCCCCGACAACTATTTCGATCTGGTCAGCGTAGCCTTCGGCCTGCGCAATATGACGCACAAGGATGCTGCGCTCAAGGAAATGAACCGCGTGCTGCGCCCCGGCGGCAAGCTGCTGGTGCTGGAGTTCTCCAAGGTGGCCAAACCGCTGGAGAAAGTCTATGACTGGTACTCGTTCAAGATTTTGCCGACCATGGGCAAGATGATTGCCGGCGACGCCGAAAGCTATCGCTATCTGGCCGAGTCCATCCGCATGCACCCCGGCCAGAAGGAGCTCAAGGCCCTGATGCAGCAATGCGGCTTTGGCCATGTGGACTATCACAACATGACAGGAGGCGTCTGTGCCTTGCATGTGGGAATCAAATGTTAAGTGCGCCCTGTGCGCAGATTTGTAGCGACTTTCCATAAGAAGGGAGATGAGATGAAGAAACTTTGGTCAATTGCCTTGGTGGCAATGCTGGTGGTGGCACATGGTCAGGCCGATGCAAAACGCATGGGCGGTGGCTCATCGTTCGGCAAGCAGTCGGGCAACGTCACTCAACGCGAAGCGTCTCGTGCTCCCGCTCAGAATTCCCAGCAGGCTCCGCAGCAGAGTGCGGCGCAGCAAAACCGTGCTGCGCCGCCTGCAGCGGCTCCGGCCGCTGCGCCCAAGAAGCCATGGGGAGCCATGCTGGGCGGCCTGGCCGCAGGCCTGGGCCTGGCCTGGCTGGCCAACTCGCTGGGCATGGGCGAAGCCTTTGCCAATATGCTGATGTTCGGTCTGCTGGCCATGGTGATCATGGTGGTGGTCGGCATGATCATGCGCCGTCGCAAGGCAGCGCCTGCCGTGCAGAGCGCTAGCAGTCCATTTGCCTTTCAGGGCGCAGGCAATCTGGGTGGTGATGTGAATGCACCCCAGGCACGCCAGTACAACCCTGAAAAAGTGGGCAATGACGCGTCGGCTCGTCCTTGGGAGCAGAACCATATTCCCGAAGCCGCGGCTGCAGCCGGCGGCTCCATGATCGGCTCTGCCCTGTCGGGTTCGCAGAACTGGGGCGTGCCTGCAGACTTCGATGCCGAAGGTTTTCTCACTGCAGCCAAGCGCAACTTCGTGACGCTGCAGTCGGCCTGGGATCGCTCCGACATCACCACTCTGCGCTCCATGATGACCGACGAGATGCTCACGGAAATCCGCAGCCAGCTGTCCGAGCGCGAGACACAGCGTGCCGGTGAGCCCAACCACACCGATGTGCTGATGATCGATGCGCAGTTGCTGGGCATCGAAGACCTGGGCAATGGCTACATGGCCAGCGTCGAGTTCTCCGGCATGATCCGCGAAGAGGCCTCGGCAGGCCCCAGCCCCTTCCGTGAAGTCTGGAACATGACCAAGCCCAAGAGTGGCACCAGCGGCTGGCTGGTGGCAGGCGTGCAGGCGCTGCAATAAGCGCCGCAGGACGGATTACTCGCGCCCCATGCAAGGGGCGCCGAGCAAGGCCCGCCCTGCAGCGATGGTGCCGTCCCCCTTGGGGGGAAGGTGCAAAGCGCCACAGGAGGGGATTAATTTCATGAATAATCGGGGACTATGGCAACACAGTCCCCTTTTTCTTTTCTGGGCGGTCTCGTCGAACGCGTGATGGCCGGCCCCCAAGCTCCCGAATGGCTGGTGAGTGAAATGCATCAGCGTCTGGTGCTTTTCCTCAATCATGTGCTGATGCAGGAAAAAGAGGCCACGGATCGCCTCGTGCGACAGAAGGGGCGTATTGCGCGTGTGCAATGGCGCCAGTATTCGGTCGCCTTGCTGGTCACTCCTGCCGGTCTGTTCGACGTGGCTCCTGCCGAGGCTGCGCCCGATCTGATGCTGGAAGTCACCGAGACCTCTCCTCTGTCGCTGGCTCAGACGGCCTTGCGTGGCGACAAGCCCAGCATTCGCATCGAAGGCGATGTGCAGTTTGCCGCCGAGATCAATTGGCTGGTGGATAACGTCAAGTGGGATGTGGAGGAGGATCTGGCTCGCCTTATCGGGGATGTGCCTGCCCACACAATTGGCAAGGTTGCACGCACGGCCGCTCAGGGGTTGCGTCAGTTCGTCGGTGCACGCATGGGCAGCAAGTCTGCCTCTGCTGCCGATGTGGCCAATCCTGTCAGCACGGCACCCGTGGCAGCCATGCCCGGGGCCGATTACACACAGCCATGAGCCGCTTTCTGCGAGGCTGGGCCATCCTCTGGGTGGTGTTTCGTTATGGACTCGACGAGCTGGTGCTCTCCGGGATTCCGCATCCGCGCCTGCGCAGCCTGCGCGGCGTGCTGACCTTTGGCCGCAAGCTGGACAAGCCACGTGGCGTGCGCCTGCGCGAAGCGCTGGAAGAGCTCGGTCCCATCTTCGTGAAATTCGGTCAGGTGCTGTCCACCCGCAGCGACCTGATGCCGCCCGATGTGGCCGAGGAACTGGCCAAGCTGCAGGACCGCGTGCCGCCGTTCGATTCCCAGATCGCGGTGGACACCATCGAGCGTTCCTTTCGCAAGCCGCTGGAGCAGATCTTCATCAGCTTCGAGCGTGAGCCCGTGGCCAGCGCGTCCATCGCCCAGGTGCACTTTGCCAGGGTTCGCGACAAGGCAGGCGTCGAGCATGATGTCGCCGTCAAGGTGCTGCGCCCGGGCATGAAGTCCGTGATCGACAAGGATCTGGCATTGATGCACATGATGGCGAGCTGGCTGGAAAAGCTCTCCCATGATGGCAAGCGGCTCAAGCCCAAGGAAGTGGTCGCCGAGTTCGACAACTATCTGCATGACGAGTTGGACCTGATCCGCGAAGCCTCCAATGCCGCGCAACTGCGCCGCAATATGGAAGGCCTGGATCTGGTGCTGATCCCCGAGATCCACTGGGATTACTGCCATACCGATGTGATGGTGATGGAGCGCATGAAGGGTGTGCCCATCAGCCAGGTCGAGCGCCTGCGCGAAGCCGGCGTGGACATCCCCAAGCTGGCGCGCGATGGCGTGACCATCTTCTTTACCCAGGTGTTCCGCGACGGCTTCTTCCATGCCGACATGCACCCGGGCAACATCATGGTCAGCCTGGAGCCCGATACCTTCGGGCGCTATATCTCGCTGGACTTCGGCATCGTCGGCACGCTGACCGAGTTCGACAAGGAATATCTGGCGCAGAACTTCCTGGCCTTCTTCCGCCGCGACTACAAGCGTGTTGCCGCCTTGCATGTGGAAAGTGGCTGGGTGCCGGCCACGACGCGCGTCGAGGAGCTGGAGGCGGCCATTCGCGCCGTCTGCGAGCCTTATTTCGACCGGCCGCTGGCCGAAATCTCGCTGGGCATGGTGCTGATGCGCCTGTTCCAGACCTCGCGCCGTTTCCAGGTCGAGATCCAGCCTCAGCTGGTGCTGCTGCAGAAGACGCTGCTCAATATCGAGGGCCTGGGCCGTCAGCTCGACCCCAACCTCGATCTGTGGAGCACGGCCAAGCCGTTTCTCGAGAAATGGATGCTGGACCAGATGGGGCCGCAGCGCCTATGGCATGAGTTGCAGGCGCAGGCGCCGCGTTACGCCAAGATCCTGCCCGACATTCCGCGAGTGCTGCACCAGTATCTGTCCAGGCATGGCGCCGGCAATGACAGCGAGGCCCTGCTCAAGGAACTGCTGCAGCAACAGAAGACGACCAACCGCTTGCTGCAGGCCATCCTTTGCGGCGGCATCGGTTTCGTCATCGGTCTGGTGGTGTTGCAGGTTCTGCTGCGCATCCGCTTCTGAGCTTTCCCTTTCTTTAGAGTTCGAGGAGTGCCAGCGTGCTGCTCTCATTGGTGATCGTCTACCTGTTTGTGACCATCGGCATCGGCCTGTGGGCCGCCAGACGCGTGAAGAACACGGCGGATTTCGCCATTGCCGGCCGTCATCTGCCGCTCTACATGATCATCACCACCACCTTTGCGACCTGGTTCGGGTCCGAGCTGGTGCTGGGCGTACCTGCCAAGTTCATCGAGGGCGGTCTGCATGCGCTGGTGGAGGATCCGTTTGGCGCGGGCATGTGCCTGATTCTGGTCGGGTGCTTTTTCGCGGCCAAGCTCTACCGCATGAACCTGCTGACCATCAGCGACTACTACCGCTCGCGCTATGGCCGGTCTATCGAGGTTGTCTGTTCGCTGATCATCATGCTCAGCTATCTGGGCTGGGTCTCGGCCCAGGTCACGGCACTGGGCCTGGTGTTCAACCTGCTCTCGGGCGGTGTCGTCAGCATTCCCATGGGCATGACGATTGGCGTTCTCTCCGTGCTGGTCTATACGCTGTTTGGCGGCATGTGGTCCGTGGCCGTGACGGATTTCGTGCAGATGATCATTCTGGTCGCAGGCCTGCTGATACTGGCCTTTTTTGCCGGTGACATGGCGGGCGGCGCGGGCAAGGTGGTCGATCTGGCCACCAGCCGCGATCTCTTCAAGTTTCTGCCCGAGCCCTCGCTGCATGAAATCGTTTTCTTCATCGGCGCTGCCGTGACCATGATGCTGGGCTCGATTCCGCAGCAGGACATCTTTCAGCGCGTGATGTCGGCAGACACCGAGAAATCGGCCGTGCGCGGCACCATCATCGGCGGTGCCTGCTACGTGATCTTTGCCTTCGTGCCCATGTTCCTGGTGGCCAGTGCGCTCATCATCATGCCCGCCGAAGCCACGGCCCTGCTGGCCGATGATCCGCAGAAGGTGCTGCCCACCCTGGTGATGGACAAGATGCCGTTTGCCATGCAGGTGCTGTTCTTCGGCGCGCTGCTCTCGGCCATCAAGTCCTGTGCGTCGGCCACCTTGCTGGCCCCCAGCGTGACCTTTACCGAGAACATCTGGCGTCAGTTCCGGCCCTACACTTCGGACAAGGACAATCTCAGGACCATGCGCATCAGCGTGCTGGTGTTCGCGGCCTGCGTGCTGGCCTATTCCATCGTCATGGAAGGCACGCCCATCTATGAGCTGGTCGCCAGTGCCTATCAGGTGCCGCTGGTGGGGGCCTTCGTGCCGCTGGTGTTCGGCCTGTACTGGAAGAGGGCCACCACCCAGGGCGCCATCAGCGCCGTGGCGCTGGGCATCGGTGTGTGGCTCATCTTCATGGTCACGCCCGCGCTCAACCAGGCTTTTCCACAGCAGCTGGCTGGTCTTTTGGCTGCGGTTGCCGGCATGCTGGCCGGTTCGCTGCTGCCGCAGTGGATCAGCAACCATCACCGTGAAATCGAGTCCTTGGCCGAGATCAAGGCTTGAGGGAGCAAACCGGCTGCACCGGGGCTTGCTTGCGCAGCGCAGCAAAACCAGGGGCGGCGCCTATAATTGAGGGTTTTTGCACTTCCCCCGTTTTTAGCGCTATGCCTATCTATGCATACAAGTGTGGCTCCTGCGGTCACGCCAAGGATGTGCTGCAGAAAATCTCGGACGCGCCGCTGACCGTGTGCCCAGCTTGCGGGGCCGAGGCCTTTTCCAAGCAGCTCACCGCTCCGGGCTTTCAGCTCAAGGGTTCTGGCTGGTATGCCACGGACTTCAAGAACAGCGGCAGCAAGCCGGCTGCAAGCACTTCTTCATCCAGTGACAGTGCGGCAGCTCCTGCTCCCGCAGCTGCTGCAGCCCCTGCACCCGCCAATTCCTGAGGCTTACCCACACTATGTCTGCATTGCGCAAGTGGCTGATTGCCGGTTTGCTGGTCATCGTTCCCCTGGTGATCACGCTGGGCGTGCTCAACTGGATCATCGGAACGCTGGATCAGACGCTGGCCATTCTTCCCGAGGCCTGGCAGCCCGACAGATTGCTGGGCATGCATATTCCGGGGTTTGGCGTTATTCTGACTTTGCTGATTCTGCTGCTCGTGGGCGGCATTGCCAGCAATTTCATCGGCCGCAAGCTGGTGGGTTGGGGTGATGCGCTGGTGCGCCGCATACCCGTGGTGCGCTCCATCTATTCCAGCGTCAAGCAGGTCTCGGACACCGTGTTCTCCGACAGCGGCAACGCTTTTCGCACGGCGGTGCTGGTGCAGTGGCCGCGTGAGGGCGTATGGACCGTGGCTTTCGTCACAGGCCAGCCCAGCGGCGAAGTGGCGGCTTTGCTGCGCGATGAATATGTGAGCGTCTTCGTGCCCACCACGCCCAACCCCACCGGGGGTTACTTCGTGCTGGTGCGCAAGAGCGAATGCATCGAGCTGGAAATGAGTGTGGATGCGGCGCTCAAATACATTGTTTCGATGGGCGTGGTGGCTCCGCCAGACCTCGCCCTGATCGAAGAATCCAAACAAACAACCTTGTCGCACCCCTAAGGTGCAGGAAGAATTTTCATGGCAATGCGTTCTCAATACTGCGGTCTGGTGACCGAAGCCCAAATGGGCGAAACCGTGACCCTGTGCGGCTGGGTGAACCGCCGCCGTGACCATGGTGGCGTGATCTTCATCGACCTGCGCGACCGTGAAGGCTATGTGCAGGTGGTCTGCGACCCCGACCGCGCCGAGATGTTCAAGGTGGCCGAAGATGTGCGCAACGAGTTCTGCGTGCAGGTCAAGGGTGTGGTGCGTGCGCGTCCCGCCGGAACCACCAACGACAAGCTCAAGAGCGGCCAGATCGAAGTGCTGTGCCATGAGCTCAACGTGCTCAACGCTTCCGTCACGCCTCCTTTCCAGCTGGATGACGACAATCTGTCGGAAACCGTGCGCCTCACGAATCGCGTGATGGATCTGCGCCGTCCCGTGATGCAGCGCAATATGATGCTGCGCTACAAGACCGCCATCCAGGTGCGCAACTTCCTCGACAAGGAAGGCTTCATCGACATCGAGACTCCCATGCTGGGCAAGTCCACGCCCGAAGGCGCCCGCGACTATCTGGTGCCTTCGCGCGTGCATGACGGCGAATTCTTCGCGCTGCCCCAGTCGCCCCAGCTGTACAAGCAGATGCTGATGGTCTCGGGTTTCGACCGCTACTACCAGATCACCAAGTGCTTCCGCGACGAAGACCTGCGCGCTGACCGCCAGCCCGAATTCACGCAGATCGACTGCGAAACCTCCTTCCTGAACGAAGAGGAAATCCGCGCCATCTTCCAGCGCATGATCAAGGAAGTGTTCCAGACCCAGCTGAACGTGGATCTGGGCGAGTTCCCCATCATGAGCTACCAGGATGCGGCCTTCCGCTTCGGTTCGGACAAGCCCGACCTGCGCGTCAAGCTGGAGTTCACCGAGCTGACCGACATCATGGGCGACGTGGACTTCAAGGTCTTCTCCACCCCCGCCACCACCAAGGGTGGTCGTGTCGTGGCCCTGCGCGTGCCCGGCGGCGCTGCCATCTCGCGTGGCGAGATCGACGGCTACACCGAGTTCGTCAAGATCTACGGTGCCAAGGGCCTGGCCTGGATCAAGGTCAACGAAGTGGCCAAGGGCCGTGAAGGCCTGCAGTCGCCCATCGTCAAGAACCTGCATGATGCAGCGATTGCCGAAATCCTCAAGCGCACCGGCGCACAGGATGGCGACCTGCTCTTCTTTGGCGCCGACAAGGAAAAGATCGTCAACGACTCCATCGGCGCTCTGCGCCTGAAGGTCGGTCACAGCGAATTCGGCAAGAAGAGCGGCCTGTTCGAAGACAAGTGGGCGCCTCTGTGGGTGGTGGACTTCCCCATGTTCGAGCATGACGAGGAATCCGGTCGCTGGGTGGCCGTGCACCACCCCTTCACTTCGCCCAAGGACGGTCACGAAGACCTGATGGACACCGATCCCGGCAAGTGCATCGCCAAGGCCTACGACATGGTTCTGAACGGCTGGGAACTGGGCGGCGGCTCGGTGCGTATCCACCGCGCCGACGTGCAGGCCAAGGTGTTCGAAGCCCTGAACATCACGCCCGAGCAGCAACGCGCCAAGTTCGGCTACCTGCTGGATGCGCTGCAGTACGGTGCGCCTCCCCACGGTGGCCTGGCCTTCGGCCTGGATCGTCTGATCACGCTGATGACCGGCTCCGACTCCATCCGCGACGTGATTGCCTTCCCCAAGACACAGCGCGCCCAGGATCTGCTGACCCAGGCTCCCTCGCCCGTGGACGAGAAGCAGCTGCGCGAGCTGCACATCAAGCTGCGCAACCCCATGGTGGTCACCACCGAGGCTTGATTGCCAAGCTCCCCGTGAACAGCGCCGGTCGCTGTTCACCCCCGGGCGCCAGTTCGCGAAAGCGGCTGGCGCTTTTTTGTTGCTTTGAAATCGCTAGCTGCTTGCGCTTGTCGAGTTTGAAATTCAGATGATTTTTGTGCTGAATTCGATAAAGGGAAAGCGGTTGCAGCTATGAGTATTGATGCCTATCAAGCAGCAGGGCGACTCCGCCTGCTGTCATCCTGGCCGCGCTAATATGCTGCGATGGAAGTCAGGCCCTACAAGATTCCGCAGTCCGTGCTGGTCGTGATCTACCGTGAAGACGGGCAGGTGTTGCTGCTGCGCCGCAGCATTGCGGCGCCCGAGGGCGAGCCTTTCTGGCAATCCGTCACGGGCAGCAAGGACAGCCTGGACGAGGACTGGCATGAGACCGCAGTGCGCGAGGTGCTCGAGGAAACCGGCATCGACGCGCTGGCGCCGGACTGTTGCCTGACCGACTGGGAACTCGAGAACGTATACGCCATCTATCCACAGTGGCTGCATCGCTACGCGCCGGGGGTCAGCCATAACCAGGAGCGTGTCTTCGGCCTTCGTGTGCCACCTCACATGACCGTGCACTTGAATCCCAGGGAGCACACCGCACATGATTGGCATGATTGGCGTGAGGCAGCCCAGCGCTGCTTTTCTTCTTCCAACGCAGAAGCTATTTTGCTGTTGCCGCGCTTCGAGCCGGCGCTGGTCGAGCGCCGCTGCAGGCAACAGCCTTGAAACCAACAGTGCCTATGTCTGACGTTCAGTTGTTTACGCCGCCAGAGCCGCAGATCCTGCGCGTGGCCACCTACAACATTCACAAGGGTGTGCAGGGCCTGGGCCCTGCCAGGAGGCTGGAGATTCACAATCTGGGACTCGCGGTGGAGCAGCTCGATGCGGACATCGTCTGCCTTCAGGAGGTTCGCAAGATGAACCGCAAGGAGGAGCAGTATTTCGACCGCTGGCCCAATGTGCCGCAGGCCGAGTATCTGGCTCCCGAAGGCTACGAATCCGTCTATCTGACCAATGCCTACACCCGGGACGGCGAGCACGGCAATGCGCTGCTCAGCCGCTGGCCGGTGATCGGCTACCAGCACGAGGACATCTCTGACCATCGCTTCGAGCAGCGCGGCCTGCTGCATGTGGAGCTGGACATCCACGGCAAGCGCGTGCACTCCATCGTCGTGCACCTGGGCCTGATTCCGGGCAGCCGCATTCGCCAGATTGCACTGCTGCAGCGTTTCATCGAGCGCGAGGTACCACCCAATGCGCCGCTGGTGGTGGCGGGCGACTTCAACGACTGGGGCAACCAGATCAAGCGCATGCTGGCGGGCTTCGGCCTGTTCGAGTACGAGGAAACGCAGGGCATTCTGACCTATCCCTCGCGGCTGCCGATTGCGCAGCTCGACCATATCTATGTGCGCGGCCTGACCCCGCTGGGGCTGCAGGTGCCCAAGGGGCGCATCTGGTGGCGCATGTCGGATCACCTGCCGCTGATTGCAGAGTTCAAGCTGTAGCAGCTCTGAGCGGCCCCGCACCTTCCCCTCTCTCGTCGGGCGGCAGCGCTTGCCCGCTTCTCTGGCCGGGTGCATGCCTATTTTGAGATTGCTCCTGAAACCATAGCTTCCAAGGCCTTGTAAACATGCATCTGGATGGCAAATCCTTTGTGGCTTCGGGAAGTTGATTCACTGGTACCATTCTTGGATGTTCAGAGATCTCGCCGACATGAAAAAAGACAACTCAGCCGAAGGAACACCCGTTTCGGTCAAGATCCGCGAGCGGTTGCAGGCAGCTAACAAACGTTTCCACGCCAACGACAACATTGCCGAATTCATTGAGCCCGGCGAGCTGGAGAAGCTGCTGGACGAGGTGCAGGAGAAGATGCAGGGCGTGCTCGACTCCATGGTCATCGACACCGTGCATGACCACAACACGCGCGCCACGGCCCGCCGTGTGGCCAAGATGTATGTGAACGAGGTGTTCCGCGGCCGTTATGTGCATCAGCCGGCCATCACCGAATTTCCCAACGCCGAGCACCTGAACGAGCTGATGATCGTCGGCCCGATCACCGTGCGCAGTGCCTGCAGCCACCACCTGTGCCCCGTGATCGGCAAGATCTGGATCGGCGTGCTGCCCAACAAGAACACCAATGTGATCGGTCTGTCCAAGTATGCGCGTCTGGTGGACTGGATCATGGGGCGCCCGCAGATCCAGGAAGAGGCCATCATCCAGCTGGCCGATCTGATCATGGACAAGACCCGACCCGACGGACTGGCCGTGGTCATGGAAGCCTCGCATTTCTGCATGTCCTGGCGCGGCGTGCGCGAGATGGATTCCAAGATGCTGAACTCCGTCATGCGCGGAGCGTTCCTCACCAACTCCGAACTGCGCCGCGAATTCCTTTCGCTCATAGCAGCCCGAAAGTAAATGCTCCCCCTGTGGCGCTTCGCGCCTTCCCCCAGGGGGGGACGACGCCTTTGCTGCGGGGCGGCCCTTGCTTGGCGTCCCTCACCTGTGCTGCGCCAGTCACATCACGCACTGGCCATGTTCGGCCAGATGAGCGACTGAATTTTTCTTTTCAAAAGGCTGCGCATCGCGCGGCCTTTTGCATTTCCGGCTCCCATGTCCCTGCAAGCGTTCACTCTCATCATTCTGGCCGGCCTGATTCATTCGGGCTGGAACATCGTGGCCAAGAAGGCCGGCGGAGACGCCCGCTTTTCGCTCTACACCGCCATCTGCAATGCCGTCATCTGGCTGCCGCTGGGCTGGTGGCTGGGCAAGGACGTGGTGCCGGACTGGGGCTGGATGGAGTGGGCGTTCGTCACCGCCAGCGCCGTGCTGCATGTGGCTTATTTCGTGGTGCTGCTGCGCGGCTATCGCGTGGCCGATCTGACGGTGGTCTATCCGCTGGCGCGCGGCAGCGGGCCGCTGATCTCCTCGCTGGTGGCCGTGATCTTTCTCGGCGAACAGATCTCGACGCTGGGGGCTGCCGGCATTGCGGGCGTGGTGCTGGGCGTGTTTCTGATCGCGGGTGGCCCGCGCATGATCGTGGCCATTCGTGAGGGGCAGGATCTGGAGGCGCGCCAGCGCGTGCTGTCCGGTCTCTACTACGGCCTGCTGACGGGGTTGTTCATTGCCAGCTACACGGTGGTGGACAGCTATGCCGTCAAGATGCTGCTGATGTCGCCGATTCTGGTGGACTATATGGGCAATCTGATCCGGCTGGTGATTCTGGCGCCGCTGGCCGCCCGGGACTGGCCCGAGACCAAGCGCCTGTGGCGTCTGCAATGGCGCTATGCGGCCGTGGTGGCCTTCTTCAGCCCCATCGCCTATGTGCTGGTGCTGTATGCGGTGCAAAGCGCGCCCATCTCTCACGTCGCTCCCGCACGCGAGGTGTCCATGCTGTTCGCGGCCCTGATAGGCGGCAGGCTGCTGGGCGAGGGCGACCGGGCTCTGCGCATTGCCGGGGCCGTCATGATTGCCCTGGGCGTGACGGCACTGGGGCTGGGTTGAAGTGAGTCGTTTGTCAAAAAGGCCTGTAGCCTTTGTCGATGAATCGCAAGTAGCTATTGTTTTTGAAGAGAGCTGAAAATGCCGACCTGGGAAGTCCTGATCACATTCTTTGGCGTGGCCCTGCTGCTGGGCCTGAGCCCCGGCCCCGACAACCTGTTTGTGCTGGTGCAATCGGCCCAGCGCGGCTGGCGCGTGGGGCTGTGCGTAGTGTTGGGCCTGTGTCTGGGCATTGTCGGACATACGGCCGCCGTGGCACTGGGACTGGCGGCCGTGGTGTCGACATCGCCCATGCTGTTCACGGCGCTCAAGCTCTGCGGCGCCGCCTATCTGGCCTATCTGGCCTGGGGCGCATGGCATGCACCCGTCAGCGTGGAAGAAAGTGCCAGGGTACAGGAGCAACGCGATGTGCTGACTCTGCGCTCCGCCATGAGCTGGGTGGGCAGAGGCGTGGTCATGAACCTGACCAACCCCAAGGTGCTGATTTTCTTTCTGGCCTTTTTGCCCCAGTTCACCGACCCCGCTCGCGGCAGCGTGCCAGTGCAGATCATGGTGCTGGGCAGCGTCTTCATGGCAGCAGCTTGGCTGGTCTTTGGTTCTATCGCCTGTTTCTCGGGGCTCTTTGGCCAGATCCTGCAGCGCTCCGCCCGCGCCCAGCGCTGGCTTAACCGCATCGCAGCCACCGTTTTCGGTGCGCTCGCACTTCGTCTTGTGATGGTGCAACGCTAGAGGCAAACACTCTTAACACTGGTGCATGCCAGAAGCCAGAGACAGCGAGGAAGGGTCTGTGCCGGCCACACCGCCCCGCAGCGAGGCCGTCGTCCCCTCCGTCCCTCTCCCATAGTGTGCGAAGCACATAGAGAGAGGGGTGTCCAGCCAGGGGGAAGGCGCGTGCTGCCTCAGGGGGAGCTTGTCGTCCTTATCCCCAGGATAGCGCAGACAAGTCATTGACAAACACCGGCATGTCCTTCCACAGCCCGCGCAGCTTCTTGTTCGCCACGGTCACCCACTGCGGGGTGTAGAGAAAGCCGTGCACCGAATCATGCGCCAGCAGGCGCTGGGCATCGCCAAGCAGGCGTGCGCGGTCGGCGGGGCGCGGTGTGTGCTTGATCTTGTCGAAAAGTTCGTTGAATTCCTGGGACTGGTAGCCCCAGTAGTAATCGGGCTTGGCAAAGTTGCCCAGATCAAACGGCTCGACATGCGAAATGATGGTCAGGTCGTAGTTCTTGTTGGTGTAGGTGCCCGACAGCCATTGCGCCCACTCCACGTTCTGCAGCTTGAGCTGGATGCCGATCTTGGCCAGCTGGGCTGCAATCAGTTCACCGCCTTGGCGTGCGTAGGGCGCGGGCGGCAGCGTCATGGTCAGTGTCAGCGGGGTCTTGACGCCAGCTTCAGCCATCAAGGCCTTGGCTTTTTCCAGGTCAAAGGGGTTGACACCTGTGGTGTCCACATAGCCAAAGGCCGTGGGCACATAGTAGCTGCCGATGGGCACGCCATAGCCATCGGCGGCTCCGGCAATCACGGCCTTGCGATCGATGGCGGCGGCAATGGCGCGGCGCACGCGGATGTCGTTCAAGGGCTTGCGTGCATTGTTGATGGCCAGAATGGTCTTGGCGCGCGAGTTGCTCACCACCACCTGAAAGCGGGCATTGGTCTTGAACTGGGGCACGCTGCGCGGCGAGACGCGCGGGAAGGCATCGACATCGCCGGCCAGCAGGGCGGCAACCTGTGCCGCGGGGTCGGGGATGAAGCGGAACACGGCGCGCTTGATGCGAATGCTCTGTGCCGAGCGATAGCCGGGCCAGGCGGTCAGAGTGACCGATGCACCCTTGGCCCAGGCCGCCAGCTTGTAGGGGCCGGTGCCCACGGGCTTGCTGGCGTTGGTGGTGGCGCTCTTGGGCTCGACGATGATGGAGGTGGCCTGGCCCATCATGAACAGAAAGTCGGGGTCTATCTCCTGGTTGGTCAGTACCACCGTATGCTCGTCGGCGACCTTGGTGCTCAGATTGGCAAAGGTGCGCTTGTCCTTGTTGGTGCTTTTGTCGGCTGCCGCGCGCTCGAACGAGAACTTGACGGCAGCAGCGTTGAAGGGCTCGCCGTTCTGGAACTTCACATCCTTGCGCAGACGGAAGGTATAGGTCTTGAGGTCGGAGGAGACTTCCCAGCTTTCGGCCAGCAGAGGCGAGACGCTGCCATCGGGGTTGATCTTGGTCAGCGTCTCAAACACGTTGTAGAGCACGACTTCGGCAATCGAGGAAGCAGCCCCGGCCGTGGGGTCCAGTCCTGGCGGCTCCAGCGTCATGGCCAGCGTGACGCTGTCTTTCTTGGCCTGGGCCATGGCAGGCCAGGCAGCGAACAAGGGCAAGCTGGCAGCCGAGCTGGCCAGCAAGGAGCGGCGATTGAGCATCAACAAAGTCTCCGATGGGGGGGCTGGCCGCATGGGGCCATCAAAAGCGCTGCAAGTCATCGCGGGGAGCGGACTTGTTTCATATGCGTTTTTACACCAGTCGGAGCAGTCTTTGCTGTGGTCGCCGGCATATCGCTGCTGCGAGTGTGAACAACTGTTTGCCGGTCCGGTTCAGATGACTCGCGGTGCGGCCTTGACCAAGGCCTGGGTATAGGGGTGCCCGGGGGTGGAGAACAGCTTGCACGGCGTGCCGCGCTCCACCACTTCACCCCGATGGAGAACGATGACCTGATCGCAGACATGCTGGACCACGGCCAGGTCATGGCTGATGAACAGATAGGACAGGCCCAGCTCGCGTTGCAAGTCCTGCATGAGATTGAGCACCTGGGCCTGCACCGAGACATCGAGCGCACTGACCGGCTCGTCGGCCACGATCAGGCGGGGGCGGGTAATCAGAGCGCGGGCAATGGCAATGCGCTGGCGTTGGCCGCCTGAGAACTCGTGCGGATATTTGTCGGCGTCCTGCGCGCGCAGACCGACCTGGTCAAGCACGCTCAGCACCTGCTGGCGCCTGGCAGGGCGACTGAGCTTCTCATGAGTCGTTCCCAAAGGCTCGCTGACGATGGCTTCCACTGTCATGCGCGGGTCCAGCGATCCATAGGGGTCCTGAAACACCATCTGGAAGTCGCGCCGCGCGGCGCGCAGTTCCTGTTCGGACAGCCGGTGCAGATTGCGGCCCAGCAGTTCCACCCTGCCTTCGCTGGGGCGGTCCAGAGCCATGACCAGACGTGCCAGCGTGGACTTGCCGGAGCCCGATTCGCCGACCACGCCCAGGCTTTGTCCACCCTGCAGCTCGAAGCTCACGCCCCGCAGGGCCTGCAGCGGCTCGGGCTTGCGCCACAGCGATGTACGGGGGCGTGAATATGCGCGTTTCAGTCCGCTAACCCTCAGCAAGACTGCGCTGCTGTTTCCAGCTTCAGAGGTTTCGGCTGGCTCGTTCATGTCCTTGCTCCTGCCGTCAGCACCTGTTCATAGAGGCAGCGTGCCACATGGGGCTGGCGCCAGGAAGCGAGAGAGGCCGGTGCCGCCATGCTGGGCTGCTGCAGCGTGCGAGGCTGGGGACGCTCTACATAGCAGTCGTCCTGTGTATGGGCGCAGCGGCCCGCAAACGGGCAGCCTGCGGGCAGGTCCACGAGCTCCGGCACGGCGCCTGCGATGGTGGGCAGATGCCCCGCAGCTGGCCCGGCCTGGAGCTGCGGCCGGGCCGCGAACAGGCCGCGCGTATAAGGGTGGGCGCGCCTGGCGAACACCGCTTCCGTCATGCCGGATTCGACCACGGTGCCGCCATACATGACCAGCAACTGCTCGGCGTTCTGGGCAATCACGCCCAGATCATGGCTGATGAGAACCAGCGCCATGGAATGCTCGGCCACCAGTTCCTGCAGCAGATCCAGAATGCGCTGTTGAACCGTCACATCCAGGGCCGTGGTGGGCTCGTCGGCCACCAGCAGATCGGGACCGCAGGCCAGGGCCATGGCAATCATGATGCGCTGGCGCTGGCCGCCGGAGAACTGGTGTGGATATTCATCGAGCCGCTGCGCAGCCTGCGCAATGCCCACCCTCTCCAGCAGTTCGGTGGCGCGGGCACGGGCCTGGGCGCGGCTCATTGCCAGATGAAGCCGCAGTGGCTCTGCCACCTGGCGGCCGATGCTGTGCACGGGGTTGAGGGCGCTCATGGGCTCCTGAAACACCATGGCCATGCGGTTGCCGCGCAGGGCGCAGAGCTGTCGCTCGCTGAGGCCCAGCAGTTCCTGGCCGTCCAGCTGGATGCTGCCGTCCACCTGTGCGTGTTCGGGCAGCAGGCCCATCAGCGCCAACGCCGTCAGCGATTTGCCGCAGCCCGATTCGCCGATCAGGCCCAGTGTGGCACCGCGCTCCAGCGTAAAGCTTACATCGCGCACGGCCTGGGCCCGGCCGCGATGGGTCTGCAGATTGATGGTGAGGTTGGAGACTTCAAGCAAAGCCATGGTGATTCAACGCTCGCGTGTCAGTCGGGGGTCCAGCAGGTCGCGCAGACCGTCGCCCAGCAGGTTCAGACCCAGCACCGACAAGGCGATTGCCAGGCCGGGCCAGACGGCCAGCAGCGGCGCCTGGAACATCAGGGTCTGGGCTTCGCTGAGCATGCGCCCCCAGGACGGCTGGGGCGGCTGCGTGCCCAGCCCCAGATAGGATAGGGCGGCCTCGGCCAGAATGGCCAGCGCAAACTGAATGGTAGCCTGCACGACGAGCACGGCCGCAATATTGGGCAGCACATGCTGCAAAGTGATGGCCGTGCGGCTTTTGCCGCAGGCTCTGGCGGCCAGCACATAGTCGCGGGCCCAGATGGCATTGGCCGAGGCGCGGGTGATGCGCGCAAAGGTGGGGATGTTGAAGATGCCGATGGCAATGATGGCATTGACCATGCCGGCTCCAAACACGGCTGTGAGCATGATGGCCGAGAGCAGGGCCGGAAAGGCAAAGGTGAAGTCCGCCAGCCGCATGATGATTTCCTCCACCCAGCCACGGCGTGCAGCGGCGACCAGGCCCAGCACCACGCCCAGCGTCAGACCTATGCCCACGGCGATCAGGCCCACGGCAATCGATGCACGTGCGCCGACCAGAATCTGCGAGGCAATATCGCGCCCGAAGGCATCGGTGCCCAGCCAGTGCCGGCTGCTGCTGGCCTGCAGGGCGGCGTCCATATCCACTTCATAGGCCGAGCCGGGGGTCCAGACAAAAGACAGCAGCGCGGCAGCAACCAGCAAGGTTGTGAGCAGGGCGCCGAGCACAAAGCTGCGGTGCTGCAGGGCGCGCCGGCCAAAGCCTTGGGGCTGTGTGCGCGTGAAGGCGCGTGTCGGGTAGTCGCTCACACTGGCGCGGGTATCGGTCTGCCTGCTCATAGATCGCCGGCCTTGATGCGGGGGTCGATGGCGGCATAAAGCACGTCGACGACAAAATTCACCACCACCACCATGGCGGCCAGCAGCAGCACGCAGTTGCGCACCACGATCACATCTCGGTTGGAAATGGATTGAAAGATCAGCCGGCCCAGGCCCGGCAGATAGAACACGTTCTCCACCACGATGGTGCCTGCCAGCAGGTTGGCGAACTGCAGTCCCATGACGGTGACGACGGGAATCATGGCGTTGCGCAGCACATGACGCCAGAGCGCCGCGCCGCGCGACAGCCCCTTGGCGCGGGCCGTGCGCACAAAGTCCTCGCGCAGCACTTCCAGCACCGCGGAGCGGGTGATGCGGGCCAGGATGGCTGCCTGTACCACGGCCAGCGCAACGGCAGGCAGCAGCAGTGCCTGCAGCGCTGGCCAGAAGCCGCCGCCGGCCTCTTCACTCCAGCCCGGAAAGCCGCCGGCCGAGAACCATTGCAGCTTCACCGAGAACAGCAGGATCAGAAGAATCGCAAACCAGAAGTTGGGGATGGCAATGCCGATCTGGGCCAGGCCCATGAGGCCCACATCACCCCAGCGTTTGTGGTTGGCGGCCGCAACCACTCCCGCAGCAATGGCCAGCACGGCGGTGATGCACATGGCCATGATGGCCAGCGGCACGGTGACCGCAAGGCGTTCCCAGACCAGCTCGGCCACGGGCGAGCCATAGACGTAGCTGTCGCCCATGTCGCCGTGCAGAAGGCCGGCTACCCACTGCCAGTAGCGCATCGGCGCGGGCTGGTCCAGGCCTAGTTGCTGAACCATGGCCGCTACGACCTCAGGCTCGGCATCGGGGCCCATGAGCATCTGGGCTGCATCGCCGGGCAGGACTTCCAGCACGGCAAAAACCACGATGGAGGCGCCGAGCAATGTGGCGATCAGCGTGAGCAGGCGTTTGAGCAAGAAGATGCTCATGGCGTGAGGCGTTGTTTCATCGTGAAGTGGGCTCAGACGCGGTGTTTGCGTGCTGCGCAGCATAGCGGCAATTGTGCCGCGTCCGGGAGGGGGTGGCTTTGTCCCGGGTGCTGCCATGTCTTGGGGAGCTTGGGATAATGTGGGCCGATACCGAGAACTGCACAGGAGCTGGCACATGGCATTGATGATTACCGATGAATGCATCAACTGCGATGTGTGCGAGCCCGAGTGCCCCAACGATGCCATCTACATGGGTGAGGAGTTCTACGAAATCGATCCGCACAAATGCACCGAGTGCGTGGGCCATTTTGACGAGCCCCAGTGCGTGCAGATCTGCCCCGTGGCCTGCATACCGGTGAACCCCGAGTACATCGAAAGCCGTGAAGTGCTGTTCAAGAAATATGAGCTGCTTACGCAGGCCAAGAAAGAAAGCTAAGGCTCTTTGAGTCTGAATTCCTTGTATATCAAGCGCACATAGCTCCTTATTCAGGAGCTATTTTGCATTCTGCCTCGGGCTCAGGCCTCGCCAGCTGCGGGCTGGGCGGCCTCGGGCGCAGGCTTGCGGGGCGGCTTGGGGCGGGGTGCCTTGGTGGTGTGGATGGCGAGAGTCGCCTTGTCCATCTGGCCGGCCACCATATCGGGCCAGGCCTTGAGCGAATGTGCGATGGCGTCTTCGATCAGCTTGAGCTGCTCGGGGGCCGGTTTTTTGAGCACCCAGCTGGCGACCTCGCCCTTGTGGCCGGGGTGGCCGATGCCGACGCGCAGACGCCAGTAATTGGGTGAACCGAGCTGGGCATGGATATCGCGCAAGCCGTTGTGGCCGCCATGGCTGCCGCCGAGCTTGAGCTTGACCACGCCAGGGTCGAAGTCCAGCTCGTCATGCACGACCAGGATTTCCTCGGGTTGGATCTTGAAGAAGCGCGCCAGTGCGCCGACCGACTTGCCCGAGAGATTCATGAAGGTCTGCGGCTCCAGCAGCCAGACGCTCTGGCCGTGGATGCTGGTGCGGGCCATCAGTCCCCAGTAGCTGCGCTCCGGAACCAGGTTGACCTTGAGTTCGCGCGCCAGCGCATCAATCCACCAGAAGCCGGCATTGTGCCGGGTGTCTTCATATTCAGGGCCAGGATTGCCGAGGCCGACAAACAGTTTGATCATTGCTCGATTATCTTCTTGCCAGCAAAGCTGGGCGGGCGGAGGCTGTTGTGCATGGGCCAAAGAAAAAGCCCACCGAGGTGGGCCTTTTCTTGGAGTACAGCGGCAGGCGCTGTACCGAAGACGCAAGAATTACTTCTTGCCCTTCTTGGCGGGAGCAGCTGCGGGAGCAGGTGCGGCGCCTTCGGCGGGAGCCACTTCGGGCAGCTTGATGGAGATCAGCGAAGGGTTCTTGTTGGCGCCACGCACCACAGCCTTCACGCCGTTGGGCAGCTTCAGAGCCTGCAGGCCCAGCACGGACTTGGAAGTCAGGGCGCTCAGGTCCACCTTGATGAACTCGGGCAGGTTTGCGGGTTCGCAGATCACTTGCAGCTCGTGCATCAGAGGAGTCACGGTGCAGTTCTCGACCTTCACGGCGGGGGATTCAGCAGCGCCTTCGAAGTGCAGGGGCACGTTCATGTGCAGCTTGGTGTTGCCGTCCACGCGCTGGAAGTCGATGTGCTGCACCAGCTTCTTGTAGGGGTGGAACTGCACGTCGCGCAGCACGACCTTGGTCACTTGACCGTTGATTTCCATGTCCAGGATGCTGGAGTGGAAAGCTTCCTTGTGCACAGCGTGCCACAGGGCGTTGTGATCGATTTCGATCAGTTGGGCTTCACCAGCACCGTAGACGATACCGGGGGTCTTGCCCGACAGACGCAGACGGCGGCTCGCACCCGTACCTTGCTTGGCGCGCTCAGTAGCGACGAATTGCATAACTAACTCCTAGATGGACGGACCGCGACCAGTCTCGCCCGATTGATAAAAGAATCTGCACCTTGCAGCAAGGCCGTGGATTCTTGCGGTGGCCTCGAAACGGTCAAACCTCCCGAAGGAGGTTTGCTTGGGCTCGAGGCCGAAAAACCAGATATTTTAAGCGGTAAACAGACTGCTCACCGAATCGCCTGTGGAAATGCGGTGAATTGTCTCGGCAAACAGGCCGGCCACGGACAGCTGGCGAATCTTGCCGCACTGCTGGGCTGCGGGGCTCAGGGGAATGGTGTTGGTGACAACCACTTCGTCCAGAGCGCTGCCGTTGCCGATGCGTTCCAGGGCCGGGCCCGAGAAGATGGGGTGCGAGCAGTAGGCGTACACGTTCTTGGCGCCGCGCTGCTTGAGCACTTCGGCAGCCTTCACCAGCGTGCCGGCGGTGTCGATCATGTCATCCATGATCACGCAGTTGCGGCCGTCGATATCGCCGATCACGTGCATGACTTCGGACACGTTCGCCTTGGGGCGACGCTTGTCGATGATGGCCAGATCGCAGCCCAGTTCCTTGGCCAGGGCGCGAGCACGCACCACGCCGCCAACGTCGGGGGAGACGACGATCAGGTCTTCGTAGTTCTTCTGACGCAGATCACCCAGCAGCACGGGGGTGGCGTAGATGTTGTCCACGGGAATGTCGAAGAAGCCCTGGATCTGGTCGGCGTGCAGGTCCATGGTCAGCACGCGCTCGACGCCTACGGCCTGCAGCATGTTGGCCACTACCTTGGCGGTGATTGGCACGCGGCTGGAGCGGGGGCGGCGATCCTGGCGGGCATAGCCGAAGTAGGGGATCACGGCGCAGATGCGCTCGGCCGATGCACGCTTGAGGGCATCGACCATGACCAGCAACTCCATCAGGTTGTCGTTGGTCGGAGCGCAGGTGGACTGAACCACGAAAACGTCGCGGGCGCGAACGTTCTGCTTGATCTCGACGGCGACTTCTCCATCGGAGAAACGGCCAACGTCAGCAGCACCAAGAGAGGTGCCGAGGTGCTTAACAATCTCTTCGGCCATGCCAGCATTGGCATTGCCTGTGAAGACCATGAAATCTGAGTGATGTGAATGCATTGTGCGTCCCAGTGCTGTGGGTTGCTATGACGCAAGAAGATGTTTGGCAGGGGAAGAAGGATTCGAACCTTCGCATGCCGGAATCAAAATCCGGTGCCTTAACCAACTTGGCGACTCCCCTACACAGGCCTTTTGTCGAAGACAAACAGCCTTATAACTTGTTCTCTGGAATCCAGCTGTTAAGTGGGTGTTTTTCCAGATTTCTGCAAACCTTGATCTGCCAGGTGCTAGATGCACAGCTCAGATCAATGCTTTGCGCTATCGGTGCAAATACCGCACTTCCAGAGCCCGTCATTGTAGCATGCAATTTGAGTGATTCGAGCCAGCTTCTGACTTTCATCACCTCAGGCTGCAAAGCTTCGGCGACCGGCTGCAGGTCGTTTCGGCCAAAGCCGAAGTGATTTGCAGCGAAGTCCTCTACTATAGCAGGCTTTGTGTCACGTTTCAGGAGCTCGCTGGAAAAAATCTTGCCAGTTTCCAGGCCCTGTTCGGGCTTGACCACCAGGAATTGCTGCTCCGGCAAGGCATTGCAGCCTGTCAGCGGGGTGATGATTTCGCCGATGCCGCTGACCCAGGCCGAGTGACCGCAGAGGAAAAAAGGGACATCGGCGCCTAGCTTCAAGCCTATGCTTTGCAGTTCCTGGCGCGAGAGCTTCAGATTCCAGAGGCGGTTCAATGCCATCAGAGTGCTGGCCGCATCGGATGAGCCGCCCCCCATGCCGGCTTGGGCGGGCAGGTGCTTTTCAATCCCTATGCGCACGCCTTGCGTGCAGCCTGTGGCTTGCTGCAAGGTGCGGGCCGCGCGTGTGATCAGATCATCGGCAGGCAGGGCAACGCCATTGAGGTCTTCGCGGCTGATCTGGCTGCTGGCCGTATGCTCGAAATGCAGCACATCATGCCAGTCGATGAGCATGAAGACGGATTCCAGCAGGTGATAGCCGTCAGGCCTGCGGCCGGTAATATGCAAAAAAAGGTTGAGCTTGGCCGGGGCCGGCACGTCATAGAGCGAGTGCATGGCGTGTATGTATCAGTAAGAGAAAAACGGTGCAACGATAGCACCGGGTTGCCGGCCAGTCAGCGAGCGTCCTGATCGAGAACGATGCGCAAGGAAGCCTCGGGTGGTGGGCTTATACGGTCGGCACGCAGGCGGCCATCGTTGATGCGCGAAAGATCGGTCTGCCAGCCGGGCACAGTCGTGTTCTTGCCTTGCAGCCAGTCAAACAGCGCGGTGACGGGAATCTCGCTGCCTGTCATGCGGGTGATGAGTTCAGGCAGGGAGTCTGACTGGGTGATCTGATCGCCCTGCTGCAAGGTGGCTCCGGCACGCGTCCATTGCAGGCGGGCCATGATGGATCCCAGAGGGTTGAAAACCAGCAGTGTTCCGCTCTCGGGCTGGCCTTGCAGCTCAAAACCGGCGCTGAAGGATTGCTGCTGGGCATCCTGGACCTGTAGCGCCATGCGGCCGGACCAGTGGTGACTTGCCGTCACATCGAGCTGCAGCTGCCGTGCAGGCTGGGCGCAGCCGCCGAGCATGGCCAATCCCAGGACCAGCCCTAGGGCTGTAAGAATTTTCAAGACAGTCGGGCTGCGCTTCATGGCGTCACTTTGAGGCGTTTGAGTGTTTCCAGCAGAGTGTCATTGCTGCTGTCTGCCTTCATGCCTTGGCGCCAGATGAGTTGGGCGCGCTCTTGCTTGCCTTGGGCCCAGAGAACTTCCCCTAGGTGGGCTGCAATTTCCGCATCCTGACGCGTGGCATAGGCCTGCTCCAGCAGTTTTTCGGCTTCGTCCAGATTGCCGCGGCGGAAATGCACCCAGGCCAGGCTGTCGGTGATGAATGGATCGCCGGGCTGCATGTCCAGAGCGGTCTGGATCAAGGTCTGCGCTTCTTCAAGCTTGATACCGCGATCAGCGTAGGAGTATCCCAGCGCGTTGTACGCATGCTTGAAATCGGGTTTGCGCTTGATGATGTCGCGCAGCAGGCGCTCCATCTCGCTGAAATTTCCGGCTCTTTCCGCGAGCAAGGCGGTGTCGTAGGCCAGCTCCACATCATCGGGTGCCTGGCTCAGCAGCTGGGCTTGCAGCGCATAGGCTTCCTTGTGCAGGCCGGCGTCGCGCAGCAGCTGTACCTCGGCAATCTGCTTGAGGCGCTTCTGGTTGGGGCCGTTTGCCGGAATGGCCTGGATAAGGGCGCGAGCTTCCTTCACCTTGCCCTGGCGAGCCAGCAGATCGGCGCGCCGGGCCTGCACGCTGAGCAGGTTGGCGGCATCGGGAATGCGCTGCAGATAGATGTCGGCTTCGTCGTAGCGCTGGCGCTTCTCGGCCAGATCGGCCCTGAGCAGATAGAGCTGGGATTCGCCAGCAGCGCGCCCCACGCCCTCAGGCAGCTTGGGCAGCAGAGAGCTGAACTGTGTCAGGGAAACGTCGGCAGCATCCAGCTCGCCATCCTGCAGTTGCAAATTGGCGAGCATGACCCAGGCTTCGGGGAATTCGGGCGCTTCGCGGGTGATGAACTGCAACTGGTTTTTGGCATCGGCATTGCGCTTTTGTCCCTGCAGCACGCGGGCATAGGTCAGGCGCAGTTGGGGCGAATGATTCTTTTCAAGATAGCGCTTGATCAGCGGCTCCACTTCGGCGGAGCCTGACTCCAGCAGCTCCATGGCCAGCAAGGCGACGGCACCCGACTCAGGACTCAGCTTGGCGCCGTTCTGCAGGGCCTGCAGGGCGGCGGGCTTCTGGTCGGCGATCAGGCGCATATGGCCTATGGCGGCCCAGGCCATGGGGCCGTTCTTAGGGTCCTTGAAATCGATTTCCAGCGCTTGCTCGACCACATCGGCGGCCAGAGGCTTGTCCGAGGCATTGTTGTAGAGCTGGGTGATGGCCAGAAAAGTGGCGCTGCGATTGGCCTGAGGGGTCAGCTCGACCTCTCGACGCAGATAGCTGGCCGAGTCTGCAATGCGGTTCATCACCACCAGAATGCGCAGCACTGCGCGGTTGGCATCGCGTGATTCGGGGTAGGCCTCCAGCCAGGCGCGGGCATTGCGCAGTGCGCGGTCGCCCGAGCGGGACTGGACGGCAAGTTCGGTGGCGCGGCGATAGAGCTTTTCGTTGTTGCTGCTGCGCGCGGCCTCCATCATCAGGGCCTGAGCGTCCGTCAGAGCACCTTCCTGAGCGGCCATCTCTCCCACCAGGATTTCGTAGAACAGCTCGGCAGAGAGGGCAGCTTGCTCATTCTCACGCTCTGCGGCCTGTTCGAGATCGGTGCTTTGCTCGATCTTGTCCTGCTGGGATGGCGGGTCAGCGGTCTGGGCGGATGCGATTGCCGATCCCATGGCCAGAACGGCGGCCACGGCGAGTCCCTGAAAACGTAGAGGATGAACCATCGGCTCATAATAATCCAAGCTTGTTGAACACTTGGCGAAGATGAGATTGCATGCCTGAGTTGCCCGAAGTCGAGGTTACGCGCCGCTCTTTTGCTGACCGCATTGCGGGTGCGCAGATTGAGAAAGCCACCTTGGGAAAGCCCCTGCGCTGGCCCCTGGGGCTGTTGCCGCAGGCACTGGCCGGCAGAGTCGTGCTGGGCGTGCGCAGACGCGGCAAGTATCTGCTGCTGGACCTGAGCGAAGGTCTGCTGCTCATGCACCTGGGCATGTCGGGCAGCCTGCGCTTTGCGGGCCGCGACGAGGAGCCGCTGGGCGCTGGCGGAGCGCATGATCACTTCGACCTGCAGACATCGCGGGGCCTGCTGCGCCTGCATGATCCGCGCCGCTTCGGTGCCGTGATCTATGTTCCGGATGAGGGCGATGCCTTGGCGCGCAAGCTGCTTGACCATCTGGGTATGGAGCCGCTGAGCGACGGATTCACGCTGGATGCCTTTCAAGCCGGGCTGGCTGCCAGTCGCTCGCCCATCAAGCAGTTGCTGCTCAGCGGCAGCGTGGTGGTCGGTGTCGGCAATATCTATGCTTCCGAGGTGTTGTTTCTCTCGCGGATTCACCCGACAACACCGGCGCGCGATGTGGGCAGGCGCAAGGTCAAGGTTTTGTATGAGGCCATTCGCACCGTGCTGGCCTTGGCGGTGGAGAAAGGCGGCACGACCTTGCGCGACTTTTCCGCAGCCAACGGCATGGAAGGGCACTTTCAGTTGGAGGCCCAGGTCTATGGCCGCGATGGCCAGCCTTGCTCGCATTGCGGCGCCGCCATCCAGCTCATGCGCCAGGGGCAGCGCAGCACCTATTACTGCGCCCGCTGCCAGAAAGCAGCGAAAACTCAGAATTTGATAGCTAATACCGCAGTTTGAGTATGCGTTCAGGCATGTTTTGACGTCACAATTTCATTTTGATGCTTGATATGCTTCAAAGGCGTCGCCAATGCCAGGACGTTGGCGCTGTTCTGCGCCGTTGCGCGCAGATACTTTGCGGCTGGATATATCAGGCCAGCCTCTGGAAGAGCCGCAGATGCTGTCAAGGGGCAATGCTATATATTGATCAGGCTGTCAGCCCCGGCTGGCACGGCGACTCAGACAAACAAGAGGGGTAGATGTGTCAGCTTCATTCAACGAGCAGTTCGATCAGTATGGCGCCTGGCGACGAGGCTTTGCCACCCAACTGCAGGAGCTGCGTGAATGGTTGATGGACCAGGATCTGCTGGACGCCTCGGTGCAGGAGCGCTTGCAGAGACTGGAAGAGCAGATGCGCACCGACAAGGTCATGGTTGCCTTCGTGGCCGAGTTCTCGCGCGGCAAATCCGAGCTTATCAACGCTGTCTTCTTTGCCCATTACGGCCGCCGGCTGATGCCGGCCAGTGCAGGCCGCACCACCATGTGTCCAGCGGAGCTGGGATGGGAGCCGGAGCTGCCGCCCTGTCTGTGCCTGCTGCCCATCGATACCAGAGAGTCGCCGGAGAGCCTGGGCCAGTGGCGCATGCGTCCCGACGCCTGGGTGCAGCAGCCGCTGGATATCGCCGATGCGCAGCAGATATCCGACACGCTGGCCAAGGTGGCCGAGGTGCGCAAGGTCTCCATCGATCAGGCCAGGGCCTGGGGCTTTTGGCATGACGACGAGACTGCCGACAACCCCATGGTCGATGCCGACGGTTGGGTCGAAGTGCCAATGTGGCGCCATGCCTTGATCAATATGCCTCATCCGCTGCTCAAACAGGGGTTGGTGATTCTCGATACGCCTGGCCTGAATGCAGTGGGGGCAGAGCCGGAGCTGACCGTCAATCTGATACCCCAGGCACATGCCGTGGTCTTTGTGCTGGGCGCCGATACCGGCGTGACCAAGTCCGACCTTGCCATCTGGCGCGACCATGTGCTGCCGGCAGGAGCAGGCAAGGCGGGGAGCGATGACGCACTGGCTGCATCGCGTCTGGTGGTGCTCAACAAGGTGGATACGCTGTGGGACAGTCTGAGTTCTGGCGCGCAGGTGCAGGCCCAGTTGCGCCGTCAGCAGCAGGACTCGGCCCAGTTGCTGGGGGTGGCGCTGGAGCGCGTGCTGCCCATCTCCGCCCAGAAGGGGCTGGTCGCCAAGGTGGGGCGTAACGACAGCCTGCTCCAGGCCAGCGGTCTGCCCGCTTTTGAAGATCTTCTGGCCAATGGCATCATGGGACAGCGCCAGAAAGTGCTGCAGGCCGCTGTGCGTACCAATGTGCAACAACTGCAGTCGCAGGTGGAACGCGTCATCAACATGCGCCGCGGCGATCTCGACGACCAGCTGGCCGAGCTCTGCGGCCTGCGCGGCAAGAATGCGACGGTGATCGCCAGCATGCGTGCCCGCATCGAGGCCGAGCACAAGGAATTCGACCAGAGTGCCAGCCGCATCCAGGCCATGCGCAACATCCATATGCGCATGCTCAAGGAGCTTTTCCGGCTTCTGAGCTCGAGCACTTTGAAGGCCGAATTGGCCGAGCTGAAAGAGGCGCTGGATCAGCGCGGGCTCAAACTTGGCCTGCGCAAGGTCTATGAACAGACTTTCGAGCATCTGCATGCCGTGGCTGCAAAGGTGCAGGACCAGGCCGATGAGATCCAGACAATGATGAGTTCCTCGTTCAAGGAACTCAATGCGGAGTTTGGCTTCTCCCTGCAGGCACCGCCGCAGCTGGTGTTGTCCGAGCTCAAGGACGACTTGCGCAGCATCGAGGGCAGTTACACCCAGTATCTGGGACTTAGCAGTGTCATCAGGCTCGGCAGTGCCGACTTTTCGCAACGCCTGATCAAGGCGCTGGCGCTGCGTTTGCGCACGGTGTTTGAAGCGGCATCGAACGACGTGGATATGTGGAGCAAATCACTGACTGCACCAGTCGATGCACAATTGCGCGAACGTAAACGCAGTTACACGCGCCGCCTGGAGGCCGTAGACCGGATCAGCGGTGCGGCCACTGAGCTGGAGGAGCGCATTGCCGACATGGAAAATGCGCAAGCCCGCCTGGGAATGCTGCAGACGCAGCTGATCAGCGCATCGGCGCAACTGCTGGATCCGATTGCGGCCGAGCGGCAGCAGGCCGCGTCCATGCCGTTGGACATCAACCTGGTAGCTTGAAATCTTGACTCTCCCTTCGATTGCCGCAGCCGTAGTGCAGTGGCAGGCCAGCCATGGCCGCAATCATCTGCCCTGGCAGCAAACCCGTGACCCTTACCGCGTCTGGCTGTCTGAAATCATGCTGCAGCAGACCCAGGTCAGCACCGTGCTGGGCTACTACCAGCGCTTCCTGGACGCTTTTCCGGATGTGGCCAGCCTGGCGGCTGCACCGCAGGATGCCGTGCTGGCGCTGTGGAGCGGCCTGGGCTACTACAGCCGCGCGCGCAATCTGCATAAATGCGCGCAGACCGTGATGGAGCAATGGGGCGGGGCCTTCCCGCAAACGGCCGAAGAATTGGCGACCTTGCCTGGCATTGGCCGCTCCACGGCTGGCGCCATTTCATCGTTCTGCTTTTCCGAGCGGGTGCCGATTCTGGATGCCAATGTGCGACGTGTTCTCACACGGGTGCTGGCGTTCGATGCGGATCTGGCGCAGTCCAGAAATGAAAAGCAGCTCTGGGAACACGCCCAGCAACTGTGTCCCACAGAGAATCTGCACGAAGCCATGCCGCGTTACACCCAGGGCATGATGGATCTGGGCGCCAGCGTCTGCACATCGCGCAAGCCCACTTGCCTGGTGTGCCCCTTGCACTCCGAATGCCGGGCGGCCCGTGCCGGCAACCCCGAAAACTATCCCGTGCGCACGCGCAGGATCAAGCGCAGCGCCGAGTCCTGGTGGCTGCTGCTGGCGGTGGATGCGCAGCGTCGCGTATGGCTGCAAAAGCGCCCGCAAGCCGGTATCTGGGCCGGGCTTTACAGTCCGCCTGTCTTTGAAGACTATGCGGCACTGCAAAGCCATGTGCAGGCCGCATGGCCTCAGGACGGGACCCGGGGCTGGCAGGATCTTCCCGGCTTTCTGCATGTGCTGACCCACAAGGATCTGCACCTGCATCCAGTTCTGGTGCCCGTCGATCAGGCGCACGCCGCCCTGCTCTCAGAGGCCGATGAATCCTGCTGGGCGGATGCAGCGGCCTGGGCCGAGCTGGGTCTGCCGGCCCCGATCCGCAAACTGCTCGATGCCGAGCTGGCCTGAACGCCTGCCGCATGAATGAAAAAAGGTGACGGCCGGCGTCACCTTTTTTGATGGCTGCAGATTTCAGAAACGCAATCTGGGCATCAGCATGGAGCAGCGCAGCCCCATCAAGGCCAGCCACAGGGCCTTGGCCTGCGGGTTGCCGCGCTGTGTCTGCAATTGCCGGCCGGCGGCCACCACCTGCTGGCGCAGGACTTGCTGCGCCTTGCGGTCGCCTTGGCTTTGTGCGCTCAGCCAGAGTTGCCGGTACTGCTGCACGCTGAGCCGGCCAGGCTCGCCGAGCAGGTGGCGCGACGACGTGTTCAGCAAGGCCTGAGCCTGCGGGCTGTGTCGTGACTGGTTCATGCGGCCTCCTCTTGTTTCGAAGACTTGCTTGGCGCTTCGTTCTCGCTGCGTCCAAAGGCGTACCAGTCCACATGACGGGTGCAGATCATGACCAGGGCCAGCACGCCGAACAGGGCGATGGAGCCGACGACCAGAGCGGTCTGCTCCAGCTGCAGCAGCACATACAGCAGGCCGTACAGGGCCGAGATGGCAACCGCGAACGGCAGGCCGCGTCTGATGCTGCCCAGAATGTGGCTGGCATAGAAGGCCAGCAGAGCCACGCAGGAGCTGGCCGCAACCGCATAGGCCGTGGCAAAGCCCAGATGTTCGGACAGACTGATGAGCAACAGGAAGAAGCTGCACAGGGCCGAGCCGACCAGCAGGTACTGCACAGGGTGAACGCGCAGCTTTTTCATGACTTCGAACAGGCCGACCGCGACAAAGGTCAGGATCACAAAAAGAATGCCGTACTTGGTGGCGCGCTCGCTCAGCGAGTAGACATTGACGGGGTTGACGAACTCCGTGTCCATGGTTTCGAGGCAGGGACCGCTGTCGTCATGGCCACGGGCTGCAGAGGCGGCATAGGTTTCCGAGCTGCCCCAGTTGCCGGGGCTGCAAAGACGTTGCTGGCGGGTGAAGGCCGTGCTGGCAGAGGTGGCCAGCGAGGACAGCTCCCAGCTGGCGGTGAATCCGCTGTCCGTCACCTCGCGTCGGCTGGGTAGAAAGCTGCCGCCAAACGAGGGATGAGGCCAGTCGGCAGTCAGCGTGACCTTGTTTTCCGTGGCGATGGGGCTGAAGGCGAGCTGCTCCGTACCCAGCAGCTGCAGCTTGAGCTCGAGGTTCAGGGCCTGGCCTTTTTTCAGCAGGCTGGCGTCAATCTCTGCCTGGATGCCCTTGCCGTAGCGCTCCAGTGGCGTGCCGGATTCGACGGCCAGATCCTGGCCGTTGGCCTGCAGCGTCGCGCTGCGGATGCCGCGGGGGTCGCTGAGCACGAATGCCGCAAAGACTTTCTTGCAGCGCACCACGGCGTTGGGCTCGCTGGGTTTGGGCAGCTCCGCATACTGCGCGGCATTGGCAAAACCGGCCGATATCTGGTCGTGCAGCACATAGGTGTTGATGTGGTGCAGGCCTCGTGAGCGCTCTTCCATCTTGGCGTTGGCATCGTGGTTGAGCGTGTCGGGCAGCAGCATGCGCTGGAATTCGCGGGTGCTGTACTCGATTTTCTTGCCATTGGTCGTGCTGGTGGTTTCGGTGCAGTTCTGCACCAGGGCAGGACCAATCAGCGTTTGCGTACCGGCCAGGCTGGAGACCACGCTTTGCACGGCGTAGTCTCGGTTGCGTATGCGGTCTTTCACCACGTCCTGAATCATGGACAGGCCGGCCATGAGCAGGGCCAGAACGATCAGCAGTGAGACTGTCTTGAACAGCAGTCGGTTTTTCATGCGTGCTCCTGAATGAGGGGTTCAGGACGCAGTGTCGGCAGCGACTGTGTGGACGCAATGAAGTCTGTGAAGCGGGTGTGAAGTCCTGCCCGAAAACCTTGGTCGCTCAGCTTTGGGGCGCGAAATCCAGTGTCACGACAAGGCCGGGGTGGCGATTTCGGAACTGCATGCTGCCGCCATGAAGATGCATGATGCGGGTGACGATGGACAGGCCCAGCCCGGTGCCGCTGCGCTCTCCGTTGGGTCTGGGGGTCGTGAAGAAGCGCTCGCCAAGGCGGGCCAGCAAGGGCTCGGCCACGCCCGGACCCTGATCGCTGACGGTGATGCGGTGTGGGGCCAGCTCAAGCTCGATCACGCTGTTCTCTGCTGAGAAATCCAGGGCGTTCTGCAGCAGATTGCTGATGGCCAGGGTGACCAGGCCGGCCTCCCAGGGGCCGCTGCTGTCCATGCCGCTCAGGTGCATGGCCATGCCGCGTTGCTCGGCATGGCTTTGCAGCGCAGCCATGGCTTGCCGGGCGCATTCCATCAGGCTGCAGCCATGGCGGGTGTCCAGTTGCTGGCGCTGCTCAAGGCGGCTGAGCTGGAGCAGCTGGTCGATCAGATTCTGCAGACGCAGGCTCTGGTCCACCACCTGTCTGGCAAACAGGGCCCGGTCCTGGGGCGGCAGCTCTTCCTGCAGCAACTCGCCTGCGCCGCGTATGGCGGCTACCGGGCTTTTGAGTTCATGGGTCAGGGCGCGTACATAGCCCTCGATATAGTCGCGCCCCTCCAGGCGCTTGCGCATATTGTCCATGGCCTGGGCCAGCTCGCCCAGCTCGCCGGGCATGTCGGGTATGGAAGCAGGGGCCGAGGCCTGTACGGGGTGGGCGGACTCGTTGAGCGTGGGGGCCTGTACATGCTGCGCATAGTTGCGCAGCCGGCGCACGTGAAGCACAAACCACCAGGTCACCGCACAGCCCACGGCGGCGGACAGCAGCACGAACAGCAGGCCGCCGCGCAGAATCTTCTGCTCTGCGCTGTCGACGATTTTCTGTACCGAGCTGGAGGGCTTGGAGGCGGTCAGCACCCCGGCAATCCTGCCGTCCACCATGATGGGCGCGGAGACATACATGACGCTGCTGGATTCGTCCTCCTTGATGGCTCGCGTGGTGCGCGCGCCGTATTCACCGCGCAGCGTCAGATAGACATCGCGCCAGCGCGAGTAGTCGGCGCCCTGGTCCCTGCCCTGGGAGTCGAACAGCACCATGCCCCGGGCGTCGGTGACGGTGATGCGCAGATCCAGCGTGGTCTTGCGTGTGTCCCAGATCCAGGCCTGTATCGGCTTTTGCGTGTAGCCCTGCAGCTGAGCGGCAAACGTGCTGTCCGAACCGGCCTGCAGCCGGCCTTTTTCCATGTCGGCACTGGCCAGCGTGGCCAGCGCATAGGCGGTCTCCACCAGCGTGTCCTCGGTCACCTTGCGTACGCTGGGCTTGATCTCCACCATGAAGACGCGCAGCACGAAAAAGGCGGCCAGACCGTTGATCACGAAGAAGGCAAAGAAGAGACGCAGGCCCAGACGCATACCGGCTATCCGGGCTGGTTCAGGCTATAGCCCAGACCGCGGTGGGTGACGATGAGCTCCTGATCGGGCAAACGCTCGCGCAGTTTGGCGCGCAGGGTCTTGATGTGGGTATCCACCGTGCGGTCCGTGCTCTCGCTGTCCAGCCCCCAGATTTGCTCCAGCAAGGCGTCGCGGCTCAGGATGCGGCCTGCCGCGTTGACCAGGCTCTGCAGCAGCTGGTATTCGCGCCGTGTCAGATCCAGCGCCTTGCTGTGGATCAGTGCACGCTGCCCTTGCTCATCTATTTGAAGTGCTTTCGCAAGCTGGGCGGGTGCTGCAGGCTGGAATTGCCTGGAGCGGCGCAGCAGGGCGCGGGTGCGCGCCAGCAGCTCGCGCGGGCTGAAGGGCTTGGTCAGATAGTCGTCTGCGCCCAGCTCCAGGCCCAGAACCTTGTCCATCTCCTCACCTCTGGCACTGAGCACCAGAGCCGGAACAATGGAGCCGGCAGAGCGCAGCTCGCGGCACCAGTCCAGGCCGTTGCCGTCGGGAAGGCCTACGTCCATGAGCAGCACATCAAACGCTGTCCTGCTCCATTGCTGACGCGCATCGGCGATCAGCAGGCTGTGGGTGACGGCAATGCCCTCGCGCTCCAGAGCGTAGCAAATCGTTCTTGCAATGGCCGGGTCGTCTTCGAGCAGCAGCACCTGCATGGCTGACGTCTGAGGGCTGAGCATGCGGGTCAGCTGATCGGATGGATGGCGTCCGGGGCCAGAAACTGCTGAGAAACCTGGATGAATTTGTCGCGGAAATCCAGAGAGCGGTGGCGACGGACGGTGGGCCACTGCTTCTCGAAATGCCTGGCGAGAGCTTCGACGAGAAAGACCGAGCGGTGCTGCCCACCCGTGCAGCCTATGCCCACGGTGACATAGCTGCGGTGGTCTCTGGCCAGCATCGGCAGCCAGCGTTCGAGGAACTGCTGTATATCCAGCTGCATCTGCTGCACCTCGGGCAAGGCGCCCAGATAGTCCGCAACCGGCTTGTCCAGGCCCGTCAAGGCACGCAGTTCCTTGTCGTAGAAGGGATTGGGCAGCATGCGCACATCAAACACATAGTCAGAGTCTGTAGGCATGCTGTGCTTGAACCCAAAGGACTGGAACATCAGCGTCATCTGCCCTGTGGGCGCTTCGATGATCTGCTTGATATAGCTTTGCAGCTGCGCCGACTTGAGGTCGCCGGTGTCGATGACGATGGAGCGGTCGCGCAGCAGGCCCAGCAGCTCGCGTTCCTTTTCGATGTCGAGCTCCAGTGCCTGGCGCTCGTTCGTCTGGGAGCCCGGAGACAGAGGGTGGCGCCTGCGGGTTTCCGAAAAGCGCCTGATCAGAGTGCTGCTGTCGGCATCGAGAAAAATCATGCGTGGCATCAGCCCCTGCTTTTTGAGGCGATGCAGCTGCTCAGGCAGCTGAGGCAGGCCCTTGGCGCTGCGTGCATCCATGGCAATGGCCACTTTCTCGTCCTGATGATTGAGCTTGAGCTCCACAAAGGACTGCAGCAGCTCCGGGGGCAGGTTGTCGACGCAGTAGTAGCCAGCATCCTCCAGCGCATGCAGCGCAACGGATTTGCCCGATCCGGACATGCCGCTGATCAGAACAATCTCCATGGACATGATTTCAAACTCCTCTGACTTTGCCGCTTTTGCGTGCTGTATTGCTGGCCTTGGCACTTCGGGCCTGGGTGCCCGATGGACGCTGGGCGCTGTTTGCGGCCTGCTTTGCAGGCAATCTTGCCATGGCCAGCATTTCTCTGGCATGGGCCATGGTTGCTTCGGACAGGTGCTCGCCGCCCAGCATGCGGGCCATTTCCATCTCGCGCTCGTCGCCAGTCAGTGGATCCACGCTGCTGATGGTGGTGTTGGACTTGGGGCGCTTGGTCACCCGGTAGTGCTGGTCTGCATAGGCAGCGACCTGGGGCAGGTGGGTGACGGCCAGCACCTGGCGCGAGCCGCCGAGCGAGTGCATGAGGCGGCCCACGGTTTCGGCCACGGCTCCACCCACGCCGGAGTCCACCTCGTCAAAAATCAGGGTTCCGGCCTGGCCTAGTTCGCTGGTGGTCACGGCAATGGCCAGCGAGATGCGCGACAACTCGCCGCCCGATGCCACCTTGGCAACGGGTTTGGGTGTGGCGCCGGTATGACCGGCAACCAGAAAAGTGATGCTGTCCGTGCCCGCAGGACTGGCGGCATCGGCATGCTCCAGCTGCACTTCGAAACGGCCGCCCTTCATGCCCAGACTTTGCATGGACTGGGTGATGGCGCGTGACAGGCGTGGTGCAGCCAAGGTGCGCTGCTGCGAGATTTTTCGCGCCTCGGCCTGATACCTGAGGTGGGCGGCTTGCTCTTTGGCGCGCAGTCCCTCCACGTCGACGGCAGCATCCAGCTGGTGCAGCTCCTGTTTCCAGCCTTCGAGCAGGGCGGGCAAGTCCTCGGGCGTGCGCTTGTAGCGGCGCGCCAGTTGCATCCACAGCGACAGGCGTTCATCGAGATCGGCCAGCAGCTCGGGATCCAGATCGGCGCGGCGCAGATAGGCCTGCAGCGAGTGACGGGCATCGTGCAGCTGTGCCACACAGGAGCCCAGTACGTCGGCAATGCTCTGAAACTCAGGCTCAAGATGCTCCTGGTCCTGCAGCAGGTGGTGGGCTCTGCCCAATGGGGTGGCCGCTCCCGAATCGTCATCCTCCAGCAGCTGCAGGCAGGACTGGGCCGAGTCCATCAAGGTCTGTGCGTGTGACAGACGTGTGTGCTGGGCATTGAGCTCATCCCACTCTTCGGCGCGCGGCGACAGCTTGTCCAGCTCGGAGATCTGCCATTGCAGGCGCTCCCGTTCGCGTTGCAGATTGTCCTGGGCCGAGAGCGCCTGCTCCAGTGCCTGATGGTTCTGGCGCCAGTCCAGCCAAAGCGATTTGAGCTGAGCCGTTTCAATGCCGCCATAGGTATCCAGCATGGCGCGTGCTGCGTCCGGGCGGGTCAGGCTTTGCCAGGCATGCTGGCCGTGAATATCGATCAGCTGATCGCCCAGATGGCGCAGCTGCGTGGCCGTGGCGGGAGAGCCGTTGATCCAGGCGCGGCTGCGGCCCAGACTGTCGATGACGCGGCGCAGCAGCAAATCCTGCTCCTGTGCAAAACCCGACTCTTCCAGCCATTCATGAAGATGGGGTGGGCAATCGAACTCTGCGCAAATATCGGCCTGAGGGCAGCCTTCGCGCACCACCTGTGCATCGGCTCGTGCGCCCAGCACCAGTTGCAGAGCGTCAAGCATGATGGATTTGCCGGCCCCGGTTTCGCCGGTAAGCACCGTGAAGCCGGTCTGCCAGTCCAGATCGAGTGACTGGACAATCACAAAGTCCCGCAGGACGATGCGCTTCAAGGCCATGGTCAGACGCCTCCCTCGTTCCAGCCCAGTTTTTTGCGCAGGGTGTCGAAGTAATTCCAGCCCTTGGGGTGCAGAAAGTGCACGCTGTGATCGGCGCGCGTCACCAGGATGCGGTCGCCATGCTGCAGCGATTTCAGGGACTGCATGTCGAAGTTCGCGCTGGCGTCGCCTCGGCCGCCCACTACCTCGATAGTCACTTCCTGGGCGTCGGAGAGCACGATGGGACGGTTGGAGAGGTTGTGCGGCGCGATGGGCACCATCACCCAGGCCGGAATCGAAGGGTGCAGCATGGGACCGCCGGCCGAGAGCGCATAGGCGGTGGAGCCCGTGGGGGTGGCCACGATCAAGCCGTCCGCACGCTGGTTGGAGACAAAGCTGCCGCCGACCTCGATGCGCAGCTCCACCATGCCCGAGGTCGAGCCACGGTTTACCACCACATCATTCATGGCCTGGGCTTCAAAAACGCACTGGCCGTCGCGCATGACGCGAGCATTCATCAGGGGGCGTTCGTCTTCCTCGTACTCGCCCTGCAATATGGGCGTGATGGAGGCTTCGAATTCATCCAGGGCGATATCGGTGACAAACCCCAGGCGGCCCTGGTTGATGCCGACCAGCGGTGTGCCATAGCGCGCCAGATGGCGGCACACGCCCAGCATGGTGCCGTCTCCGCCCACCACCAGGCCGAGGTCGCAATGCCTGCCCAGGCCGTCCACGTCCATGCTCGGGTAATCGGGCAGGCCCGCGTAGATGGCGGACTGGGTATCCAGAATCACCTCACAACCCATGCTGCGCACATAACCGGCAATCCGTTGCAGTGCTGCGCTGGCTGCATCGGACGGAACGCCTGCTGCGGGTGTGTGGTACTTGCCGATCAGGGCAATATGGTGGAACGTGGATGTCATCTGGGAAATTACATCATTAAAATGAAATCATGCTCGACGAACGTGCCAAGTTATTGCTCAAAGCGCTGATCGAGCGTTACATCGCTGACGGTCAACCAGTCGGCTCGCGCACTCTTTCACGTGCATCCGGGCTTGAATTGTCGCCTGCCACCATACGCAATGTGATGGCCGACCTGGAAGAGATGGGTCTGATCATCAGCCCTCACACATCGGCAGGCCGCGTGCCGACAGCCAGGGGATACCGCCTGTTTGTCGACACCATGCTGACGGTGGACCGCTGCGATCTTGTAACGCCCGGCCTGATGCCTGAACAGCCGCAGAAGGTGATTGCCAATGCGGCCAATCTGCTGTCCAACCTCTCCCAGTTCGTGGGTGTGGTCATGGTGCCGCGTCGCAGCTCCGTCTTCAAGCATATCGAGTTCGTGCGCCTGTCGGAGCGGCGCTTTCTGGTCATCATCGTCTCGCCCGAAGGCGATGTGCAAAACCGCGTGATCTTCACAGATGTGGACTACGAGTCCTCGCAACTGATAGAAGCCTCGAATTTCCTCAATCACCATTACGCCGGTCTGGCAATGGAGGAGGTGCGCACGCGGCTGCAAACCGAGGTGGAGCAATTGCGGGGCCAGGTTGCCAGCCTCATGCAGGCGGCGGTGAATGTAGGCACTGAGGTCATGAGCAACCATGATCGCGAGGACGTGGTGATCGCCGGCGAGCGCAATCTGCTGTCCGTGAGCGATTTTTCCAGCGATATGGGCAATCTGCGTCGTGCTTTCGACCTGTTCGAGCAGAAAACGCAAATCCTCAGGTTGCTGGACTTCTCCAATCAGGCCGATGGCGTGCGCATCTATATCGGTGGCGAGAGCCAGACCGTACCGTTTGAAGATTTGTCTGTAGTGAGCGCTCCCTATGAGCTTGACGGCAAGGTGGTAGGCACTCTGGGGGTGATTGGCCCCACACGCATGCACTACGACAAGATGATCCAGATTGTCGATATCACGTCCAAACTGGTGAGCAATGCTCTGAGTCACAAGCGTTAGGCCCTACAATGGCGAAGTTTTTCTGGTGGCAGCCACGGCTGTTGTCAGTGTTGGGGCGTTAGCTCAGTTGGTTAGAGCAGAGGACTCATAATTCTTCTACATCGTGGAGAAGCAAAAGGGAGTTCTGCTTTAGTTTCAAAAGGTTAGACTGCTTAATTTCAGTCTGATCTGGCAGTTAAAAACGTTGTCTGGTGCATGTCTGGTCCAGAGAACGGTAGACTAAAAGATTGCCTGTTCGGCGGTTTTTGGTGAAGTTTCGGGCCTCTAGCTCATGCTTGGTTAGAGCAGCGGACTCATAATCCGTTGGTGCCGTGTTCGACTCACGGGAGGCCCACCAAAATGAAAAAGCCAACCTCTTTAGAGGTTGGCTTTTTTTGTGGGGGGGGCGGAATATTAATGTCCGAAGGATTGATTCTGGCGGCAGTTGTAGTCACTAACCGATACGTCTCCAAGGGCTGCATCAGGCTGATCTGAGTCAGTCACGATCTGGTAGTTCAACAGCCGCAATCTTCAATACCAGACATTGAATGCCTGCATGCTCTGAACGCCCGCGTCCGCTCCGGAGCAGTCAATCGACTACATCGTTAGGCGCGAACCCTGCTAAAGAGGCGTTTCAGGGTGTAGCAATAGGCTTATCTCGAGGCTAGCAAAAATTGCGCAGGTGATTTCTATCACCTAAAGAGAACAGCAGTGTCATCGTGGTGTGCTAACACAACATCGAAACTAAGTCGCAAGATTAATTTGGCTGTAGGCAAATTAGACTGAAAACCACGATTCCAGGTGACCCTACCTGCCGAAAGACTATCTGATGAACCACTCCCTAGGCGTCCCCCGGCAGTTCCGCATTCGCGTGCACATCGCGGTCTTGACCATGGCCTGCATGGGCTTGGTGGCTATCTTGCTGATTGGCCTCGGGTGGGTGGCCACAACCCAGCGATTGGTTCAAGATTCTGGTCAGCGCGCAGCCCGCGACAGCTTAGTATTAAGCCAGCAGATTCGCTTGCAGTTGACACCGGCGCAGGGGGCATTGCGCCATATCGGTGCAGGGCGACTGCCCTTGGCGACGGATGAATCCAGCCGTTTGCAGGCGCTGGATGCATTGTTGGACGAATTGCGCGCCAACCCGCTGGAAGCCGCCGTGTATGTTGCCTACCCAAATGGTGATTTCGTCCTGGTACGCTCTTTGAGACAGGGTGCCGTACGGCAAAGTGTGGCAGCGCCCGATGGGGCAGAGTTTTTGGTCCAAACGGTCACACAACAGCCGGATGGCCGACGCGTTGGTCGTTACCGTTTTCTCGACCAAGCCGGTAATCTGCAAGAAGTTCAGGACAAAGCAGATTACCAGTATGACCCGCGCACGCGTCCTTGGTACGCAGTCGCGCGGCAACAGCCTGGTGTCGCACAACTGACGCGGCCCTACCGGTTTGCCACCACCCAGAGGCTGGGTGTGACACTGAGCAAGCAGTCTGCAACAGCCGATGCTGTAGTCGGCATCGACTTAGCTTTTGACGACCTGGAGCAATTGCTCTTGACACTGCGTGCCACCCCGGGAACCCGCCTTGCCTTGCTGCATAGCAGCGGCCAGGTGATGGCAGCGACAGTCGACCTGCACAGTGTGGGCGGCGATGCGCAGCCGATGCTCGATGACATCAACGAACCCCAGTTACTCCAACTTCTCAAAACTCCCAAGGCGCTTGGCACACCGCAGGTGATGGAGATCGAGGGCCACCGCTGGGTGGGCCTGCACACACAGATTGATATCGGGCTGGGCACCGCACTCGACCTGCTGCAAATGCTTCCGTTTGACGAACTGGCCGCAGAGGCACGACAACGCGCACTCTACTTCATCGGCATGGCCGTAGCCTTGGCTCTGTTGCTGCTGCCCCTAGGCTGGGCAGCCGGCAAAGCCATTGGGCGAAGCATCATCCTGCTGAGCGAGCGCAGTCTGCGCATCGCGCGCTTCGAATTTACGGGAGCGCCGCTTCCTCCCAGCCGCGTCAGCGAAGTGGGCGAACTGTCTCAGGCCGTGCAGCACATGGGAGACACGATCGAAGCCTTCCTCAGCTTGACGGAAAGCCTGGCCACGGAGCCTGAGGTCGAGCGCATGCTGCAGCTTGTGCTTGAACAACTGACCCAGGCCACGCAATCCGAGGCAGCAGTCGTCTATCTGTTGGATGCCCAATCTGGGCACATGCAACGTACCGCCCTGGCAGGCAGTTTGGCCACCCCCCTGTCCGAGCGCTTCACCTACCCGCCCTTGCCTGACGCCGGAGCTGGAGCCGCAGCGTCGGCCAGCGTCAAGCGGATCGACTTTGAATTACGGGGTCGCCAAGGCGGTCTGCAAGGACTTTTGGTGCTTGAGTTCAAGGCCGACGTGGCGCACGAAGATGCCGCCTTCCACCGGTTTGCCCGTCGTCTCTCGGGAATGTTGGCCGTGGCCATCGAGACGCGCCAGCTTCTGGAATCGCAGCGGCGCTTGTTCGATGCCATCATCCAACTGATGGCCGATGCCATCGACGCGAAAAGCCCCTACACCGGCGGCCATTGCGAGCGGGTGCCGCAGATGGCCATCGAATTCGCGGATCGCTTGCATGCATCTACTGATGGGCCGTATGCAAACTTCAGCATGAGCGAAAACGAGCGCTACGCGTTCCACTTGGGCGCGTGGCTGCACGACTGTGGCAAGGTAACCAGTCCAGAACACATCCTCGACAAGGCCACCAAGCTTGAGGTCATCCGCAACCGTATCCATGAAGTGCGGCTGCGTTTTGAAATCTTGTGGCGGGATGCTGAACTGGCCGCCACGCGTGGTGCATTGAGCGCCGAGCAGTTGCGCGCCCGCCAGTTGCAACTGCAAGACGACTTCGCATTTGTCGCCAGCTGCAATCTGGGGGGCGAGTTCCTGTCCGATGAATCCATTGCCAAGTTGCACAGCATTGGTGCGCAAGGCTGGCAACGCCATTTCGATGATCGGCTGGGCTTGTCGGCCGCGGAGCTGCGCCAACTGGATGCATTGCGGCCCGAGGCGCCCGCGCTGCCAGCGATGGAAGCCTTGCTGGCGGACCTGCCGGAGCACCGGATTCCCTGGGGCGATGACCGACCCGCCGTGGAAGCGGGAGACCCGCGCAACAAGTACGGTTTTGACATGAAGCTGCCGACCTATCAGCAAAACCTGGGTGAACTCCACAACCTTCGTATCCGCCGCGGCACCCTCACCGACGAAGATCGTTTCAAGATCAACGACCACATGGTGCAAACCTACATCATGCTCAAAGGACTGCCCTGGCCGGCAGGCTTGGAGCAGGTGCCCGAGTTGGCAGCGACGCACCATGAGCGCTTGGATGGCAAGGGCTATCCACGCCGCATCCCTGGCGAGCGGCTGGGTGTGTTGGACCGAGTGATGGCGATATGTGATGTATTTGAGGCACTAACCGCTGCAGACCGCCCATACAAACCAGCCAAAACCTTGAGTGAGACTCTGCGAATCATGGCCTTCATGTGTAAAAAGCAGCACCTGGACGCCGAGTTGTTCCGCTACTTTCTGCACACTAGGCTGTGGGAGGTGTTTGCAGCTCGCTTCATGAAAGCAGAACAGTACGATGCTGTGGATCTGGATGCTCTCGAAGCATTGCTACCTCTGCAGGCTAAATCTACACAAAGGTAAGCTGGTGATTACATCGGCTCGTTCCAAACTTGCTTGGGCCTTTGGACTTCTGACTGAGGTGCCGATGAGATTTTTGCGTTTCCACACAGCCTCGGTCGACAGCACCAGTTCGCAGCTTGCGAGAGCTGCCGTTCAGGTTGTCTGGCGCACAGCGATCCAGCCAGTTTCAGGTTTGAAAGGTACAGCGGACATCCGGCCAGATAGCAGGTCAACGTCTGGTATCGGCGGCAGCCGTCACAAGCTTGCCAAAGCTCAGCGGCTGCAACCAGCCTGAAGCCGCCGCTCGGAAGTTTGCATCGACCGGCCGCTTTTGGCCGAGATGTTGAGTTCATGGCTATGCCAGGAAGCTGAAGGTCATGAGACTGTGGCAGCCGAGCATCACTAATCGCTCATGCGAGTCGAAGCCAGCGCATCCTGTGTGTCCCTCAACTCGATGGGAGACCATCATGGGATCTACAGGTAATACCGCTCATCGCGAGCCGTGGAACAAGGGCAAGATCGTCGGGCAGAAGGCTCCGTTCAAGCTCAAGGACATTTGGGCGCTGCGCGTAAGGCTCCAGATGGAAGGCCGGGTGCGCGAGCTTGCTCTCTTCAACTTAGGCATCGATAGCAAGCTGCGAGGATGCGACCTCGTCGCCCTCAAGGTTCGGGATGTCTGCCACGGCGACCAAGTGGCATCGCGCGCGGTCGTCATGCAGCACAAGACTCAGCGTCCAGTGCAGTTTGAGATCACGCAGGCTGCCCGTGACGCCTTGCATGCCTGGATCAAGCTGGCAAGGCTGAAATCAGAGGACTTCCTGTTTCCAAGCAGGCTGCACGCATCGCCACATCTGGGGACCCGGCAGTACGCCCGAATCCTCGGTCACTGGGTTGACGAGCTAGGCCTGGACCGCATGGAGTACGGGACTCATTCCATGCGCAGGACAAAGGCGACACTGATCTACCGCCGCACAAAGAACCTACGCGCTGTCCAGTTGCTGCTCGGGCATTCAAAGTTGGAGTCAACAGTGAGGTACTTGGGCATCGAAGTCGACGATGCCCTAGAGATCTCTGAACAGACAGAGATTTGAAGTTGCCGCTGGCGGCCACCCTGGATGCTGCGGCCGGGTGGCTGTCCTCAACGCTCGCAATGTAGCGCAGTTCCAAACTGGAACCCTCAACCAATAGCAATCACTCACTTTTGATTTGGATATTGGTCTGATTAAATACACTTACCGACCTTGATTCGTCCCCCTCAAGACCAGCAACATACCGCTGACCGTGATCCCCATTCCCAGGATGTTAATTTCCACGCAAAACTGACCCGCCGGAGGTGCGGATAAAAACTTGGACTGGTTTTATGCGGCTAGGCCAAGTTTGTTCCGGTATTCCACAGGACTTAAACGTCCCAGAGATACCTTGATACGTTTTTCGTTGTACCAACGAATGTAAGTATCGACAGCTTCAATGAACTGCTCAATCGTTGTTGATTGCCAGTTGTTGGGATAGAACAGCTCCATCTTTAGCCTTCCAAAGAAGCCTTCGCACGCAGCGTTGTCTGGTGAGCACCCTTTACGAGACATCGAGCGAACCAACTTTGCATCATGGACCCTCGAGAGCCAGCCAGGCCATCGGTAGTGAGCTCCACGATCAGAATGAATCACAGGGCGGCTCTCGTTGCCTTGAACAGCATCAATGGCCGCATCCAGCATTGTGTTGACGAGATTTGCGTTGGGATGAGTCCCAATCGACCAGCTCACCACCAGCCCATCAAAGCAATCAATCACTGGCGACAGGTAAACCTTGCCAGCAGGAATCTGGAATTCAGTAATGTCGGTAAGCCACTTCTCATTGGGCGCAGCAGCATGGAAGTCTCGATTGATGAGGTTTTGCGGGGCAGCACCTATCTCTCCAAGGTATGAGTTATATCTGCGGCGTTTGGGCTTGGCCACGATCAACCCCTCCTGCTTCATCAGCCGGCGAACCACCTTCTCTGAGATGCCCGTGCACTCCTTGAGCAGGGATGCCTGGACTCGGCGATATCCATAGCAACGGTAGTTGTTGTCGAAGATCTCTGTGATGCTTCGGCGTAAATCAACGTATTTGTCAGCCAGCTTCAGCCGGGCACGATGGTAAAAATATGAGCTTCTAGCAAGGCCAACAAGAGAAAGCAGTTCTGGCAATTCATACTGCCCGTGCAACGCTTCAACCAGCACAGCCTTATCTTTGTTTGCCAGCCGATGCAGGTCAATGTCGGACCCATTTTTTAAGATTTCATGGGCCTGCTTAAGAAGCTCGCGCTCTATCTTCAGCCGCCGAACATCCTGGCGCAATGATTCAACTTGGCGCCTGAGCGCTGCTTCATCCAACACTGGCGATCGCTTTGGACGGTGTTTCATCGAGGCAGGGGCACAAGGGCCAAGCAACTGATTTTTCCAGTTGTACAAGGTCCCCCTACACACCCCTAACTTGTCCGCAATCTCCTGTGCAGTTGATTGACGGGTACACAGTTGCACCACGCCCTCACACATCAAAGCATCAGGCTTTGTAGCTGGCCAAGACCTTCCTACTATCTTGCTGGTCTCGGGGCAGTCTTGCCGAACCCACGCAGTCAACGTTCCTCGACCCGGATAACCCAAAGCCCTCATCGTTGCAGCAATACAGCGATCATGGGCGAGGTAATGAGCAATAGCCACCTGCCTTTGCTGCAGCGAATATTTCGGTGCTCTTGGAGCTTGGCTTGCTGGCAAATCCTGATGCTTCAGGTAGTGCTGATACCAGCCTTTCAATGCGTTCTTGGTTGGGTACCCCAACTGGCGAATCGTGGCTCTGACACGCAAGCCAAGCTTGATGTAAAGCTCAACTGCACGAATCCTGTCTGCGTATGAGTACATGAACTACCTCCTGGTAGTCCAAGTTTTTGTCCGCACCCCCAGTGGGTCACTTCTGGATGGAAATCAACACCGTAGTACCTCACCAAGAAGCAGACGGTGTTTCAGAAGATCGCTGCGTTTGTGGAGAAGTTCAAGGGTGTGGGCGGGCAGGTTTGAATCTGCCCTTTTCTCGCCGGCGAATCCATAGACTGCAAGAATGACAGCAAGGAGGTCGGGGTCGCCCGTAGGGCTGTGTGCCCCCCATCCTGCAGCGTGACCTGATGGGGTCAAGGCCGAGTTGTCATGCAGGCAGTTTGGCTGCAAGCAGTTCGACCTTCTCGATATTGGGCGGAGAACTGAGCAAGGTCGCTGCGTTGGCCATCAAGGCCGCGGCGATCTGGCCGTTCAGATGTGCCTGGCGACCTGCCTCATCAGCAAAGGCATCGAACACACCGAATGTCGAAGGGCCAAACTTCAATGCGAACCAGGCCGTGGTGCCGGACTCGGCGTTGGCGAGCGGCAGTGCGCTGGCCAGGAAGTCGGCAAGCGCAGCCTCCTGGCCGGGTTTAGCTTCGAGGCGAACAAACAGGGCGAGCTTGGTCATGCTGTATTCCTTTGGGTAAATGGAAAAGTGGCTGAAGGGATCGACGAGACTGCAGTCTAAGTCTGCATGAAAGACATCTCCAGTGGCAATAATGACAACATTGATATCATTGTTGCCATGAAACTCCACCTCCTTGTTTGTGATGGCGTGTTTGATCTGGGGCTTGCGGCGCTCACTGACACAGTGGGCTTAGCCAATGCGATGGCGGGCTCGCTGCCACAGGCTCCCGGGCACATAGAGCTCACGCTGGTGGGCGTGCGGCGTCGCATCCGAACTGCGCAAGGCTTGACGGTCCCCGTGGTCACTGCGCATGGTGTGCCCGAACCAGACGTCGTGCTCGTGCCAGCGTTTGGCGACAAGATGCCTGACACGCTCTCGGCTCGGCTCACACGCCCCGATGTGCCCGATGCGGTCGCGGCGCTACAGCAGTGGTCCACCGCTGGCGCGCACCTTGGTGCCGCTTGCTCCGGTAGTTTCTTGCTTGCAGAGAGTGGCCTGCTTGATGGGCATCGTGCAACGACGTCATGGTGGCTGGGGCCGATGTTTCGGCAGCGGTATCCGAACGTCACGCTGGACGAGTCACGCATGATCGTGAACTCGACACGCTTCACCACCGCGGGTGCCGCTTTGGCCCACGTCGACTTGGCCTTGCGCATCATCCGGGGGCGCAGTCCGGCGCTGGCGGCCCTGGTGGCACGCTATCTGCTGGTCGAGACACGCAGTTCGCAAGCCGAGTTCGTGATTCCCGACCACCTTGCGCATGCTGACCCGATGGTGGAGCGCTTCGAGTGCTGGGCCAGACGTCGGCTCGCGCAGGGGTTCTCGCTGGCCGAGGCGGCCAGCGCCGCGGGCACAAGCGAGCGCACCTTGGCCCGGCGGCTGCAAAGCGTTTTGGGAAAGACACCGCTGTCGTATTTCCAGGACCTGCGCGTGGAGCATGCCGTCCATCTCTTGCGCACCGGGAACGCCAGCGTCGACCAGGTCGCCGCACAGGTCGGGTACTCGGATGGGGTGACCCTGCGGGCCCTGTTGCGCCGCAAGCTGGGCCGGGGTGTCAGGGAGTTGCGACGCGGTGGGGCGTTGTTGCATAAATCGCTGCGCCACAGGCCGTAGGCTTGTGGCATGAGCAAGCCCCGTTACCGCACCACCAATTGGAAGCAATACAACGCTGCGCTTAAAGCGCGGGGTTCGTTGTCCATCTGGCTGGACAAGCGCATGTCTTGGTTTGCCGCTACTAGCGGCAAACGCGGGCGAAGCCCGAAGTTCTCAGATGCAGCCATCCAATTTTGTTTGACGCTCAAAAACCTGTTTGGCCTGGCGCTCCGGCAAACCACGGGCCTGGTGCAGTCGGTGCTTGAACTGTGTGGCCTTGCATGGCCAGTACCAGACTTCAGTACACTGTGCCGGCGGCAGCTTGAGCTGAATGTTCAGGTGCCGTACACACGCAGCCAAGCAGGGCTGCACTTGTTGGTGGACTCTACAGGGATCAAGTTCTTGGGCGAAGGCGAGTGGAAATGCAAAAAGCATGGCCCAGAGCGCCGACGCCAGTGGCGCAAGCTGCACATTGGCATCGATGCTCAAACATTGCAGATACGAGCCATCTGCGTGACCTCCAACAATGTGAGCGATGCTTCAGTGCTGCCCGACTTGCTGCAGCAGTTACCCGAGGATGAGGCGCTTGAGAGCCTGACAGGTGATGGTGCCTACGATACGCAGCCAGTCCATGAAGCAGTCATCAGGCGTGGAGCTATGCCAGTCATCCCACCTCGAAAGAATGCCCAAATCCGCAAGGGCAGCGTCTTTGTGCATCGCAATGCGGCGATTGCCGCATGCAGAAGATTGGGACGAGGTCTCTGGAAACGCTGGAGTGGCTACCACCGGCGAAGCTTGGTGGAAACCAAGATGAACTGCATCAAGCGACTAGGTGAGCGGGTGATGGCCAGAACCTTTGAGCGCCAAGTCAACGAGCTGCATATTCGGGCAGCCATATTGAATCGATTCACTGAACTGGGCCGTCCTCAGACGGCAGCCGTGGCCTAGCCACGGCTGGGGTTTGGTGCAACTCGTCTCAAACTTGATTTGTGCAACAACGCCGGCTTGAGAAAGAACACGCAGCAACTGCACACCCTATTTGCCTTGGCGAACTTGTGGATGGCCCGTGGTCGCTTGCTAGAAAACAACTAATCCAAGTCTGTTACGGGCACTTAAAAAGCAAGAAGCCCGCGTTTCGCGGGCTTCTTGAGGGGCAGAGGTGAGCGAACCTCACGCTCGTTCAAGCACTGTGACGCTTGGAATCGGGTTATGCAGAGGCTCCCTAGTGCAACCTTGGCTTTGAATGCGGGACTGTGCTTGCGTCGTGATTTGATAGTCATAGATCTCTCCAAGTTCGGCCTGCTGTCAGGATATTTTTCCGGGAAGAGATCTCGCTTAGCTACTTGTTCAAAAAAAACCGGTGCCACTTCTACTGTTCGAGTTGGCTCGCCAAAAATGAGATCGGATCACTAGAAAGTGACTCCGAGCCGGAGGTAATAGTAAGCGCCGTTATATCCGAAAGGTGCGTATTGGGAATAGCGAATCACCTTGCCCGACCCCACTAGGCTATCCTCTGTCTGCCCCCACTCCTTGGGCTTAGCATTCAACAAATTGACTGCCCCCAAAGCCAGGGTAACGTCCTTCCCCAGCCGGTAGGACAATTCGGTATCAAGTGTCCACCGGGCGGCAAAGCTGACCTTTTCGTAACCCTTTACGCTGGAAAAGCTGCCGAAGCGGTTCAGGTTCATGACAATGCCGTAGTCGCCGACCGTGTATTTTGACCAGAATTTGAATGAGTCGGTCGGTTGCCCGCCTTCCATCAGCACCCGTGTAAAGGGGTCCAGAATCAGGTCGGTCATCTGTACTCCGAGGATGCCGGGTGCCTGATTGACCTGGGTGATGCGGGTTTTGCTGCGCTGATAGGCCGCTACAAGCTTTAGTCTGCCCCCATGCTCGAAGTTGTACTTATATTCCAAACGCAGATCGAAACCTTGGGTCCGCGTCGAGATTGCATTGGTGAAATAAACTGCGCCGTCAACATTGTTCTGTGCAAGGATGGCCACTGCCTGGGGGCTGAGTGAGGCCATGTTCCAGCCCGCGATATAGCCGGTTGGCATGATTCGATCCGAAATGTCGGTAACGAAGTAGTCTGCACTGGCAGTTAATTGGGACGATGGCTGGAAAACCATGCCGAGTGTCATGTGGTTAGATTTTTCGGGCTTAAGGTCGGTCGCCCCCAAGGCGCGCGCCACCGGATGGTCGACCGCATAGTTGCCCCAGAACTGGGCCGCATCATCGCTGCTGTTGCGATAACTGCCTGTGTAGGAGAAATGGCTTTGCGACAGCGACGGTGCACGAAACCCTGTGCTGGTGCTGGCGCGCAACAGCAGATCGTCGTTGGCGCGATAGCGCAATGCCAGTTTGCCGTTAATCGTCGATCCAAAATCACTGTAATACTCGTACCGCGCAGCGGTGTCGAGTATCAGGCGGTCCGAAAGAGCAAGCTTCAAGTCGCCATATAGTGAGTGGGCTTGGCGGCCGGCCGAAGTCGCGTTTTCGGGACTAAATCCTGGCATGCCTTGCGCTCCATATGCATAGTTATTATCCGGCCCTAGCATGTAGGAAGCCGGTTCGCCCGACAGAATACGGTAATGCTCCTGGCGGAATTCATAACCGCCAGCTAGAGTGTGGCGACCGATCTTCTTGCTCAGATCGAAATTCACAATTTTCTGGGTGTAGCGCGTCGCCCCGCTGTCAAAGGATGTCGGGGTGGCATTGCCGAGTGAGGTATTCAGGGAATTATTGACGTAGAAGTGGTAGTCGTTTTCCCCATGGGTATAGCTCAGATCCCAGCGCATTCCATCGTCCAGCGTTCCCTTAAGGCCCGCGGTAACGGAAAAATCGAGAATTTTCGGCTCGATCATCGGCAAGAAACCATTGGGATAGATCGCATGGTTGTTGCGATCATCGTCGGCCCGCCGATAGAAGGCGCCGGCACTGCTGTGACGGTGGTCGTACAAGCCGTGGAAATAAAGCGTGGTGTCCCCACGAGGCACTTCGGCATTTAGCGCAAAGAGTGCGTCCTGTGTATGGGCATCGCCGAAATGGGTATTGATGTGCCCACCATCCTGGGCATCGGGGCCGGCACGGTTGGTCGAGCCGCGATCCCGCCATTCCGTCGTCAAGTTGACAAAACCGTCGCCCGCCAAGGGCAGTGAGTAGAAGAGGTCGCCTTGGCGGGTTATGCCATCACCGGCACTGGTGGCGCCATAAATCAGGTTTGTCTGGCTGCGCTGACCGTAGCCCTTGAGGATAATGTTGATGATGCCGGCAATCGCATCGGAGCCATACTGAGCTGCGGCACCGTCGCGCAAGACTTCGACGCGCTCGATTGAATATAGCGGTATGGTGTTGAGATCGACGCCGGAACTACCGCGACCGATCGTACCGTTATTGTGTAACAGCGAGCTTTGGTGCAGTCGTTTGCCATTGATCAATACCAGTACCTGATCTGGGTTTAGTCCACGCAAGGTAAACGGTGGCGCATGGTCGGTGCCGTCGGCAATGCTCGGCTGTGGCGAATTGAAGCCCGGGATTAGCACCGCCAACGCACGAATCAGCCCGACTTGCCCGGCGGCTTGCAGCTGCGACGAGGTAATAACGTCGATGGGCACTTCGGCATCCAGCGCATCCCGGTCACCCCCTCGAGACCCCACCCCTGCCTTGGCTTGGGTTTCTACCTGCAGTAACTGATCGAGCGGCCGTTTGTAGTAGTCGTTGCTTTCCTGAACGGCCTTATCCGCAGCTGCCGACGTGCTAATCGCCGAACTGATTAGAAAGAACAGAAGCGTGTAAGCGCCTGGCTTCATTGATTGTCTCCCCGCAAGACGTTGGCAATCGACAGTAACGGGGCTCCGATCTTGAGGCCGGACTTGACGGCGGCAGCGTGATTGATCTTGATTCGGGGGTTTTGCTCGACGAAATCGAGCTGAATGATACCCCCGCCCTCAGCAAAACCCTTGATTTCGCTAATTGTCAAAATACCGTGCTTCTGGGCGTAGCCTATTGCGGCAAGACGAGCTGAATAACTGGTCAGCGTGATAAACAGCACATCGGTTTCACCGACTTGTTCAAGCCGGTTTGCGTAGCGCAACTCGATGGGTTTGTTATGAATTCGTTTATCCTGATACAAATGATCTAGCAACTGACCGAAAGGGTTGTCGTCGAGCAACGTTATGACGAACTTGTCGCGCGGCTTCACCGGCCACTCAATATAACTGGCGAAGCGACCAATGAATACTGCCTCCAGTTTTCGCTCCACGTCACTTGCCCAAGTCACCGAGGCCTGCATGAGTATAAGCAAGGCTGCCATCCATAATTTACTCAGCAAGACTCTCACTCCAATATCGACCGTCATGCCAAGGCATGACGGTTACGCCCCATATTTTTGGCGCGGTACAATGCTTGATCAGCTGCATAAATCCACTGTTCAATGGAATTATTTTCTTGCGGCGTTGTGGAAAACACCCCTAGGCTCACCGATACGTTCATGAACTCCCCAGGTGCATACTCGATCCTGCGTTCTTCCACGGCCAGGCGAATTCGCTCGGCAACGGCCACAGTGGTTTCCGACGTACCGCCATCGCAGAGCACAATAAACTCCTCGCCTCCAAAACGCGCGGCTAGATCATATTCACGAGCGCTGGCCTGCAATATGGAGGCAATTTCCCTGATAACCTTATCGCCAACAGGGTGCCCGTAGCGGTCATTGACGTGCTTGAAAAAATCGATATCCAACATTATCACGCCCAAGGCTTCCCTCTTGCGATAGGCGCGCGTCGCCATGGTTCGCATGGTTTCAATGGCATGGCGGCGATTGGCTAGGCCTGTGAGCGGATCGGTTGTCGCCAATTTACTCAGGCGCTCGTCACGCTCGCTAATCTCCGCGAGCATGGCGTTGAAGCCCTGATAGAGATCGTCGAACTCATCTCGGCGGCGGGAGTTTAGTCTGGAATGGTAATTCTTGGTCGCTGCCACTGTCTGCATGGCAGAAATCAAATCTGTGATCGGCTGAGTAAACAAGGCTCGCCATCGCAAGGACAGGAACAGAAGCATCACCAGGGTCACGATGGATGCAGTAATTTGCATGTAAATGAAATTACGTATTTTTGTCCAGAGCAACTCTGTATCAGAAACTAGCACCAGCGAACCGATGGACTTGCCTTCGAAGACAATCGGCAGCCGTACGCTCATATAGTTTTCTTCTATGAGCTCAACGAAATGCTCCTGTGAGCCCAGCTTGTCTGCTTGATTCAGCCGTTTATCTTGCAGTGCTAGCTTCAACAATTGCTCTGTCTCCCCTGCCAGCTTGAGGGAGCGATGTTCGGCCAGCGTCTGCCCGGATTCGTCGTTGACTGCGGCAAATAGGATGTGTGGGTCGGCATGCAAGGGCGCCAACATGTTTCTCGCACTGGCGGAATCGCTGAAAGCCAATGCGGCACGCATGTTTTCGCTGACGATGGCTGAAATTTGGTGCAAAACACGCAATGATGCTTTCGATTCACTGACATAAGTCGAATAAATCGCAATGATTGAGGATGTCAGCAACGCAAGCGCAGCGCTTAGACCAAGCAAAACAATCAGCTTGTGGCGAATGGACAATCGATCAAACATCGTCCAATTTTATCGACCAACAGGTTGATGCAGAACAGGTTAACGATGCCAATTTACAGCCAATGACTGCTCTACGGAAAAGCAGTCATCGGTATTTCCATAGCAAGCGCTCACAATTATCATGAACCCGCTGTTCGCGACCACGCGCCGGATGACTGCTGAGGGTCGAGGCTGTGTGAAAACCCTCTCGTAGCCAACCCATGACCTGAATAAAGTCAATTCATCTCGGTTTCGGGAGATGGCATGCCTCGATTCATTGAAGGTCAAGCGCGGCAGCAAGTGACGCTGATGCCGGAATGTCTGGAGGACTTTATTGCTGGAGACAACCCGGTACGTGTTGTCGATGCCTTTGTCAGCGAACTCAATCTGCAGGCTTTGGGTTTTGACGGTGCAGAACCTGCCTGTACGGGCAGACCTTCTTACCACCCAGCCGTGCTGCTCAAGATCTACATCTACGGCTATCTCAATCGGCTGCAATCGAGCAGACGGCTTGAACGTGAATGCCAGCGTAACGTTGAACTGATGTGGCTGACTGGGCGCCTGGCTCCTGACTTCAAAACGATTGCAGACTTCCGCCGTGACAACGGCTCCGGCATTCGCAATGTGTGCCGCCGATTCGTACTTCTCTGCCGTGATCTGAAACTGTTCAGCCAGGCGCTGGTGGCCATTGATGGCAGCAAATTCAAAGCCGTCAACACGCGTGACAAGAACTTCACCTTGGGCAAGATCGACAAGCGGCAGCAGCAGATCGAAGAAAGCATCCAACGTTATCTGACGGCTTTGGATACAGCGGACCGCACGCAGCCTGTGGAACTCGAAGCCAAGACCACAAGGCTCCAAGACAAGATCGCCATGTTGCGCAAGCAAATGCGGGTGCTCGATGCAGTGAAGGAGCAACTCAAAGAGCAGCCCGAGAAGCAACTCTCGATGCAGATCCTGATGCACGGTCCATGGCAACCAGTGGTCGAGGCTCGGGCATGGTGGCCTATAACGTGCAGGTGGCGGTCGATGCCAAACATCACCTGATCGTCACTCATGAGGTCACCAACCAAGGGCATGACAGAGCTGCTCTGGCATCCATGGCTCAAGCAGCTCGCAAGGCAATGGGAAAACGCAAACTGCAAGTTATTGCAGATCGTGGCTATTACAGCGGTGAGCAAATCAAAGCGTGTGAAGACACAAGCATTGCAGCCATTCTTCCCAAGCCCAACACATCAAGAGAACGGCTTACAGATGCGTCGTTACTGGAGCAGTGCGTGTACGCAATGCACGATAAAAGCCCAATGCACACCGAGCGACTACCGCCGCATCAGCCGATGGGAGCACGAAGACGTGCTGGAGCGAGCACAACGGCGCTTGGACCAAATGCCCGACGCCATGATGGTGAGAAGAAGGACAGTCGAGCACGTGTTTGGCACCCTCAAGCATTGGATGGGGTACACGCACTTCCTGACCAGGCGACTGCGCAACGTCAGCACGGAGATGAGCTTGAATGTGCTGGCTTACAACCTCAAGCGAGTGCTTGGAATCCTCGGGTTCGACAAAACGATGACGGCGATGCATCTGGTGGGCGGGTGAGCCCTTTTAAAACCGGGAAATTAGCGACCTCAAGGGCTCTGGAATGCAATGAGAAGGCTGAGGGTGCTCTTTGCGTCGAAGGCGCCTCAGTCGTGCTTGCCTGAAATCTGCCAGTTGGATTGTTCAGCCATTAATAGTTTTTTGCGTTTCCACACAGCCTCGGTCGAAAGCAGCCGTCAAAGTTACAGTCAACATGGCCACCAAATTGTGGTTCACTGTCCATGTAATTTCAGCCGCCTGTCTACGAAGCACTGGAATGGGTGCTCAAGTAAGACCGGAATCTGCATTAGCTGCCGGTCGTTTTCCGGTCCATAGCTGGGTGGCTGGTGCTTGTCTGGTGCAGCAATCGTGGACCGACGACGGACCAGACGAGTTGTGGAGGCCTTGCGGCACAAGGCTTGATGGACGAGACAAAAGGATTGTCAGTCCTTTTTTCCAGAACTCATAATCCTTTGGTCGTCGGTTCAAGTCCGCCACGCCCTACCAAGCTGCATGAAAGCCTGCCGTCTGTATCGATGGCAGGCTTTTTCTTTGCATGAGCGCGAAAAAGTTGCCGATTTCGTCCGAGAGCCGTTTTTGCACTGCTAGAATACAACCCTGTTGCGGCTGTAGCTCAGCTGGATAGAGTACTTGGCTACGAACCAAGGGGTCGTGGGTTCGATTCCTGCCAGCCGCACCACAAAACGTCAAGCCTCAGAACTGAAAAGTTCTGAGGCCTTTTCGTTTCTTGGCTCAGGCCTTGGGTATCAGCAAGGTGAAGCTGCTGCCTTGGCCCAGCTGGCTGCTTATCTGCAGACTGCCGCCATGGCGCTGTGCCACGGTACGCGTGAAGGCCAGGCCCAGGCCCACGCCATCCATGCGCTGGTGTTGCTGCAGGCGCTCGAACGGCTGGCTGAGTCTGGCCAGCGATGCTTCGTCCATGCCGGAGCCGTGATCGCGCACGGCGATGCCCCATTGGCTGTCTTGCTCGACAACAGCGACTTCCACTTGGGCACCGCCATCCCCAGTCTGTGGCTTGCCGTATTTGATGGCATTGCTCAGCAGGTTGATGACGGCGCGGTGCAGCAGACCGGGATCGCCATGTACGCAGGCTTCGGCATCCGGCAGCTGGAATACCAGTTGCATGTTCTGCTGCTGGGCAAGGGCCCAGCAATCCGAGACGGCCTGATCCGCCAGCAGACCCAGATCCAGGACTTCGTGGCGGTATTGCTGCTGCTGGGCTCTGGCCAGATGCACAAAATCGTCTGCCAGCTGAAGAGACGACTGGGCATAGCCCTCAATGCGGTCAAACAGTGCATCTTGCGACTCGATGCGCTTGCCTGTGCGCTGCATCTCCAGCAAGGTGATGATGGAGCCTATCGGGGCACGGATATCGTGGGAGATGAACTGCATGGCCTGATCGCGCTGCGCCTGTGCACTGCGCAGGTCGCTGATATCGACCAGGGTGATGAGCCAGCCTGAGGTGGGCGGTGCCTCGAAGCTCTGGCTCAGCAGCATCAGATGGCGGCCCTGGGTGTCGCGCCCTTCGCTCTGGTGTGACAGAGTGGCTTGCTGCAATGCGCTGTGCGTGAGCAGTGGCGTGCCGCTGGCAGTGCGGCCGCCGTCGCTGCCGGCGCTGCTCAAGCCGCGGAGCAGGGCGACGAGATCGTCACCTTGCTGGAGTTTGTGTCCCAGGCTTTCGATATAGCGGTGCGCGGCCGTGTTGGCAAGCAGCAGCAGCCCTTCGCGGTCGCAGACAAAAGTGGCCGAGGGCAACTGGCGCAGGCTTTCGCTGACGAAGTGATGCAATGCGCGCAGCTGGCGCGAGGCATGCTCCACAGCGCCGATCCGCTGATCGAGTGCATCGCTCTTGAGCGAGGGCGTGGGCAGGCCCTGGCCTTGCAGGTCGCGCAGCTCCAGCGCCAGAAAGCGTGTGGCGGCGCGCAGACGCAGCCAGCTCCAGAGCGGGTAGGCAAGCGACAGGCTCAGCAGTGCCGCAGCGGGGGCTGTCTGCACATGACCCCAACGCGGCGCCAAACCGGCTATCGACAGACTGAGCAAGGCCAGCAGAATGCTGGAAATCAGCCCGCCAGAAGGGCCGAGCCAGGCCAGGGCCAGCAGGCCCAGCAGCACGGGCAGCACATTGAGGCTGCGGTTGAGTGTGGCAGTGGCTGGCTCCAGATGTGTGTCCTGAAGGATGCCGTTGAGCACATGGCCCAGCATTTCCACATTCGAGATCAGGCGCGCATCAAAGCCGATGGGGGCTGTGAATTTTTCGCCAAGACCAGCGGCAGTGGCTCCAATCAGCACGTATTTGCCGCGAAAAGCGACTGCAGGGATATCGCCGCGCAGGATGTCGATATAGGAGTAGGTGGTGAACGGCGAGCCCAGGCTGTTCTGGCGGTCCCGCGAAGCCCGGGCAAAAGCGATGAACTGGGGCTGCAACCTTTGCCAGGAGTTGGCTGCAACCGGGTTTGCTGGAGTCGAAACAGATGGTTGGCAGGGGTGGGTGGTCTGGCCCACGCAGTGCAGGCTCAGCGCCATGTGCCACCAGAGCTGGCCGGCCTTGCCTTCCTGCGCATAAAAGCGTCGCACCACACCGTCGGCATCCACAGGCATCTGGGTGTGCCCCAGAGCAGCAGCCTCGCTGGCAAGGCTTTGTAAAGGGGCGGTGGCAGCGCTTTGCGCGGCGCGCGTGACGGGCAGCACTACATTGCCGCTTTTTTGCAGTGCTCGTTGCAGCAGCAGATCGTCGCCGGGGTAGTCCCAGTCTTCCTCGCTGAAGACCACGTCCATGCCGATGGCGCGGGGCTGCCCTTGAGTGATGCGCTCCAGCACGGCGGCGTGCAGTGCACGCCGCCAGGGCCAGCGGCCTATGCTGCCGATGCTGTCATCGTCGATGGCCACGATGACAACATCGGGCGAGGCAGGGCGCTGGTGCAGCCAGGCCGAGGTGTCCTGAATAAGGCCGTTGAGACGTGCCAGCTGCCCCGGGCCGCTGAGCCACCAGGTCATGCCGAGCAGGAAAGCGCTGAGCAGCAGCCAGCTCAGGCGCAGGTCCTGCAAGCGGTTTTTACGCAGGTTGGGAGCTTCAGCCATGTGGGTGATTCGGTGAGAAGCTCATAAAACAGTAGCTTCCAGCGCTTGCCACATAAGCGATCAAGATATGAATCCTATGAAGCTTCATGGAATTCAGGCGCTGGCAGCTATGGTTTTTACTGGCGCATCAGGCGTGAACCGTCGCCGGAAGTCAGCGCCTGCCCCTCGGACGAGGTCACCCAGTTGCCGGTCTGGAATTGGCGTGCGACGGAGAGATTGCTGCGCAGGCCGTTGGCATCCTCGACCTGCATCTGCAGATAGTAGGTGCCAGGAGGCAGGCCCTGCGTGCTCCACTGAGGCTGGGTCATCCAGGTGTCGATCAGGGGCGCAGTAAAACCGGCGTCGCTGGCCACCACGATACGGTAGCGTTGACCCTCTTCACCTGCCCAGTGAATATGGCTGCTGCCTTCGCCGGGCGCGCCGCCGATCTGCAGCTCGGGCGATTTGGGTGCCAGGGCCAGTTTCATCTTTTGCGGGGCTGCGAAGGGGCCCGCGTCTGGCTGGCCGTTGCCGAGCTTGCGGATGCTGCCTACGCGCCACATATATTCGCCGACAGGCAGCTTGGCCAGCGCCTCGGCAGGCAGGGCACAGTCCTTGAGGTCGCTGGCGTCGATGAGCGGCTGGGCAAAGCTGCCGTCGGCGGTGGCCACCTGGATGCGGTAGGCCGAGGCTTCCGCCACCCGGGTGCATTGCAGGCCGTGCTGGCCCTGTCCGATGGTGGCTTCAGGTGCTGGAGACGCATAGAGCGGCGGCACCGGATGAGCCTTGACGCGCAATGCTTGCAGGCTGCGTTTGCCGGGAATGCCGTTGGCGTCGATGGCGCGAATGGCCGCAATGTAGCTGCCGTCTTCCACACCCGTCAGGCGTGCAGGTGACCGTGTGAACAGGCCACCGCGCACGATCTGGGTCAGATCCTTGTCCTGAGCCAGCAGCACTTGGTAGCGCACTGCACCAGCCATGGCAGGCAGGGGCAGGCTGACCCAGTTGGCGTCTTCGACAAGAGCGGGCCAGGCCGCAATATCGGGAGCCACCAGCATGGCTGTGGGCCTGCCGATCTGACCGTTTGCGGAAACGGACAGACCTTGACCTGGCCTGAGCAAGGCTGAGGGCTGGCCCGTTTGCACGGCGACCGAGCCTTCGTCGACGGCAGCAGCCGTGCGGCCCTCGTCATCGCTCATTACCAGAAACTGGGTGCCGCGCACGCTGGTCGAGGCTGCCGGGGTGCGCACCTCGAAGCGGCGCTCGCCATTGGCCTGCCTGGACACTTTTGCTTCGATCGCTCCCTCACGCAAATCGATGACGGACTGCAGACTGCCGGCTCGGCCTTTGCGGCGCATCTGGCGCAGCTCGACATCGGATTCGGACTGCACGCGCACCAGTGAGCCATCTGCCAGACGCACGGAGACAAAGGCATTGGCCGGAACCTGGAGCGAATCGCCTTCCTGCAGCAGCTGGCCTTTTTGCACGGGCTGAGGTGGCGGGTTGACGGAGTCTGCGAGATGGCTCACAGAGCGTGTGCTTTGCACATCGCCTTGCACAAACACCACCGAAGCCATTGCGGCGCGCAACAGGCGCGTGGGAATCTCCAGCAACGAACCGGGACGCAGACGCAAGGGGTCTTCCACCTTGTTGTGGCTTTGCAGCGCTGTCCAGCGCTTGTGGTCGCCCAGATAGCGTGCTGCCAGCATCTCCAGCGTATCTCCAGTCACCACGCGGTGGGCAATGGCATCGTTGCCGCGGGGCGTGATCTGGGCATGGGCCAGACCTGTTGCCGTCATCCCTCCAAACGCCACCCACAGCATGCCTGCACCCAGAATGGGCATGGGGGAGCGGACGGAAAAGAGGTTTTGACGTAAATCAGGCATTTTTGGAAGCGGGGTTATGGGGGCTGCCGGACTCAGGCAGCTGGGGCTGCGGGCTGCGCAGCTTCGGGGGCGTCCAGGCGGTAACCATAGCCATAAACGGCTGAAATGGCATAGGGCTGACCAGCGCGCAGGTTCAGCAGATTGCGCAGGCGCGAGACATGGGTGTCCAGCGAGCGCGACTGCACCTCGGCGTTATGGCCCCAGACGACTTCGCGCAGATGATCGCGCGAGAGCAAGCGGCCCTGGTTCTGGAACAGCGTCAGTGCCAGCGTGTATTCACGGTGCGTGACCTCCACGGGCTGGCCGTCCATCTCTATGTCATTGGTAGTGGTGAGAAAGCGGTAGGGGCCGAAGTCCAGCACGCTTTGTGCGGTCAGCGGATAGGCGCGGCGCAGCAGAGCGGAGATGCGAGCACGCAGCTCGCCCGCACGTACGGGCTTGATCATGAAGTCATCGGCGCCGCAGGCCAGGCCTTCGACAATGTCGGCCTCTTCGCTGCGGTGGGTCACGAAGATGATCGGCACTTCCTTGCTGATCTGCTCGCGCACCCAGCGCACGATATCGGGTCCCTTGACATCGGGCAGCTCCCAGTCAATCAGCAGCAGATCGAAGCTTTCGCGGCGCAGGGCTTGCTGCAGGGCAGCCCCCTTGAGGTAGGAGTGACAGCTGTGCCCGGCTTCCGTCGCGACTTGTTGCAACAGTTCCAGTTGTAGTGGATCGTCATCCAGGGCAGCAATGCGCATCGGTAGTTCCTTTATTGCGAAGGATTAAATCCGCGCTGCCTCGCGAGTGCAGAGGCAGCGTCCATCGGGCAGCGAGGAGCTATTGCTCGGCCGCCTCACGCAGTTGTTCCAGAGCCTGGATCACCAGATCATCGCTGACACCATCCAGTATTTGCAGGCGCGGCTTGATGGCCGCCAGAGCCGTCGCGCCTTCACGCTGCAACTGGGCAATGTTCTGGCCCGCTTCCTTGGGGGCTGCAAAGCCCAGGCTTTGCAGCAGCAGTTGACCGTCAGCGGCCACCAGTTTGAAGTAGAACTGGCCATCGGATTCGCGATACTGCTTGAACTGGGGCAGTGCAGTCTTGGCGGCCTTGGTCTTGGCCTTGCTGGCCTGCGCCAGATTGCGGATGCCCACGGCGCCGCGCAGCTGCTGCAGCAAAGGAGTCGCCAGCTTGCGTGCCTTGACGGCACCGGCCTGAAGAATCTCTTCCAGCTCTGCGGGGTGGGCAATCAGGTATTCATAGCGCTCGCGCATGGGGGCGATTTCACGGTCGATGCGCTCGAACAGTGTCTGCTTGGCATCGCCCCAGGCAATGCCTTCGGCATATTGCTGGCGCAGGGCGGCGCTTTCCTCTTCGCTGGCAAAGCCCTGATAGATCTGGAATAGTGCCGAGCCTTCGACTTCCTTGGCCTCGCCGGGGGCGCGCGAGTCGGTGGTGATGCTGTTGATGAGCTTCCTGAGCTGTTCACGCGGCGCAAACAGCGGAATCGTGTTGTTGTAGCTCTTGCTCATCTTGCGGCCGTCAAGGCCGGGCAGGGTGGCTACAGACTCCTCCACCACGGCCTCAGGCAGCGTGAAGTACTCGCCGCCGTAGATATGGTTGAAGCTTGACGCCATGTCGCGCGCCATCTCAAGATGCTGCACCTGATCGCGGCCCACAGGAACCTTGTTGGCGTTGAAGATCAGAATGTCGGCACCCATGAGCACGGGATACATGAAGAGACCGGCGGTCACGCCGTCGTCAGGTTCGCTGCCGGATGCGTTGTTCTTGTCCACCGCCGCCTTGTAGGCGTGGGCACGGTTGAGCAGGCCCTTGCCGGTCACGCAGGTCAGGAACCAGGTCAGCTCCGGAATCTCGGGGATGTCCGACTGGCGGTAGAAGGTCACATGCTCGGGGTCGAGACCGGCGGCCAGCCAACTGGCGGCGATTTCGATGGTCGAGCGCTGCACGCGCTCGGGGTCCTGGCACTTGATGAGCGCGTGGTAGTCGGCCAGAAAGTAGAAGTTCTCCACATTCTTGTCGCGACTGGCTTCGATGGCGGGGCGCATCATGCCTGCGTAGTTGCCCAGGTGTGGGGTGCCGCTGGGGGTGATGCCGGTCAGAAAACGGGTGGTGCTCATAGGGATCAACAACAGATATCAGTAGCAGACCAGGTGCGGGGTTCAGCGCAGCAAGGCCATGAAGGGGTAGAGGATCAGATCGATGGCCGAGTAGCCCAGGCTCATCAACGGGCGCAGCCAGTAGCTGCCGACCACACCGGCAATCACCAGTGCCATGACGATGAAAAAGCCATAGGGCTCGACACGCGCCACCAGTTGCGCCTGCTTCCAGGGCAGCAGACCGACCAGAATGCGGCCGCCGTCCAAAGGCGGCAGCGGAAAGAGATTGAAGGCCCACATCACCAGATTGACCAGAATGCCGGCGCGGCACATCTCGAGGAAGAAGCGCTCGTGCAGACCTGAGCCTACCAAGACGATCAGCAGCAGGCCCCAGAAAACGGCCTGCACGAAATTGGAGGCGGGACCGGCCAGCGCTACCCAGATCATGTCGCGCTTGGGGTGGCGCAGATGGTCAAAGCGCACGGGCACGGGCTTGGCGTAGCCGAAAAGAAACGCGCCAGAGGTAGCGAAATACAGCAGCAGCGGCATCAAGATGGTGCCGATAGGGTCGATATGCTTGATGGGGTTGAGCGTGATGCGGCCCATCATGGCTGCCGTGTTGTCGCCAAAGTGACGCGCAGCATAGCCGTGCGCCGCCTCATGGATGGTGATGGCGAACAGCACGGGCAGTGCGTAAATCAGTACGGTTTGTATGAGTTCGGTGAGTTCCACGCACTGATTGTCTCAGACGCCGCGCCAAGCTGCTGTCTTGTGCCGGGACAAGCCGTTTGCTGTTGCAGAAATACGGGTTGCACATAGTTGTGTGGTAAACCAGATGTTGCAAAATGCAACTCGCGCAAATCCGTGGTTGCTGCCTGCACAGCGGAACAGGTTTTGTGCGGGTTGACGAAATCAATACATAACACGGCGTTCGGCAGGACAGGGCAAGGGGATCAATATGACGGTAAGCAAGCGACTGGTGATTGCATTTGTCAGCATCAGTGTTTTTGTCCTGGCTTTGATGGGAATTGCCTGGTCAGCGATGTCTGATGTGCTGGATGTGTTGAAGGCGGGCTCGCTCACGGCGCAGCAGTCGCAGAACTTGATGGCGGAAGTCGAGCGTTCGCGCTGGTGGTTGCTGGCACTGGGTGCCTGGGTCTGCATTTCCTGCACCTGGTCCTGGATCAGCCTGCGCCGCCGCATCGTGGCTCCCTTGCAGGAAGCCATCCTGATTGCCGAGACCGTGGCGGCAGGTGATTTGAGCAAGGAATTCTCTTCGAATGCCGAAGGCGAGTTCGGCCGTCTTCTGACTGCGCTGAGCACCATGGAAGACACGCTGACCGAGCTGGTGGGCCGTATCAAGCAGTCCACCGATTCGCTGGCTGTTTCGGCCTATGAAATCGATGCGGGCAACATCAACCTCTCCAGCCGCACCGAGCAGCAGGTCAGCGCGCTGACCGAAACCGCAGCCAGCATGGAGCAGCTCACCGTCACCGTGCGCCAGAACGCAGAGCGCGCTCACTCGGCCAGCTCTCTGGCGGTCGCTGCATCGGCCACGGCCGGACGTGGCGGTAATGTGGTGGACCAGGTCGTTCACACCATGGATGCCATCAGCGGCAGCTCGCGCAAGATTGTGGACATCATTCAGGTCATTGAAGGCATCGCCTTCCAGACCAATATCCTGGCCCTCAATGCGGCCGTGGAAGCGGCCCGCGCCGGAGAGCAGGGGCGCGGCTTTGCCGTGGTGGCCAGCGAGGTGCGCTCGCTGGCGCAGCGCAGTGCCGAAGCAGCCAAGCAGATCAAGGAGCTGATCACGGCCAGCGTGACTCAGGTGGAAAGCGGCTCTGGCCTGGTGGGCCAGGCCGGCAGCACCATGAAGGAAATCATGCAGTCCGTGGGTCAGGTCACAGGTCTGCTGAGCGAAATCTCCGGGGCGCTGCAGCAGCAAAGCGAGGGCATCGCCCATGTGAATACGGCCGTGGCTCACATGGACAGCACCAATCAGGAAAATGCGGCCCTGGTCATGCAGGCCACGCAAGCCGCTGCTGCGCTCAATGCGCGCACACAGGATCTGCAGCAGGCGGTGGGGGCCTTCAAACTCGATGACGATGAGTCACCTGGTCTGGCTCCTGCTGCCATGCCGGCTCCGCGCGGAGTTGGGGCCGCTCAGGCGCGTCCAGCTCGTGCCCGCGAGCTGGCCTATGAAGAGCTTTGATTCAGCGAATTTCGTGCAAATGGCCGTAAATGGCTGCGACGGTAAAGCCGAAATGGAGGCAGATAGCCGTTCCCAGCAGGACTCTGCGGCGCAGTATGGAGTCATCCGCCTGTGCCGACAGTCCTGGCGAGACATGGAATGACTTGCCTCTGGCATAAGCCAGAATCGTCCAAGCCGTCCAGAGGGTGGCGAGGGCATAGACCGTCCATAGCTGGGATGTCTGCCGAAACGCCAGCGCCACGACCAAAGAGCAAGCGCACAAAGAGACGATGAGCCAGGGCCAGCGGCGCTGAACAAAGTCTTGCGGTCGCTGCTCTTCTTGCATGAGGCCGTGCCTATTCGGCCTGAAGGCCTATGTCTTTCAGGCTGCCCATGCCCTGGCGCACCACGACGGGCGAATTGTTCAAGGCCATGGGCGTGAGGTCCAGCACCGTGGTGGGTTGCTGAGGACAGGCGCCGGAGTCGACCACGGCGTCCAGCTCATGGGGGAAGCGCTCCAGAATCGACTCGGCATCATTGAGCGGCTCGGTCTCGCCGGGCGCAATCAAGGTGGTGGCCAGCAAGGGCTCGCCCAGTTCTTCCAGCAGCAGTTGCAGACCTTTGCGATCCGGCACGCGCAGGCCGATGGTCTTGCGCGAAGGGTGGCTCAGGCGCTTGGGCACTTCCTTGCTGGCTTCAAGAATGAAGGTGTAGGGGCCTGGCGTGGCCAGCTTGAGCAAGCGGTACTGGCGGTTGTCCACTCGGGCATAGTTGGCCAGCTCGGACAGGTCGCGGCACAGCAGCGTGAGGTGGTGCTTGTCGTTGATCTGCCGGATGCGGCGCATGCGGTCCACGGCATTCTTGTCGTCCAGGTGGCAGACCAGGGCATAGCTGGAGTCGGTGGGTACGGCAAGAATGGCACCCTTGCGCAGCATGTCCGCCGCCTGCTTGATGATGCGCGGTTGCGGGTTCTCTGGATAGACTTCAAAAACGGTGGTCATGCCATCTCTCTCTGTGATTTATGCACGCTGTATGCGGTCCTGCAGCAGCTCCCAGACGGGAGTGAGCTGGCTGGGCAGATAGGGCAGCTGCCCCAGGTCTATCTGCGATTCATCGGGGCTGTGAAAGTCGCTGCCGCGTGATGCGGCCAGGCCGAATTCCAGGGCCAGATCGGCATAGATCGCATATTCGTGCGGGCGGTGGCTGCCGGTCACGACCTCCACGCCCTGGCCGCCGAGTTCCTTGAACTTGGAAAACAGCGCATATTCCTCGTTATGGCTCAGGTCGTAACGCGCCGGGTGAGCAATCACGGCCACGCCGCCGGCATCCACGATCCAGCGCACGGCGTCCTCCAGATTCGCCCAGACATGGGCGACATAACCGGGCTTGCCTTCTGTCAGATAGCGTTTGAAGACTTCATAGGTGTCGCTGCAGACTCCGCTTTCGACGAGAAAGCGCGCAAAGTGGGTGCGCGAGATCAGCTCGGGGTTGCCTGCATGGCGCAGTGCTCCTTCATAGGCGCCTGCAATGCCGGCCAGTTCCAGCTGCCTGGCCATTTCGCGGGCGCGTGGACCGCGGCCGTTGCGCGTGTCGTACAGGCCTTGGGTCAGAGCGGCGTTGTCGGCGTCAAAGCCCAGGCCCACGATGTGTACGCCGCTGCCCGAGAAGCTGACGGAAATTTCAGTGCCTGTCAGATAGTCCAGCCCTGCTGACCTGGCTGCGGCTGCTGCCCGGTGCTGGCCGCCGACCTCGTCGTGATCGGTCAGCGCCCAGAGCTCCACCCCCCGCTCGGCAGCACGCAGAGCCAGTTGCTCGGGCGTCAGAGTGCCGTCGGAGACGACGGAGTGGCAGTGCAGATCGGCGTTCAGATAGGTTTTGGACACGGCTTGATTGTAGGCGGCTGTACGCAATCATGATTTGTGTCATGGCACTAGCGCTGTTGCGGTCGTGGCTTGTAACAAAGCTTAAATCTCCGGCCAGTATGCCGATTAAGGATTGGCTACAGCGCTTGTGAGTTTCTGAATTCGTTAAGGCTGCCACGGTGTTGCTTGATCTATTGAGATGGATAAAAAATGAAATTGAATCAGTTCTCTGTGTCACAAAAGCTGTGGGCTTTGGTGATTGGCTTGCTGGCGGGCTTGCTGCTGGTGTCTGCAGGCAGTCTGATCTATCTGGATCGCGTGTACGTGAGCATCTCCAAGGAGGCCACGCGTACCCGAATGGCAGCCAATATTGCCAGCGAGTGGCGTCATTTGACCGAGCAGAGCGTTGATCGCTCCATCGTCGCGGCCATTTCTTCCGAGGAAAACCTGGTGGAGCAGCAGCGAAAGCTGATGAGTGACGGGATTGCGCATATCACCGAGCTGCAGAAAAAGCTCAACGAGCTGGTCACTGACGAGGAATCACGCAAGGTGCTGGACGAGGTCGCCGAGCACAGGCGCGCGACGCTGGAGAGTAATGCCGCCGTGCAGGCCGCGCGCAAGGACAATGATTTTGCGGCGGCCTTCGATCTGGTTGAAAAGCGGCTGCGTCCCAACGCCAAGGTCTACGTGGATGCGCAGCGCAAGTTTGTGCAGTTGCAGGAGCAACACAGCCAGCGTGCGATTGCCGATGGCGAAGCACGCCAGTCTCAGGCCTATGTGGCTATCGGTCTGGTTTGCGGCCTGATCGTTCTGCTTGGCCTGGCGATGGCGGCTCTGATCCTGCGCTCGATCATCGCTCCGTTGAATGAGGCGGTAACTCTGGCCGACTCCATCGCTGCCGGCGATTTGACGGCAACGGTACGCAATGACCGTCATGACGAACTGGGTCGTCTGCTCAAGTCCCTGAACGCCATGGCCGAGCGCCTGCGCTCCGTCGTTGGCCAGGTGCGCTCGGGTGTGGAATCCGTCTCTTCGGCCTCGGGTCAGATTGCCACGGGCAACCAGGACCTGTCGGCCCGTACCGAGCAGACTGCTGCCAATCTCGAAGAAACGGCGGCCAGCATGGAAGAGCTGACGGCCACCGTCACCCAGTCTGCCGATACTGCGCGTCAGGCCAATCAGCTGGCATCGACAGCCGCCCAGGCGGCCGAGCAAGGCGGTCGCGTGGTGCAGCAGGTGGTGCAGAGCATGGGTCAGATCACCGACAGCAGCCGCAAGATTGCCGACATCATCGGCGTGATCGACTCCATTGCCTTCCAGACCAATATCCTGGCCCTGAATGCGGCCGTGGAAGCGGCACGTGCCGGTGAGCAGGGCCGTGGCTTTGCCGTGGTGGCGGGCGAGGTGCGCAGCCTGGCGCAGCGCAGTGCCGAGGCGGCCAAGGAGATCAAGCAGCTCATCACCACCAGCGTGGACAATGTGCAGTCGGGCTCGCAGCAGGTGGAGCTGGCGGGCCAGAGCATGAGCGAGATCGTGGCCAGCGTGCGTCGCGTCAGCGACCTGATCGGGGAGATCACGGCTTCGTCCACGGAGCAGCGCGACGGCATCAATCAGGTCAATCAGGCAGTGAGCAATCTGGACCAGATGACGCAGCAGAACGCGGCGCTGGTGGAGGAGTCCAGTGCGGCGGCACTGTCCATGCAGGAGCAGGCACGTCGCCTGGCCGAAGTGGTGTCTGTCTTCAAGCTCGGCCATGAAACCGGCTATGCCAAGGCTGCAGCACCCCAGCGTTCGACCAACCGTGCCATGCCAGCCATGGCGCCAGTGAAGCAGACTGCTGCCCCAGTCAGACCCGCGATCAAGAAAGCGCCTGCTGGACCGGCTCCCACTGCACTGAGTGCCGGCAAGGCCAAGCCTGCTGCGGACTCTGACGATGGGGACTGGGAAACCTTCTAAACCGCAGGCTGACACCCGCTTGCAAGCCCGCCGCTTCTGACAGGAGGCGGCGGGCTTTTTCATTCTGGCTCGCCAACTCCAGCTGTGTCGAAAAGCGGGAAAGTACTGAGAACTTCAGTCGTGCGCAATATGCAAAGCAGTTGTAACAATTATTAATATATTGAAGCAGCCTCGGGGAGAGTGCCCCGTGGAGGTGGAGGGAGGACGTCAGGGGCCAGGAATTGACCGGCAGAGTCATGCACAAGCCAGCCCGTAGTTCACGATGAGGACGTGCCTGTGTGTGGGTTCTTTTGTCTGGATTGGTTGGTTCATGAAGTTGTTTCAATTCACCGTGGCCCGGAAGCTGTGGGTATTGGTGATCGGTCTTCTGGCGGGCATGTTGTTGCTGGTGGCAGGCAGCCTGGCTTATTCCAAACGTGTCAACGAGGGCGTTCTTACGGCGGTGGTGGAGGCGCAGACTGCTGCTGCGCAGGCCAGGGAGTGGCGTATCCTGACCCAGATGAGCATGGATCGCTTCACGGCGGCTGCCATGTCCACGGAAGAGAATCTGGTCGAGCACCAGTACAAGGCCATGGCCGGCCTGATCTCCAGCATCAACGAGTTGCGCGACAAGGTGCTGGCACAGGTTCATACGCAAGAGGCCAAGAGCCTGATGGCCGATGTGAACACGCATAGAGATGCCTTGTTTGCGGTGAACAAGGAGGTAGATCAGGCCCGTCAAGCCAAGGATTTCGAGCGTTCGCAAAAGCTGATCGAAGAGCGGCTCAACCCGATGGCGCAAAAGTACTATGCGGCCCTGGATTCCTATGTGCAGCTGCAGGATCGTTACCGGGTGCAGGCGCTGGAGCTGGGTGAGTCCAGCCGCTCCAAGGCCTATGTGGTGATAGCCGTCGCTTGCTGCATCATCATGTTGCTGGGATTGGTGACTGGCCTGATCATCATGCGCTCCATCACCCAGCCTCTGCTCAAGGCCGTGGAGCTGGCAGATGCGATTGCCGAAGGCGATCTGAGCTTCAGAACCGGGCATGGCCGCGAAGACGAACTGGGCCGTCTGCTCAAGTCCCTGAACGCCATGGCCGAGCGCCTGCGCTCCGTCGTTGGCCAGGTGCGCTCGGGTGTGGAATCCGTCTCTTCGGCCTCGGGTCAGATTGCCACGGGCAACCAGGACCTGTCGGCCCGTACCGAGCAGACTGCTGCCAATCTCGAAGAAACGGCGGCCAGCATGGAAGAGCTGACGGCCACCGTCACCCAGTCTGCCGATACTGCGCGTCAGGCCAATCAGCTGGCATCGACAGCCGCCCAGGCGGCCGAGCAAGGCGGTCGCGTGGTGCAGCAGGTGGTGCAGAGCATGGGTCAGATCACCGACAGCAGCCGCAAGATTGCCGACATCATCGGCGTGATCGACTCCATTGCCTTCCAGACCAATATCCTGGCCCTGAATGCGGCCGTGGAAGCGGCACGTGCCGGTGAGCAGGGCCGTGGCTTTGCCGTGGTGGCGGGCGAGGTGCGCAGCCTGGCGCAGCGCAGTGCCGAGGCGGCCAAGGAGATCAAGCAGCTCATCACCACCAGCGTGGACAATGTGCAGTCGGGCTCGCAGCAGGTGGAGCTGGCGGGCCAGAGCATGAGCGAGATCGTGGCCAGCGTGCGTCGCGTCAGCGACCTGATCGGGGAGATCACGGCTTCGTCCACGGAGCAGCGCGACGGCATCAATCAGGTCAATCAGGCAGTGAGCAATCTGGACCAGATGACGCAGCAGAACGCGGCGCTGGTGGAGGAGTCCAGTGCGGCGGCACTGTCCATGCAGGAGCAGGCGCGTCGCCTGGCCGAAGTGGTGTCTGTCTTCAAGCTGGGACGCAATGTCGAGGCTTTCGCGACCACACCTATATCGCTTGCGAAAGTGTCTGCGACGATCAAGGCGATCAAGCCTGCGGCAGCCCTCCCCAGGCTGACAGAGTCCAGGCCCAAGGCCCGGTTGGTCGCGAGCACTGCGGATGACGAGAGCTGGGCACAGTTCTAAGTGTTGGGCAGCGTGAAAAGGGCTGCTGCCACGTTCGCTGTGGCGGCAGTCTTGGCTGGTGCGAAGATCAGAAGCCCATGTTGCCGGCACCACCCTCGAAGTCCTGCGCGGCTTCCACGAGAAACTGCACCTTGCGTTCGCCGCGCCATTCGTTGATGTCCAGGCGATAGGCCAGGGTGGTGCGCGCGGGCAGCGGGTCGGTGTGGTTGAACCAGATGCCGTCGATCTTGGAGCCATGGTGCAGCAGCTCCAGCTTCAGATGCTTTTCGCCGACCAGGCGCTGCGAGGTGATTTCCAGCTCTTCGCTGAAAGTCGGCGCGGCAAAGCCCTGGCCCCAGACGGCCAGCTGCATTTGTTCGATCAGGCTGGTGTCCAGCCATTGGGGCGAAAGCGGCCCGTCGGTCTCCAGCCTGCGCGTCAGTGTGGCTGCATCCAGCCACTCCCTGGCGACCTGGGCAAAAGCCTGCTCGAACTCGTCAAAGTGCGCTTCCTCTATGGTGCAGCCTGCTGCCATGGCGTGGCCGCCAAAACGCAGTATCAGACCGGGGTGGCGCTTGCTCACGAGGTCCAGCGCATCGCGCAGATGAAAGCCTGGAATGGAACGACCCGAGCCCTTGAGCTCATGCTCCTTGCCTGGAGCGCCACTGGCTGCAAAGACAAACGTGGGTCGGTGCAGCTTGTCCTTGATGCGCGAGGCCACCACGCCGACCACGCCTTCGTGAAAGTCGGGGTCGAACACGCTGATGGCCGGTGGCGGCGTCATGCCGTCCTCGCACAGACCTTCGGCCATGAGCAGGGCGTGCTCGCGCATGCTGACCTCGATCTCGCGGCGCTCGCGGTTGATGCTGTCCAGCATGCGTGCCAGATTGTCGGCGCGGCTGACATCTTCCGTGGTCAGGCACTCGATGCCAATGGTCATGTCGGCAAGCCGTCCTGCCGCGTTGATGCGCGGGCCCAGGGCAAAGCCGAAGTCGATGGTGGAGGCCATGTCAAAGCGGCGGCCCGATGCCTCGAACAGCGCGCGTATGCCGGGCTGCATGCTGCCTTTGCGAATCTGCTTGAGGCCCAGTGCCACCAGGCGGCGGTTGTTGGCGTCGAGCTTGACCACATCGGCCACCGTGCCCAGCGCGACCAGGGGCAGCAATTGCTCCAGCCTGGGCTGGTTGTGGCGATCAAAGCGGCCGCGGTTGCGCAGCTCGGTGCGCAGGGCCAGCAGCACATAGAACATGACGCCCACGCCGGCCATGGACTTGCTCGCGAACTCGCAGCCAGGCTGGTTGGGGTTGACGATGGCGTCCGCTGGCGGCAGGTGGTCGCCAGGCAAATGATGGTCGGTCACAACGACCGACATCCCAAGCTCCTTGGCCACGGCCACGCCTTCCACGCTGGCAATGCCGTTGTCCACGGTGATCAGCATGTCGGCACCGGTCTCCTTGACGCGCCGCGAGATGGGGGCGGTCAGGCCGTAGCCGTCGACCACGCGGTCGGGCACGAGATAGTCGGCATGGGCCGCGCCCAGCATGCGCAGGCCGCGCAGGCCCACGGCGCAGGCGGTTGCGCCATCGCAGTCATAGTCGGCGACGATGCACAGGCGCTTTTGCGCGGCTATGGCATCGGCCAGCAGTTGCACGGCAGCATCGATGCCGCGCAGGCCCGAGGGGGGCAGCAGCCGGGCCGGCGCATCGTCCAGCTCGTCGGCCGAGCAGACGCCTCGCGCTGCATAGAGCTGGGCCAGCAAGGGATGAATCTTGGCTTGCAGCAGTGCGGAGACACTATCGCTGGGGACAGATCTGGGAATTATTTTCATAGCATTTCCCGTAGATCAGGCAGGCGCTTCGTGCCAAAAACACTCTTTATCCTGTCCATCAGGCCGCGTGGCTGGCTTTGCCACTGCACGGCATTGCGCTCGCCGCAGAGCGTGAGCCTGACCGGTTCGCCGCGGGCAGCCCGCTGCTGCAGCTTGGCGATCAGGCCGTTGTCCAGCGCCTGCCAGGCCTTTTGCCAGCCTTGCACATTGCCTTGCAGAGCGGTGTGGCGCAGATCATCCACGCACACCGCCCGAGAGCTCGCAGTGGGCAGGCTGGCGAGGTCTCCCGTGCCATGCACCCAGAAGGAGTTGATGGGCGGCAGGCCGCGTTCGGCACGTCGGTCATTGAAGACATGGGTGTACAGCAGCATCTGCAGCTCGGTCTGCAGACGCTGAATGATGGCTCCCTGAATCGGGTCGGGCATCCAGGGACGCACGTCGCGGCCCAGCGCACGGTCCATCGATGCGGTGGCCAGGCCCTTGAAAGCCGCACCACGTGCCAGCCAGAGGTCGGCGCGCAGATATTCCAGCGTGATGCCGTCGTCGCTGAACCAGGGCGCGATCAGCGCCAGCAGCTGGCGGGATTCGTCTTCTTCCAGTGGCGCGCTGGCCGGGTCGGTCTGATGGACCTGGTCCGGCGTGATATGCCAGTGGCAGGGCGTGATGAAGGCACAGGCCTGGCTGCTGTCTCCAGCCGCCAGCGCAGCCCAGGGAATCAGCCCGGGTGTATCGGGCAGCTGCATGCCACGGGCCAGGGCTCGCTCGTGCGGGGGAGAGAAGTCCATCTCGTCGCCCTGCACCAGCGAGGTCGGCGTCAGTGTTGCCAGCAAGGCCTGCAGGTAAGGGAGTTGCAAACCGTCCCAGGCCTGGGGAATGTCGGCAGGGCCGCTGGCATAGGCAACAATGATTTCAGAGGCGCCTGTGCCCAGGGCTTGGGCGGCAGGCAGCAAAGGCGCGGTCAAAGACATGGGCGCTATTGTCGGGCATGGCCGCCGCCCGGGCATGGTGCGGGGTGCTTTGTCACCTCGCGGGCATATTTTTCAGGGTGTAGACCAGGCTGTAGCTGGCATCATCGGCGATGGCGGGCATGCTGGCATTCCAGTCGTCCCAGCGCTGGCGCATGGCCTGCAGGCGCTCGGGCTGCTGTCCGGCCAGATTGGCACGCTCGCGCTCGTCCTGCGCCAGATTGAACAGGTATTCGTTGTCTTCCACGCGCAGGTATTTCCATTCGCCTTCGCGTAGTGCGCGCTGGTTGCGGTAGAGCATGCGCCAGTACAGAGGCCGGGCAAACTCCGCACCGTCGGTGCGCAGCAGGGGTAGCAGGGAGATGCCGTCCAGCGGGTAGTCGGGGTCGGCGCTCACACCGGCTGCATCCAGCACAGTGGCCGACCAGTCCATGGTCATGCATGGCTGGGCACTGCTGCGATGGGCCTCGATCACGGCAGGCCAGTGGGCGATCCAGGGCACGCGGATGCCGCCTTCGGTCAGGTCCATCTTGCCGCCCACGAGAGGCCAGCTGTCCGAGAAGCGCTCGCCGCCGTTGTCGCTGGTGAAGACGATCAGGGTGTTGTCGAGCTGGTCGTTCTTGCTCAGTGCTTCGACGATCCAGCCAATGCCCTCATCCATGTGATGAATCATGCGGCGGTACTGGTGAATATTGCCTCCTTCCAGATGCGTGATGCCTGCTCCCAGTTGCTCGGCGGTCTCTCGGTCATCACGGGTTTCCCAGGGCCAGTGCGGGGCCGTGTAGTGCAGGCTCAGGAAGAAGGGGGCATCGCCCGCGCTCATGCGGTTGACGAAGTCCACGCTGCGCTGGGACAGCAGGTCGGTCAGATAGCCTTCGTCGTGGTGCTCCTCTTCGCCCACCCACAGGTCGTGCTGGCCCGAGCTGCTCAGATGGGTGAAGTAATCCACGCCGCCCGACATGGGGCCGAAGTATTCCTCGTAGCCTGAGCGCAGCGGGCCGAAGTGGGGAGGGTAGCCCAGATGCCATTTGCCTATCAGTGCCGTGCGGTAGCCCGCGCCCTTGAGCAGCGAGGCAACGGTGGGGATCTCGGGCGGCAGGCCCAGCCTGGCGCCCAGCGGCGTACCGCGCGTCTTGCTGTTGATGGGCTCTTCGGCCGCACCGCGCAAGCGGTATTGATAGCGCGCCGTGGCCAAGGCAAAACGCGTGGGCGAGCACACGGGTGAGTTGGCATAGCCCTGGGTGAGCCTGAGGCCGTTGGAGGCCAGGCGGTCGAGCACCGGGGATACCGGGCCGAACTCGGCATCGCGGCCGCCGTAGCAGCCCAGGTCGGCATAGCCGAGATCGTCGGCGACGATAAAGATGATGTTGGGGCGAGTCATGAAATGCGGGTCGTTGTTGTTATTGGCTGTAGGTCGGCTGGAGGCCTTATTCCATCTTCATGCCGGTGGCCTGGGCCAGGACGCGATAGCGGTCGGCCAGGGCCTGAATGCGCTTGACGGCCGCATCGCCTGTCAGCCCTTCGTAGACCATGTCGTTGACACGCATGCGCTCGCGCAGCGTGCCGTCCTTCATGGCCTTCTCGAACTGGGCCCGGATTTTCTGAACCAGCGGCTCAGGTGTGCTGCTGGGTACCCAGGCAGCGAAAAGCACTTCCTGCTGCAGCTCCTTGTGTCCCAGCTCTGCCACCGAGGGAACTTCCGGCAGCAAGGGGTTGCGCTGGGCCGTGGTCACCGCCAGCGCCGTGATCTTTCCAGTGGTCACATGGGGCAGCATGGCGGTGGAGCTGATGACGCCGCCATCCACTTCGCCCGAGAGCATCGCCAGCGTGGCAGGTGCATTGCCTTTGTAGGGCACGTGGTTGACCTTGGCCCCGGTGGCGTAGGTCAGGATGCTGGAGGCCAGATGGCCGGGGGTTCCATAGCCGGCGGAGCCCAGGGTCAGGCCCTTGTCCTTGCCGCGGGCGATGAACTGCTCCAGTGTCTTGATATTGGTTTTGGGACTGACAGCCATCAGCATGCCTTGCGAGGCGAACACCATGACGGGACGCAGGTCGCCATTTTTGAACGGCATGCTTTTGTAGATCTGCGGGTTGACGGTGAAGCTCGTGTCCAGGCCGATCAGCATGGTGTAGCCGTCGGCGGCAGCCTTGGCGACGTAATCGGCTCCTATGTTGCCGCCGGCGCCGGTGCGGTTTTCAACAACGAAGGGCTGCCTGGTTTCGCGTTGAAGTACTTCTCCTACGCCGCGCGCCAGTATGTCCACAGCCCCTCCGGGAGCGAAGGAGGCGATCAGTCGAACCGGCTTGCCGGGCCAGGCAGAGGCGGCGGCGCCATCGGCAGGCTGGCCCTGGGAGGCGAATGCCGTGCAGCCCAGCAGCAGAGCCAGGCTGGTTTGAAGAAGGCGGCGGGGTGCAGTCAGGCGGGCCATGGAATCACTCTCTGGTCTGAGGAAAGTGCTGGCATTTGCGAAAATCCCCAGCACTCCCCTTTGTCTCTGTATTGGGAATGCCCACTGTAGAAGTGACATCCATAATTGATCTAATCAACTCATCCCCGTGAATACCCGACAACCCACCTCCATTCAGCAGATGCTGTTGTTTCGCATCAGCCGCTTCTTTGGTGTGGCGGGCGGAATGGCCATGCGCATGTGCGAGGCCCGCTTCGGCCTCACGCGTCGCGAATGGGGCGTGATGGCGACGCTGGCGACCGAGGAGGGTTTGCTGTCCTCCGAGTTGGCACAGAAGGTGCAGCTGGACAGGGCGCGCACCTCTCGGGCGCTGAGCGGTCTGGAGGAGAAAGGCTGGGTGCTGCGCAAGCCTCTGGATGGAGACCGCCGGCGCGTGGCCATGTATCTGACCGATGAGGGGCGGCACATGTACGGCCTTATCCTGCCCGAGATGGTCAAGATTCATGCCGACATCGTGTCTGTCCTCAGCGATGAGGAGCTGGCCTTGTTTGACGACCTGCTGGCCAAGCTCCAGGCCCATTCGGTGACGCTGGAGCAGCAGGAGCAATACGCGGATCTGCCGCGCATAGGGCGCAGCAGGCCGCCTCGATAGAGGGGGCGGGCAGTCAGATTGCATAAGGCTGGCGCCGCCGGCAGGGCATTACCGGCAATGCCACAATGCTGGCAACATGCAATTTCCCTACGAACTGGCCGTGGGCTGGCGCTATACCCGTGCAGGGCGCGCCACACGCCGCAATGGCTTCATCTCCTTTATCTCGGGTGTCTCCATGCTTGGCATTGCGCTGGGCGTGGCGGCGCTGATCATTGTGCTGAGCGTGATGAACGGCTTCCAGAAGGAAGTGCGGGATCGCATGCTCAGCGTCGTCTCCCATGTGGAAATCTACGCCCCGCAGGGCGCGCCGCTGCCCGATGTGGAGCGCACCATGCGCGAGGCCAGAGCCAACCCCGACGTGGTGGGGGCCGCGCCTTTTGTGGCGGCTCAGGCATTGCTGGCGCGCGGCGAGGATATGAAAGGCGCCTTGGTGCGCGGTATCGATCCGGCGCGTGAAGGCGAGGTGACCGATCTGGCAGCCACCAGCGGGGAGGTGCTCAAGCGTCTGGTGCCCGGCGAGTTCAAGGTGGTTCTCGGCATCGAGCTTGCGCGCAACCTCGGAGTGAGCGAAGGCGATGTGATCACGCTGATCGCTCCCAGCGGACAGGTCACCCCGGCCGGCGTGCTGCCGCGCATGAAACAGATGACGGTGGCCGGTACTTTCGATTCCGGTCACTACGAATATGACTCGGCGCTGGTGATGATGCATTACGAGGATGCACAGCGCATCTTCCGCCTGGAAGGGCCGACCGGCATTCGCCTCAAGCTCAAGGATTTGCATGAGGCTCCGCGCGTGGCACATGAGCTGGCGGACACCTTGACGGATCGTTTGTTCATCCGTGACTGGACGCAGCAGAACAAGACCTGGTTTGCCGCCGTGCAGCTCGAAAAACGCATGATGTTCATCATCCTGACCCTGATCGTGGCCGTGGCGGCTTTCAATCTGGTGTCCACCCTGGTGATGAGCGTGCAGGACAAGCGTGCCGACATTGCCATCCTGCGCACCCTGGGGGCCTCGCCCTCGTCCATCATGGGCATCTTCATGGTGCAGGGCGCCATGGTCGGCGTCATCGGCACCTTGGCCGGTCTGGCGCTGGGGCTGGCGATTGCCTTCAATATCGACGTCATCGTGCCGGCCATAGAGCAGGCGCTGCATGCCAACTTCCTGCCCAAGGACATCTACCTGATCAGCAAGATGCCCAGCGAGCCGCAGTCCACGGACATCGTGCCGATCGCCGTGATTTCCCTGATTCTTTCTTTTGTGGCAACGATTTACCCCAGCTGGCGTGCCAGCCGCGTGAACCCTGCGGAGGCACTGCGTTATGAATGATGTTGTGATGGACCGGACCGTGCTGGAGGCACGCGGCCTGACCAAGCGCTTTGCCGAAGGCAAACTGGATGTGACCGTGCTGCAGGGCGTGGACCTGCAGGTTCAGGCGGGCGAGACGCTGGCAATCGTCGGAGCCTCGGGCTCGGGCAAGTCCACCTTGCTGCACTTGCTGGGCGGGCTGGATGCGCCCACCACCGGCAGCGTCAGCCTCATGGGCCAGCCCCTGCACCAGCTCAGCCCGCAAAAGCAGGGCGCGCTGCGCAACCGGCACCTGGGCTTCATCTACCAGTTCCACCACCTGCTGGCCGAATTTTCGGCCCAGGAGAATGTGGCCATGCCGCTGCGCATCCGACGCGACGCCAAGGAGGACTGCATGGACCGCGCGGCCGAGATGCTGCGCGCCGTGGGCCTGGGCCAGCGCATGGCGCATCGTCCGGCCGAGCTGTCGGGTGGCGAGCGTCAGCGTGTGGCCATTGCGCGTGCCCTGGTCACGCGTCCGGCCTGCGTGCTGGCCGATGAGCCCACGGGTAATCTGGACCGCGGTACGGCCGATACGGTGTTTGCGCTGATGCTGGAGCTCGCACGCAGCCACGGCACGGCGTTCGTGATGGTCACCCATGACGAAGGACTGGCCGCGCGCTGCGATCGCATGGTCAGGTTGGGGCTGGGACAGCTGGGTTGAATACGTCCAGATAAATCAAGGCCCGAGCCACTGCCTGTGCAGCGGCTCGGGCCCAATTTGTGAAACATGCCTGAAGCGCTTTATCAATAAGCGCTGACAGCTGCATTTCTGATAGCGATCGTGGCTTGCTCGCGAGCCGATGCCTGCAGCGGCACGGCGGGGCGCGGCTTGCCTGAGCCATGGTTGCTCGAGACATCCTGAGCCGTCAGGTCGTCGGTGACCTCGCGCAGCCTGGCGGACTGGGTCAGCGAAGTCTGTACCACTTCGCCCATGATCTGCGTGACCTGGCGCGATGAGTTCACGATCTCGGCCATGGTGGTGCCGGCTTCGCGCACCTGCGTCACCCCCTGGGTGACCTGGGTGACCGAGGTCTGGATCAGCTGCTTGATCTCCTTGGCGGCTTCGGCGCTGTGCTGGGCCAGCTGGCGCACCTCATTGGCCACCACGGCAAAGCCGCGCCCCTGGTCACCGGCGCGGGCCGCTTCCACGGCGGCGTTGAGCGCCAGCAGATTGGTCTGGAAGGCGATGGAGTCCATCATGCCGATGATGTCGCTGATCTTGCGCGAGCTGGCGCTGATGGATTCCATGGTGGTCACCACATCCTGCACGGTGCGGCCGCCGGCCTCGGCCACGCTGCAGGCGTCCTGGGCCAGCTCGTTGGCCTGGCGCGCATGGTTGGCGCTTTCGGTCAGCCCCTCCACCGTGGCGCGCAGGGTTTGCGCCGCGGTCACGCGGCGTGTGATGTTGGTGGCGAACTTGACGACCTTGAAGGGGCGGCCTTCGGCATCGAGTATGGGGTTGTAGCTGGCTTCGATCCAGATCTGGCGGCCAGCCTTGCCTATGCGCAGGTACTGGCCCGCATCGTGATGCCCCAGGGCCAGCTTGTGCCAGAAATGCTGATAGGCCGGGGATTGGCGCTCGTGCGGCTGGACAAACATGCTGTGGTGCCTGCCAACGACTTCGGCGAGGGAGTAGCCCATGGTCTGCAGGAACAGATCGTTGGCCGTGAGGATGTTGCCGTTCAGATCGAACTCGATGATGGCCTGTACCTTGGCAATGGCTTGGAGCTGGCCTCGGGCATCGTCTTCATGCTGCTGCTGCTCGGTGATGTCGGTTGCGTACTTGATGACTTTGCGCGGCTGCCCCTGGCTGTCAAAGATCGGGTTGTAGCTGGCCTGCAGCCACACATCCTCGCCCTGGCTGTTGATGCGGCGGTAGCGGCCGCTGTCATGCAGGCCTGCCGCCAGGCGCTGCCAGAACTGGGCGTACTCGGCAGAGGCTCGGGTCTCCTCATCCACAAACATGCGGTGATGCTGGCCGATGATCTGCTCGGCGCTATAGCCCATGGTGCGCAGAAAGTTGTCATTGGCCGTCAGCACATGGCCTTGAAGATCGAACTCGATCACGGCCTGGACCTGATCCAGCGCGGCCAGCTTGCCCTGCATGTCGGCGCGTTGATGACTTTGGCTCAGGCGTTGCCAGAGCGTGCTTTGCAGAAGTCCCGTCATAACTCGCTCCTTTGGCCGATCGCGCAGGGCAGTGGGTAAAGTTGCTTAATGTTTTATTTGTTTCAATGTGTGAATCGTAGGACAAGGCTGGAAACTGTCTGTAGTCACTTGACGTGTCGTCGGCCGAGGCCGGGCTGCGCAGGCAGGCCAGCCGATGCATGATGTGAGGATGCCAACCTGGATAGATACCCATTGCCATCTGGATGCCCCCGAGTTCGCGCCTGACAGGGATACCGTGCGCGCCGCTGCGCAGGCCGCAGGCGTCACGCATCTGGTCATTCCTGCCGTGCAGCGCAGCCACTGGCAGGACGTGATTGCGCTGGCCCATCGCCATGGCGACAGCTATGCGCTGGGCATTCATCCGCTCTACACGCCCGGCGCACAGGAGTCCGATATCGCGGCGCTGCGCGATCTGCTGAGTCAGCAGCTCGGGGATCCGCAGCTGGTGGCGGTGGGCGAAATCGGTCTCGACTTTTTTGTCCCCGGACTGGATGAGCAGCGCCAGATCTGGTTCTACGAGCAGCAGATCCGGCTGGCATGCGAGTTCGAGCTGCCCGTCATCCTGCATGTGCGCAAGAGCAGCGACCGTCTGCTCAAGACCTTGCGCCAGCACAGGGTTGTGGGTGGCATTGCCCATGCGTTCAACGGCAGCGCCCAGCAGGCGCAGGCCTTCATCGATATGGGCTTCAAGCTGGGCTTTGGCGGCGCCATCACCTATGAGCGTGCGCTCAAGCTGCGTGAGCTGGCGGCCAGCCTGCCGCTGCAGGCGCTGGTTCTGGAAACCGATGCACCCGATATTCCGCCGCACTGGCTCTACACCACGGTCGAGCAGCGCGCGGCCGGTCAGCCCCAGGGGCGCAACAGCTCCGCCGAGCTGCCGTGCATTGCGGCGGAGATCGCGCGGCTGCGCGGCATGGACATTGAGCAGCTGGCGCAGGCCAGCACGGCCAATGCACGTAAGGCGCTCAAAGGGCTGCCGGCACTCCCGTAGATGGGCAGTAGCTATCCTTTGCACGCAAAGAGGCTGATGCTCATCTTTTTGAATATCAGCCCAAGATCTAGGCCGATGATGGCTGGGCGACAATAGAGCATGACCGAGGATTCTTCTGCCACTCCAACAGAGACTGGCCTGCGCTGGCAGGGGCTGGCAGCCGTGGCCGATGAGCGCACGCGTGCGCTGGTTCTGGGCAGCTTTCCGGGCCTAAAGTCGTTGCAGCAGGTGCAGTACTACGCCCATCCGCAAAACCAGTTCTGGCCGTTGTTGCAGGCCTTGTGGCCCCGGAACCAGCAGCCGCCACGTACTGATTACGCGGGCCGCTGCGAATGGCTGCTGGCACGCGGGCTGGGCCTGTGGGATGTGTATGCGAGCTGCGAGCGTGAGGGCAGTCTGGACAGCGCCATTCGCGCGGCCCAGGTCAACGACTTTGCCGGGCTGCGTCAGCGCTGTCCTGATCTGCAACTGGCGTTGCACAACGGCGGCGAGAGCTACAAGCATGCCCGTCAGACAGAGGCGCTGGGGTTGATCGCCCTCAAGCTGCCATCCACCAGCCCGGCCAATGCCAGCTGGTCGTTCGATAGAAAACTGCAGGCCTGGCGCCATGCGCTGGCGGCTCATGGCCTGCTTTGAAGATTGGTGTGAAACGTGATCCGTAAAACCCGTGGCGGTGCCAAATCCGCGCAAGACAAGAATGTGGCCAGCGTGCAGGAACTGCCCGAAGTCAGCGTCTCCGACGACGGCGATATTCGCTATCTGCATCTGGGTACGCCCTGGGTGCAGGGCTCCATGCGCATTCGCGACCCTTTTGATATCGACCTGGAATATGTGCAGCGCATGATGGGCTGGCTGCTGTTTGCCGAGCCAGCCGAAGTGCCCCGGATGCACGCCATGCAACTAGGTCTGGGGGCAGCCGCCATCACCAAGTTCTGCCACAAGAAGCTGCGCATGAAGACCACGGCGGTCGAGCTCAATCCCCAGGTGCTGGCTGTGTGCCGCAGCTGGTTCAAGCTGCCGCCCGACAGCAGCACGCTGCAGGTAGTGCTGGCCGATGCAGCTCAAGAGATCAAAAAGACCGAATGGCAGGGCACGGTCGATGCACTGGCCGTCGATCTCTATGACCATGAGGCGGCGGCTCCCGTTCTCGACAGCGCAGAGTTCTATGCCGATTGCCGCAATCTTCTGACCGAGGACGGCATCATGACCGTCAACCTCTTTGGCCGCTCCTCAAGTTTTGACAAAAGCCTGGATCAGATGGCCCAGGCCTTTGGCGAGGACGCGCTCTGGGCCTTCCGCCCCACGCGCGAAGGCAATACCGTGGTGCTGGCACAGCGCACACCGCGTGTTCTGCAGGGCACGGAGCTGGACCTGGCCTGTGACCAGGTGCAGGCCCGTTGGGATTTGAACACCACGCGCTGGGCCAAGGTGTTCGTGCCGGCCCGCGATGCCGAGGCCGGCAGCAAGACGGCCAAAGCCAAAGTCAGCCGCATCGGCCGGGGCGCTACCGTGTAATTGCAAAGCCTGAGTAAATTGATGGTGCTGGCCTTGAGGGCGGCGGTTTTCTGCCGATGATATGGTCATGACGATCAGTGCCATCTCCTCCGGTTCTGTCAGCTCAGCCTCTTCGGCGGCCGGCGCAGCATCGCGTATCCAGCAACTGCAAAAGCAGATCAAGGATGCCACCAACGAACTCAAAGAAGTTGCCAACAGCGATGCGGATGCCAAGACCAAGGAGCAGCGGGCGCAGTTGCTGCAGACCAAGATCCAGATGCTGCAGGCCCAGATCGAGGCCTTGCAGAACCAGCAGGCACAGCAAGCCCAGCAGGCTGCTCAGCGTGGCGCCGAAGCCGTCCGGCCAAAGCAGGACGAAGCGGTGCAGAGCAGAAGTCGCAGCAATCCGGGCCAGGGCAGCCTCGGCGGTCTGCTGGACGAATACGCCTGAGCTGCATCAGACAAAAGGGATAAAAAAAGGTCTTCATCGGTTTCTTATGCACCGTCCTGATCGGGTGCATGGGCCGATGGCGGTACAGTCAAGGCAGTTTTGTTGCCACAGCCGCCCATGTCATTGACTGAATCCATCCTGCCCCGATCCGTCAAGCCAGCCCAGTACCAGGGGCCTCTGGACTGGCGCACGCTGGTGCAATGGCTGCAGGAAGACGGTGTGATCACGGCGCATGAGGCAGGGCGCACGGTGGCGCGCTGCTCGGCGGCCGAGAGTGCTCAACTGCCGCTGGTGCGCCTGGCCAATGTGGGCGTTGTCGGCGCCCAGACCCATCAGCCGCTGGATCTGGAAACCCTGACCCAGTACCTGGCCCAGCGCAGCGGCCTGGCCTATCTGCGCATCGACCCGTTGCGCGTGGATGTGGGCCGGGTGGGCGAGGTCATGAGCGCCAGCTATGCCGAGCGCCACAAGGTGCTGCCCGTGCAGGTGACCGCCAAGGAGGTGGTGATTGCCACGGCCGAGCCCTTCATCACGGACTGGGTGAGCGAAGTCGAGCGGCAGGCCCACCGCAGCGTGCGCTGCGTGGTGGCCAATCCGCAGGACATCAAGCGCTATACGGCAGAGTTCTTTGCACTGGCCAAGTCCGTGCGTGCTGCCGAGAAAGCCGGCGGTGCGACCGGTGGCGCGAGCTTCGAGCAGTTGGTGGAGCTGGGCAAAAGCAACAAGCAGCTCGACGCCAATGACCAGGGCGTGGTGCGCGTGGTGGACTGGCTGTGGCAGTATGCCTTCGACCAGCGCGCCAGCGACATTCACCTGGAGCCCAGGCGCGAGCAGGGCGTGATCCGCTTTCGCATCGACGGTGTGCTGCATCCGGTCTACCAGATGCCCATGGGGGTGCTGAACGCGATGGTGGCCCGCGTCAAGCTGCTGGGGCGCATGGACGTGGTGGAAAAGCGCCGCCCGCTGGACGGGCGTATCAAGACGCGCAACCCGCACGGCGAGGAGGTGGAAATGCGCTTGTCCACCTTGCCCACGGCCTTTGGCGAGAAGATGGTGATGCGCATCTTCGATCCGGAGAATACGGTCAAGAACCTGGATGCCTTGGGCTTCAGCGCCCATGATGCCCAGCGTTGGGAAGAGCTGGTCAAGCGTCCGCACGGTATCATTCTGGTCACCGGCCCCACGGGCTCGGGCAAGACCACCACGCTGTATTCCACGCTCAAGCGGGTGGCGACCGAGGAGGTCAATGTCAGCACGGTGGAAGACCCCATCGAAATGATCGAGCCGAGCTTCAACCAGACCCAGGTTCAGCCCCAGCTCGACTTCGGCTTCACCGAAGGCCTGCGCGCGCTGATGCGCCAGGACCCGGACATCATCATGGTGGGCGAGATCCGCGATCTGGCCACGGCCGAGATGGCGGTGCAGGCTGCGCTGACCGGCCATCTGGTTTTCTCCACGCTGCACACCAACGATGCTCCCAGCGCCGTCAGCCGCCTGATGGAGCTGGGCGTGCCCTCCTATCTGATCAACGCCACCTTGCTGGGTGTGCTGGCCCAGCGGCTGGTGCGCACGCTGTGCTCCAGCTGCAAGGTGCGCGATGAAGACGCAAAACCCGAGGATCTGGCCGAGTCGGTCAGGCCCTGGAAGCTGACCGGCAGCTACCAGCCCTACAAGCCTGTGGGTTGCGAGGACTGCCGCATGACAGGCTACCGCGGTCGCATGGGCCTGTACGAGCTTCTCACGGTCACCGAGGCCCTCAAGAAGCAGATTCACGATGCCCCATCCATGGACGTTCTGCGCCGTCAGGCCGTGCAGGACGGCATGCGTCCCCTGCGTCTGGCAGGGGCCCTGCGAGTGGCAGAAGGTGTGACCACCTTGCCCGAAGTGCTGGCCTGCACGCCGCTGATGAGCGAAATCTGAGAGTCTGGGTGCAAGTGCTTGCTTCTGGTTTTTCGTAGTAAGAAAAGGCCGGTACTGGCCTGGGCTGAATGCGGTAAATGTGTACAAAACGTCGGCATTAGGGTATGCCCTTTGTAGGTGGAATCCACATCAATTTGGCATATCTATGAAACGAGAATCGCCAAGTCGTGATTTCCGTAAGGAGACGTTTTGTGAAAATCAAGAGCCAAAAAGACTTTTTCTCCGGTCTGATGTTCTTGGCCGTCGGTCTCGCATTTGCGATCGGCGCGTCCAACTACACCATTGGCACCGGCGCCCGTATGGGTCCAGGTTACTTCCCTCTGATCCTGGGTGTGCTCATGGCCATCCTGGGTGCAGCCATCTGCGTCGGCGGCCTGACCAAGGGCCCCGAAGGTGGTGACAAGATCGGCAAGTGGGCCTGGAAGCCTGTGTTCTTCATCCTGGCTGCCAACTTTGCCTTCGGCATCTTGTTGGTGGGTGTGCCTGCTGTGGGTATCCCTCAGTTCGGTCTGATCATCGCCATCTACGCGCTGGTCTTCATCGCCAGCCTGGCAGGTCAGACTTTCAACCTCAAGGAAACAGCAGTCCTGGCCACCATCCTGGCCGTGGGCAGCTATTTCGCTTTCGTGTGGGCGCTGAATCTGCAGTTCCCCGTGTGGCCTAGCTTCATCGCTGGCTAATCAGGAGCATCGTCCATGGATCTGATTCAGAACTTGTCGACGGGTTTTGGCGTGGCTTTCACGTTCCAGAACCTGATCTACTGCTTTGTGGGCTGTCTGCTCGGTACGCTGATCGGTGTGCTGCCAGGTATTGGCCCAGTGGCGACCATCGCCATGCTGCTGCCCGCCACTTACGCTCTGCCCCCTGTGGCGGCGCTGATCATGCTGGCTGGTATTTACTACGGCGCCCAGTACGGTGGCTCCACCACCGCCATTCTGGTGAACCTGCCAGGTGAATCCTCGTCGGTGGTGACCGTGATCGACGGCTACCAGATGGCGCGCAAGGGCCGGGCGGGGCCCGCGTTGGCGGCAGCCGGTATCGGCTCCTTCTTCGCTGGCTGCGTGGGCACCGTCATCCTGGCTGCCTTCGCTCCTCCGCTGACCGAAGTCGCTTTCAAGTTCGGCCCTGCCGAGTACTTCTCGCTGATGACCCTGGGCCTGATCGGTGCCGTGGTGCTGGCTTCCGGCTCGCTGCTCAAGGCGATCGCCATGATCGTGCTGGGTCTGCTGCTGGGCATGGTCGGTACCGACGTGAACTCCGGCGTGGCTCGTTACAGCTTCGACATTCCTGAGTTGACCGACGGCATTGACTTCGTCGTGATCGCCATGGGTGTGTTCGGTTACGGTGAAATCATTGCCAACCTGTCCAAGCCCGACGACGAGCGCGAAGTGTTCGCCGCCAAGGTGACCGGTCTGATGCCTACAGGCGAAGACTTCAAGCGCATGATTCCTGCCATGCTGCGCGGTACGGCCCTGGGTTCGGCCCTGGGTATCCTGCCCGGTGGCGGTGCCATGCTGTCGGCCTTTGCCGCCTACACCATCGAGAAGAAGACCAAGCTGAAGCCCGGCGAAGTTCCTTTCGGTCAAGGCAATATCCGTGGCGTGTGCGCTCCCGAGTCGGCCAACAATGCCGGTTCGCAGACATCGTTCATTCCTCTGCTGACTCTGGGTATCCCTCCCAACGCCGTGATGGCGCTGATGGTGGGTGCCATGACGATCCACAACATCCAGCCCGGTCCTCAGGTGATGACCAGCAACCCAGAACTGTTCTGGGGTCTGATCGCCTCCATGTGGATTGGCAACCTGATGCTGATCATCTTGAACCTGCCGCTGATCGGCGTCTGGATCAAGCTGCTGACCGTGCCCTATCGCTGGCTGTTCCCGTCCATCGTGCTGTTCTGCGCGATCGGCGTGTACGGTACCAACAACAACGCATGGGACGTGTGGATGGTCGGTATCTTCGGCTTCATCGGCTATGTGTTCCACAAGCTGGGTACCGAACCCGCTCCCCTGCTGCTGGGCTTCATCCTGGGCCCGATGATGGAAGAAAACCTGCGCCGAGCCCTGCTGCTGTCGCGTGGTGACTGGTCCGTGTTCGTGACGCGTCCCATCTCCGCCTGCCTGCTGGCTGCCGCCGTGGTGCTGCTGGTGATCGTGCTGATGCCCGCAGTGAAGAACAAGCGTGAAGAAGCTTTCGTGGAAGACTGATCGTCAACCTGATCGCTGATCATCGTTAAAGCGGCCCTTCCGGGGCCGCTTTTTTTATATGAGGACCTTTGTTTCTGGGACTATGGATTCGGGCGGCAAAATAGCTGCAGTTATTCGAAAGATTGCATGGCCTTGTCTTTATTGCCCGCGCAGCACCCTCAGCGGGTCTTGCTACACAACGAAATTCATGCCCGTCCTGCGGAAATCATGCAGGCCCCTCTGGCCATCTCGCATATCGTGATGCTCACCGATGCGGCCCAGCGTGAAGCCAGCCGCGAGCATGTGGCCGCCCTGCTGCGCAACCACCATCGCCCTTTGCCCGATGCGGCAACCACCCATGTGCTGATCGATCTGGGGGCGTTTCGCCTGCGTTGGGAGCAGCACACCGAGTTCGTGGCCTGGACCTTCACCACGCCCATGGCGCAGGCCGGTGTGGCCGATGTGCGCGAGCCCGAGACAGCCATCGACGCCGTGCCGCGCGACTGGCTGGCCGCCCTGCCGGGGCAGTGCCTGAGCAGCCTGCATCTGTGGGCGCTGAACGAGCAGGATGTGGACCCGCAGTATCTGATGCGTCATATGTTGCAGGCCGATACCCTGGTCGGCTCGCGCGTCTCCGGCGGTGCAGGGGCCATCTACACCGACTTTGCGATTCACCCCGATGGTTTCTCGCGCATGCTGCTGCTGGCGGGTGCCGATCTGTCCCCGCGCCGCCTGGGTCGTCTGGTGCAGCGCGTGCTGGAGATCGAAACCTATCGCATGGCGGCGCTGCTGGGCCTGCCCGCCGCACGCAAGGCAGCAGCCGTGCTGGCCACGGCCGAGCGTGAACTGGCCGAGCTGGCCAATGCCATTCGCGCGGCCGACCGCGACACCGAGCCGGCGCTGCTGGACCGCCTGACCCGGCTGGCCGGCCAGGTGGAGAGCGAGTATGCGGCCACGCATTCGCGTTTTTCAGCCAGTTCCGCCTATTTCGAGCTGGTAGACAGGCGTATTCAGGAAATTCAGGAGACGCGGGTGGATGGCATCCAGACCATCCGTGAATTCATGGACCGGCGACTGACGCCTGCGCGCGCGACCTGCGAATGGGCGACACGCCGCCAGAATGCATTGTCCGAGCGAGTCTCCCGTGTCAGCAGTCTGTTGCGCACGCGTGTCGAGATCGAGCAGCAGCAAAGCAGCCAGCAGCTGCTGGGCACCATGAACGACCGCCAGGGCACCCAGCTCAAGCTGCAGTCCACGGTGGAAGGCCTGTCGGTCGCGGCCATCACCTACTACATCACCGGCCTGATCAGCTATCTGGCCAAGGGCGGGCAGAAGCTGGGCTGGCCCTGGTCGCCCGAGTCGACGGCGGCCGTGGCCATTCCGGTTGTGGCACTGGGCGTCTGGTGGTCGCTGCGCAGGCTGCACCACAAGCTGTTTCATGGTCGCAGTCATTGAGCATGAAATTGGATGCCAGCGCTTTCTGATAAAGCTCTAGCAGTTATTGATTTTGATAGCGTCGGGCAGTTTGTCCGGCTTGGAAACTGTGTGAAAGGACACTGACATGGACTTTGGTATCGCCGGGCGCTGGGCTCTGGTCTGCGGCGCCAGCAAGGGTTTGGGTTTTGGCTGCGCCAAGGCCCTGGCCGAAGAGGGCGTGAATCTGGTCATCAACGCCAGAAATGACGAGGCATTGCAGCTGGCCGTGCAGAAGCTGCAAGCCGTTGCTCCTCAGATCAAGGTCATCGGTGTCGCTGCAGACATCACCACGCCAGAAGGTCGCACGGCAGTGTTCGAAGCCGCCGGCGGCCCGGGCAAGGATTACGACATCGTCGTGACCAACGCCGGCGGCCCGCCTCCCGGCGACTTCCGTACCTGGGATCGTGAGGCCTGGATCAAGGCCGTGGACGCCAATATGCTGACCCCCATCGAGCTGATCAAGGCTACGGTGGATGGCATGGCCGAGCGTGGCTTCGGTCGCATCGTCAACATCACCTCCAGCGCGGTGAAGGCGCCCATCGACATCCTGGGCCTGTCCAACGGTGCGCGCAGCGGTCTGACGGGCTTTGTGGCCGGCCTGGCGCGTTCGGGCATTGCCGCCAAGGGCGTGACCATCAACAGCATACTGCCCGGCAAGTTCGACACCGACCGTCTGGTGGCAACCCATCAGGCAGCGGCCAACAAGACCGGCCAGGACCTGGATGCCGTGCGCCAGGCCCAGGCTGCCCAGATCCCTGCCAAGCGCTTTGGCACGGCCGAAGAGTTCGGCGCCATCTGTGCCTTCCTGTGCAGCCGCCAGGCCGGCTATATGACGGGCCAGAATATCCTGCCCGACGGCGGGCTGTATCCCGGCACTTACTGATCGCTGATCAACGGCCGAAACGACAAAGCCCCGCAATGCGGGGCTTTTGTCTGGGTGGGCGGCCGTTTATTTGCGGGATGACACGACGATGCCGATCACGATCAGCGCAAACGCAAGCGCGTGGTAGAGGTGCGGGGTTTCGCCGAGCACGGGAATCGACAGCAGGGCCGTGAACAGCGGAATCAGATTGCCGAAGAAGCCCGCAATGGCGGGCGTGGAGCGCTGAACGCCCATGCCCCAGAAGCGATAGGCCAGAATGGCCGGGCCCACGGCGATGAACAGCAAGCTGCCCAGCAGCGGCCAGCCCGGCACGAAGCGGAACTCGCCCAGCAAGGCTTCGCCGCCCGTGAAAAGGCCGGACCAGAGCAGGCCGAAAACGATCTGCGTGAGCAGAAAGCTGGCCCAGTGCGATTTCACTTCCTGCGGGCCGCTGCTGCGCGACAGCAGCCAGGTGTAGAAAGCCCAGGCGATGGTGGCCAGCACCATGAACAGGTCGCCGGGTACAAAGCGCAGAGCAAGCAGCGTCTGCCAGTCGCCGCGCGACATCACCACCGCCACACCCAGCACCGACAGCAAAGCTCCGCCCATCTGCCGGCGGCTGATGCGAATGCCCCAGCACAGCCGGCCTATGGCCAGCATCCAGACCGGCATGCTCGAGCTCACCAGCGTCACATTCAGCGGGGTCGAGGTCTTCAGCGCCAGGTACAGCAAGGCGTTGTAGCAGCCTATGCCCAGCAGTCCCAGCAGCATGTACTGCCGCCACAGCGGCCAGATCGGACTGTCTTTGCGCAGCACCCGCCATGCCAGCGGCAGCAGCAGCACAAAGGCGATGCACCAGCGCAGGAAGTTGAGTGCAAAGGGCGAGATCAGATCGTGAGCAAGGCGGCCCACGATGGCATTGCCGGCCCACAGTGCCGGAGCCAGGCTGAGCATGGCGACCGTGGCGGGTTTCAGGGGGGAATTCATGGGTTGCCACTGTAACGTGCGACCGTTGGTCTTTGGGCCTGTCACACCGTGTGGCGGCGGCAGTTGGCGGCAAACTGGCGAGCATCAATAGTGATGCAAGCCTTCCCGTTTTGCGAAGCTGAGCACAATGCAGTGCATGGGAGATTTTTCATGAAGCAGCAAACCACGTCGCTCCAGCAGCAATGGCTGCAAGCACAGCATGCCATGGCCTGCAGGCAGCCTCTGCGTCCGCGCCAGCCGCTGTGCATTGATGATCAACAGATCGGCAGTATCGAGGAAGACTTCGCTCGGAAGCTGGGGGAGGAGCTGCTGGCGGTGCACGAGGTCGACTTGCAGTCGGTTGCCGGGCAATGGCTTCTGATGGGCGAGGGCGGGGCGACCGAGAATCTGAACCGGCTGGCCCTGGCCATGCGCAGTGCCGGCCTTGCCGGGGCCTGGCGCAATGAACAGTTGGCGGTCTGCAATGCGCAAGGCCAGCAACTGGCAACCGTCGAGCGTGGTGCCGTGCGGCCACTGGGCATCGCCACCAGAGCCGTGCATCTGGTGGGCGTTTGTGCGGATGGCTCGATCTGGGTGCAGCAGCGCTCGGAGGACAAGGCCAACAACCCCGGCATGTGGGATACCCTGATGGGCGGCATGGTCTCGGCGGCAGATGGTTTGGCCGAGGCGCTGGCGCGTGAAACCTGGGAGGAGGCCGGTCTGCATGTGGCAGAACTCGGCGAGCTTCGGCACGGCGGAAATGTGATGTTCGCAAGACCCAGCGACGAAGCAGAGGGGCAGGGCTATATGGTCGAGCGCATAGACTGGTTCTCGGCCCTGGTGCCCGATGCGCTGCAGCCTGTGAATCAGGATGGCGAGGTACAGCGTTTCGAGCGGCTGGAGCTGACCGAGGTCCAGGGCTGGATGCTGCAGGGTCGTTTCACCCCCGAGGCCTCCCTGGTGCTTGCCGCCTACATGGGATGGTAGGGCGGCAGAGCAGCTAGCGCTGGCTCTCCAGTGCGGTGGACTTGAGCCGGCTGGGCGCCAGGGCTCCGGCCTGCTCGAGAATCGGGTAGGCCACCGAGCACAGCAGCGAGTTGATGCGTTTGAGGTCGCTGATCATGTCGATATGCAGAGAGCTGGTTTCTATGCTCGAAACCGTGTGCTGTGACAGGCGCTCCAGGTGGGTGGCCGAGTAGGCCAGCTCCAGATCGCGAAAGCGCGCTTTTTCCTCGAGCAGCTTTTGTGCTTCGCGCACATTGCCGTTGAGAAAGACACTCATGGCCAGACGCAGATTGTCCAGCAGATGCTGGGTCAGCTCGTGAATCTCCTGCTTGCCGGCGGCTGAGAACTGGCGGCCCTTCTTGATCTTCTTGTCTTCCAGATCCAGCAGCACGCGCTCGATGATGTCGCCTATCTGCTCCATATTGATGGTGAAGCTGATGATTTCCGTCCAGCGCTGACCTTCGCGCTCGTCGAGTTCGGCGCGCGAGATCTTGGTCATGTAGTACTTGATGGCCGAGTACAGATCGTCCACCGTGCCTTCCAGGTTACGCACTTCCTCGGAGAGCTTGGCGTCGTCGGTTTCGGCCACTTTTTGCAGGCCGATCAGCATGGACTCCACCACGTCGGCCTGATGCAGTGATTCGCGCACGGCACAGGTGATGGCCAGCGAAGGCGTGGACAGGGCCGAGGGGTCCAGGTGGCGTGGGCGCAGCAGCTTGGCCGCACTTTCTTCCTCGGGCTTGGGCAGCATGGCGGTCACCCAGCGGGCCACGAGCTGGGTCAGGCCGATGAAGCACAGGCTGTTGAAGACATTGAACGCCAGATGGAACATCACCACGTTCTGGCCGGCGTTGGGCAGATAGGGCTGGGCGTACTGCGACCACAGCCCGATAAAGGGCGCGACGATGGCCACGCCCATGATCTTGAACAGCAGATTGCCTATGGTGACCTGGCGCTCCTCGACCGCCGATTTGGCGGTGGTGAGCGCCGCGACCAGGCCGCTGCCCAGGTTGGCCCCCAGGGTCAGGCCCAGAGCCACATCCAGTGGAATGGCGCCTGAGCTGGCCATGGCCGCAATCAGCAGCACCACGGCCAGGCTGGAGTAGGCCAGCACAGCCAGTACCGCGCCCAGCAGCAATTCCATGAACAGATCGCTGCTGACCGAGGCCAGCAGGGTGCGCACGGCAGGGGCCTGCAGCAGGGGCTCGGTGGCTTCCACCACCAGGCGCAGGGCCAGCAGCATCAGGCCCAGGCCGATGAGCACGCGGCCGATACGGCCGGGCTTGGAGTCCTTGCGCGAGATATAGAGCACCACGCCGACAAAGATGAACAGCGGCGACAGCCAGGAGAGGTCGGTGGAGAACAGCACGGCCATCAGAGCCGTTCCGACATCGGCACCGCGCATCACGGCAAGGGCCGAGGGCAAGGTGATCAGACCCTGGCCTACAAAGGACGAGGTCATCAGCGAGGTGGCTGTACTTGATTGCACCAGGGCCGTGACGCCCATGCCCGATAGCGCTGCCGAGAAACGGTTGCTCATGCTGCGGGCGAGAATATTGCGCAGGTTTGCGCCGAAGACCTGCAGAACGCCGGTGCGAACCATCTGAGAGCCCCAGATCAAGAGGGCAATGGCTGCTAAAAGATTCAATAAATGCTTCATGTTCTGCCCGCGAAGGAGCGACCTAATATACCCCTGAGTGAGGCCAGTCTGCCCGGATGGCTCACTCTTCACGCACAAATAAGTGCGGAATAAGGAACACAATAGAACAAAAACGAATTATTCCAAACATCGTTTCTACGGATATAAATTCAGAAAAAACTGAAACTTTTTGATGCTGACGCTGCTTACGCTGCTATCAAAAGGTGATTTCATGACTGTTCCCATGCCCGGTGCCGTCCCCGTAGGCTTTCTTTTGATGCCGTTGTCGTTCATGGCGGGCACGGGTCTGCTGCTGTGGTGGGGCTGGCGGCTGTGGCATCTGCGGCGCGGCCGGCCCAGGCCGCCGATGCGCATCTGGCAATGGGTGCTGGCCGTGTGGCTGTCCATATTGCTGTTTTCCACGCTGCTGGGGCTGGTGCAAATGGTCTGGAGCGACCACCGTCAGGCGCAGCAGCTGAGTCGCCTGCAGCGGCTCACGCACATCACGCTGGAGCGGCCCATGGCATGGGGCGACATCACCTTGCCCGCGGGCAGCCATATCCAGCGCGATATGCCACAAGGCTCGGCAGACGGGACCGATGGGCAGCCCGATCTGCGGGGGCTGCAGGAAATACGCTTTCCCCATCCTGTGCCGCTGGGCGATATATGGGTCAATGCCCTGAGCGTCCACAGCCAGGTGCTGCTGGAGCTGGCCCGGCCCTACAGTTTCACGGGGCCGGGCCTGCGGACATTCCGATGCGAACCCGGAAACATGTTGCTGCTGTCCGCTGCCGAGCAGCCCACGAGCTTCGACAGGAACATGTTTCCCAGGCGCCTGAACGGTCTGGTGCTGGCGGACTGGGTGTTCGATGCCTGCTTTGTGACCACGTCCATTGGCGTGCGCTACTGGACGGATGGGCGGCTGGTCTGGGCCGCCGAACCTCTGTACGAGCCGGCCGAGACCGGGCAGGGCAGGGCTCCATGAACAAGGCCCGCAGTCTGCTTTGGTGACAGCGGGCCTTGTTCATGGGGGGGCAGCAGGTGCCTATGGCTTGCGAGTTCTGGTGCGTCTTGCGCGCAGCAGCTCGTCGAGGATCAGGAGGACGGCGCCCAGCGTGATGCCAATATCGGCCACATTGAAGGCCGGGAAATGGCTGCTGCCCCAGTAGAAGTCCAGAAAGTCCACCACATAGCCGTGCTGCAGGCGATCCACCACATTGCCGATGGCTCCGCCCAGGATGCTGGACAGCGACAGGCAGAACATCTTCTCGCCGGGGTGCTTGCGCAGCTGCCAGATGATGAGCACGGTGGCAATCACGCCGATGGCCACGAACAGCCAGCGCTGCCAGCCGCTGCCGCCCGCAAGAAAGGAGAAGGCTGCACCCGTGTTGTGCGCGCGCACGATGTTGAAGAAGCTGGTGATGGGAGTCCAGTCCCCATACTGGTAGTGGCTCAGAATCATCTGCTTGGTGATCTGATCCACGCCGATGATGACAAGCGCCCACAGCAGCCAGGGGCAGATGCGGCCAAGGCTTGCGGAGGATGTCTGGGTGTTGCTCATGACAGCTCTTTGCTAGGTTTTTTTGATAGCGGTTGGCGCTTGACTCAAAATGATTCCAGAAGGATATGCATCCGAAAGTGGCTACCAGCAGGTGCTGGCAGCTCACTTTTTTAAGGCTCAAGCCTTGGTGCGGACTTCGCCCGTGCCGTGCAGATTGCTGTCGCAGCGACCGCAGATCGAGGGGTGCTCGGGGTTCACGCCCACGTCTTCACGGTAGTGCCAGCAGCGCTCGCACTTGGCGTGCTCGCTGGCCTTCACCGTAGTGCTCAGCGCATCGCCGGCCACGGCAGTCGCTGCCGAGGTGATGAAGACGAACTTCAGATCGTCCTTGAGGCTTTGCAGCAGGGCCAGGTCTTCGGGCTCGGCCGTGAGCGTGACTTCGGCCTGCAGGGAGGAACCCACGGCGCCGGTGGTGCGCACCACTTCGATGTCCTTGTTGACTTGGTTGCGGATCTCGCACAGGCGCGTCCACTTGGCCAGCAGGCCTTCGTCGCCGGCGGGCAGCTCGGTGAACTTCTCCAGGAAGATGGATTCGCTGTGGCCTACGATCTTCCAGGCTTCCTCGGCCGTGAAGGACAGGAAGGGCGACATCCAGCGCAGCAGCGCCTGGGTGATCTGGTAGAGCGCGGTCTGGGCCGAGCGGCGAGCCAGGCTCTTGGGGGCGCTGGTGTAGAGGCGATCCTTGAGCACGTCCAGGTAGAAGCCGCCCAGGTCTTCGGAGCAGAACAGCTGCAGCTTGGCGACCACAGGGTGGAACTCGTAGACCTTGTAGTGGGCCAGGATCTCCTGCTGCAGCTGGGCCGAGCGCGCCAGCGCGAACTGGTCGATCTCCAGCATCTCGCCATAGGCCACGGCATCCTTGCTCGCATCGAAGTCGCTGGTGTTGGCCAGCAGGAAGCGCAGCGTGTTGCGGATGCGGCGATAGGCGTCCACCACGCGGGCCAGGATCTTGTCGTCGATGCCCAGGTCGCCCGAGTAGTCGGTCGAGGCCACCCACAGGCGGATGATTTCCGCGCCCATCTTGCTCGACACGTCCTGTGGCGCCACGGTGTTGCCCAGCGACTTGGACATCTTCTTGCCCTGGCCGTCCACGGTGAAGCCGTGGGTCAGCAGGCCGCGATAGGGCGCGCGGCCGAAGATGGCCGATGCCAGCAGCAGCGAGCTGTGGAACCAGCCGCGGTGCTGGTCGTGGCCTTCCAGGTACAGATCGGCCTCTGGGCCGTGGTCGTGGTGGTGCTCGGGGTGGGTGCCGCGCAGCACATGCCAGAAGGTGGAGCCCGAGTCGAACCACACCTCCAGGATGTCGGTGCTCTTGGTGTAGTGCTTGGCTTCCTCGGCACCCAGGATATCTTCGGTGCTCACGCGGCTCCAGGCCTCGATGCCGCCTTGCTCGATCATGGCCGCAGCCTGGTCGATGATCTCCATGGTGCGCGGGTGCAGAGCGCCCGTGTCCACATGCAGGAAGAAGGGGATGGGCACGCCCCACGAGCGCTGGCGCGAGATGCACCAGTCGGGACGGCCGGCGATCATGGCGCGCAGACGGTCCTGACCGTTTTGTGGGTAGAAGCTGGTCTGCTCGATGGCGTCCAGCGCGATCTGGCGCAGGGTCTTCTCGGGCTTTTGCGCGGGATCGGTGAACACGCCTTCGCCTTCGTCCATGCGGATGAACCACTGGGCGGCAGCGCGGTAGATGACGGGCGTCTTGTGGCGCCAGCAGTGAGGGTAGCTGTGGCTGATGGTGGTGGTGTCCATCAGGCGGCCCGCGACCTTCAGGGCGTCGAGGATGACGGGCACGGCCTTCCAGATATGCTGGCCGCCGAACATGGGCAGATCGGCTGCGTACACGCCGTTGCCTTGCACGGGGTTCAGGATCTGCTTGTAGTCCATGCCGTTGGACATGCAGCTGTTGAAGTCGTCCACGCCATAGGCGGGGGCCGAGTGCACGATGCCGGTGCCGTCGTCGGCGGTGGCGTATTCGGCCAGGTAGACGGGGGAGATGCGGTCAAAGCCCTTGTCCACATGGGCCAGGGGGTGCTTGAAGGGCATGTGGTCGAGCTTCTCGCCCTTGGCGGTGGCGAGCACGCGGCCCTCCAGCTTCCAGCGGGCCAGGCATTTCTCGACCAGGGCGGAGGCCACGATCAGCAGGCCGCGCTCGGTCTCCACCAGGCTGTATTCCAGATCGGGGTTGACGTTGAGCGCCTGGTTGGCAGGGATCGTCCAGGCCGTCGTCGTCCAGATGACGATGAAGGCTTGCTTGTCGAGCTTGTCCAGGCCGAATGCTGCGGCCAGCTTGGCGGGCTCGGCTGCGGGGAACATCACGTCAAGGGTCTGGCTTTGCTTGTCGGCGTATTCGATCTCGAACTCGGCCAGCGAGGAGGCACAGTCAAAGCACCAGTACACGGGCTTGAGGCCGCGGTAGACAAAGCCACGCTCCATCACCTTCTTCAAGGCACGCAGCTCGGCGGCCTCGTTGGCGTAGTTCATGGTCTTGTAGGGGTGATCCCAGTCGCCGAGCACGCCCAGGCGCTTGAAGTCCACCATCTGCTGCTCGATCTGCTCGGCGGCAAAGGCGCGGCTCTTGGCCTGCATCTCGTCGCGCGGCAGGTTGCGGCCATGCAGCTTTTCGATGGCGTTCTCGATGGGCAGGCCGTGGCAGTCCCAGCCCGGTGCGTAGAGCGCGTCGAAGCCTTCGAGCTGGCGGCTCTTGACGATCATGTCCTTGAGGATCTTGTTCACCGCATGGCCGATGTGCAGCTTGCCGTTGGCGTACGGAGGGCCGTCGTGCAGGATGAACTTGGGCGCGCCGCTGCGGGCGTCGCGCAGCTTCTTGTAGATGCCTTGGTCATCCCATTCCTTGGCCCAGGCAGGTTCGCGCTTGGGCAGGTCGCCGCGCATGGGGAAAGTGGTGTCGGGCATGTTCAGCGTGGCGCGGTAAGCGGACGCTTCGGGCTTGTTGGACTTCGAATCAGACATGGGAAACCTTGAAAGCAATGCGGTGCCCGGGCAGTTCTGCCTGGGCGTGAATGGTGAGGTGAGCGCCAGTGCGCTGCTGCGCCTGGGACGTGCGAGCAGCGAGCTTCAAATTCGGTCGCGCGTGGTCTGGCGACGGGTCTCTGTGTGCGACGAGGTGTGAGACGGTATGTGGGCCGAGGCGAAAAACGCGCGCGCGTCATCGCAGTCCTTGGCGATGCCGACCGTCAGGGCATCGAGACTGTCATACTTCAGCTCGTCGTGCAGTTTGTGCAGAAGTTCCACGCGGATGATTTTACCGTAGGCACCTTCTCCACCCAGTTGGGCGGGCCAATCGAAACAGTGGGTCTCCAGCAGCACCCGGCCGCCGTTGATGTCGTTGGGGTCCAGCGAGGGGCGTACGCCCAGGTTGGCCACGCCCTGCAGCGGCTTGTCCGTCAGCCCGTGCACCAGCACGGCAAAAATGCCACTGGCGGCCGGTTTCCAATGGTCGAAGCGCAGATTCAGCGTGCGAAAACCGTCCTCGGCTCCGCTTTGGGATTCGGCCAGCTTGCGGCCCAGCTTGCGGCCATGCACCACATGGCCCGAGATGCGGTAGGGGTGGCCCAGCAACTTGGCGGCCTGCTGCATGTCGCCGGCGGCCAGCGCCTCGCGTACGGCCGTGCTGGAGACGCGCAGGCCATGGACTTCATAGCTGTTCATGCGCGCCACATCAAAGCCAAGGGCCTGGCCGGCGTTGTCCAGCATGGCGTAATCGCCGGCGCGCTTGGAGCCAAAGCGGAAGTCGTCGCCCACCAGCACGTACTTGGCCCCCAGGCCCGAGATCAGCACGTCCTGAATGAAATCTTCGGGGCTCTGGCTGGCCAGGGCCTGGTTGAATGGCAGGATCACGACCTGGTCGACGCCGCAGACCTCGAGCTGGCTGAGCTTGTCACGCAGCGTGCCCACGCGGGCCGGAGCCAGCTCCGGCTTGCCCAGCTTCTGGGCAAAGTAGTCGCGCGGGTGCGGCTCGAAGGTCATGGCGCAGCTGGGGATGCCGCGCTGGGCGGCCTCGGCCTTGAGCAGACCCAGCATGGCTTGATGTCCCCGGTGTACACCATCAAAATTGCCAATGGTCACAGCGCAGGCCGGGGCCAGGCCGGGATGATTGATGCCGCGGAAAATCTTCATGGACTGCTTTGTTATTTATAGCAACTGGCGCCGATGCATGCGACACAAGCCGTCAATTTGACATAGTTTCAGAGTATATTGCTTCAAATCAGGCAGCTGTGGAGGCTGCACGATTGTGCTCAAAAGCGCCAAGACGCTTGTCCGTTTTCCGTGGTCCAAGTTTGACTGTATGGAGGCTGGTTGTGAAAGTCTTGAAGCTGACAGCCCAGGGGCTGCCGCAGTCCTGGGTAACGCTGGAGCAGGCGGCGCTGCATTACGCAGCAGAAGATGTGCGCTGGGAAGCCGGTGTCGAAATCGCCTGCTTTCGCGGTGGCCACAATGCGGTGACCGGCAAGCAGTCAGTCATTCACATCAACTCCATCATCGGCACCAAGGGCATGCCGAACATCAACCCGCATGAGCTGCTGCCGGGTCTGACCAATGGCAAGCTCTTTGCTCGTGACCGCTGCGTCTGCGCCTATTGCGGGCGGCGCTTCCATGAGAGCGATCTCACGCGCGAGCACATTGTCCCCGTGAGCACTGGCGGGCAGCACAGCTGGATGAACCTGGTCACGGCCTGCCGCGCCTGCAACCACCGCAAGGGAGCCAGAACCCCCGAGCAGGCCCGTATGCCCTTGCTCTACACGCCCTACACGCCCACGCTGTGGGAGGACTTCATCCTGAGAAACCGCCGCATTCTGGCCGATCAGATGGAGTTTCTCGTGGCCCATGTGCCGCGTGGATCACGCTGGCGCAGCTAAAGGAGCATGAAAAAAGCCCCGGGCTGGCGCCGCGGGGCAGGAGCAAGAGGACAGAAACGCGTTCAGACGGTGGTGGAGACGGCTTTTTGCCAGGCTTCGTAGAGGTCTTCACCCTCGTCGCGCACGCGCTGGCCGATCAGGGCCATCTCGCGCTGCTCTTCGGGCTTGGCCAGTTCCACATAGCCGCGCGCAGCCGACAGATCGTAGGGCTCGCCGTCTTCGTTGGAGTAGGCGAAGTACACCTGTTTCACGCCGGCCAGCAGCATGGCCGTGTAGCACATGGAGCAGGGATAGCCGCTGGCATACATGACGGCCCCCGACAGATCGGTGCTGCCCTGGGCCTTGGCTCCTATGCGCAGGGCCTGCATCTCGGCGTGAGCCGTGGGGTCGCAGAGCTCATCGACCTGGTTGACGGCGCGGGCCAGGACCCTGCCCTCACGTACCAGCACGGCGCCGAAGGGCCAGGTGGGCTGCCGGCGGCCTTTGACATTGCCCATGGCCAGGCGGATGGATTCGAGCAGGTATTTGCCTGTGTCGTTATCGTTGTTCATCCAGTCGTTCTCCTTGGTAAAAAATCAGCTGCCACGGTAGGTGGTGAAAAACCAGGGCGAGCACAGCATGGGCACGTGGTAGTGCTGGGTCGCGTCGAAGATGGAAAAGCGCACCAGCACTTCTTCCGACAGCGCCGTGGGTTCCTTGAAGTGCTCGCCGGTGTAGAAGCGCAGCTCGAAGTCCCCGGTGCGGGCCGCGGCGGCGGGCAGCATGGGGGCGTCGGTGCGACCGTCGGCATTGGTACGGGTGCTGTTGATGCGCTGCGCGGGCGTCTGCGCCACATCGTAGAGCTCGACCCGCAGGCCGGCAATCGGCCGGCCGGTGGTGACATTGAGTACATGGGTGCTGATGCCTGCCATATCTGCCTTTCTATGGGGGGTGCGGCGGCTCAGCTGCCGCGCGAATAGGTGTAGCTCCAGGGGCCGAACTGGATGGGCAGATGGATGCGCTCTGCCGTGTTAACGATCTGGAAGCGCACCGGCACCTTGGACAGAAAGGCCGGGCGCGGCAGCTTGGCGCCCCTGGCCGCAAAATACTCGTCCACGTGCAGCAGCATTTCGTAGCGGCCGCTGCAGTAGCTGTCGTCAATCAGCAGCGGCTCGTCGGCCCGGCCGTTGGCGTTCACGACAAAGCTGCGTATCGGCACATAGGCTTCGCCGTCGAAGCGCGAAAAGTCGATGCGCAAGCCCGTGGCTGCAGAGCCATGGAAGGTGTCCACGGCATGCATTGTCAGGCGCGGGCTGACACCATGCAGCACGATGGGACCGGTGGCCTGGGCGGGCGCTGCCGGGTGTGTGTCGGCGGCCAGCGCGCCGTGTGTGCCCGTCAGGGCCGAGGCGCCGAGCACGAGGCCCGAGAGTGCGAACTGTCGGCGCGACGGGGTCGGTGTGGGTGTGGGATGCATGCGGGGTGACTCCTTCAGACGTTCTTGCGGCGTTGGAGGCGGGCGACGAAGGCGATGGCGAGAACGGCTGCCAGGGCTTCCACAATGGCCACCAGGTACAGGCCCGGAGCGACCTTGCCGGTGGAGGCCTTGATCACGCCCATCAGATAAGGGGCGCCGAAGCCGGCCAGATTGGCCACCGAGTTGATCAGCGCCACGCCCACGGCAGCGGCGCCGCCGCTGAGCAGCATATTGGGCATCTGCCAGAAGACGGGAATCGCGCTCATGGTGCCCACCAGTGCCAGGACCATGGCCGTCAGCGCCACGATCACGGGGATGCTGTCCATGCCCATGGTGACGGCCAGGGCCAGCATGCCCACGGCGCCCAGCAGGACCGAGCCCGCGAAGTGCCAGCGCACCTCGCCACGGTGGTCGGAATGGCGACCGTTGATGATCATGCCTGCCGCACCGAGCAGGTAGGCAGCACCGGCGATCCAGCCAACCTGCATGGGCGAGGTGAAGCCTGCTTCACGGATCACAGTGGGAATCCAGAAGGTCAGCGTGGAGTTGGCGCACAGCAGGCAGAAGAACACGGCGATCAGCAGCCACACCATGGGGTTGCCGAACAGGGTGCGCCAGTCGCTGTGGCGCTCGCCCTGGGCCTTCTGGTCGATCTCGAGCTGCTGGCGCACGACGGCGCGGTCCGTGTCGGTGAGCCATTTGGCTTCCTCGGGACGGTCGGTCATGTAGAAGTAGGCAAAGATGCCGGCCAGCACCGAGGGGATGCCTTCGATGATGAACAGCCACTGCCAGCCGTGCATGCCGTGCGCGCCTGCCGCCCAGGTCATGATGCCGCCGGCCAGCGGGCCGCCGATGACGCCGGCGATGGCCGAGGCCGACATGAAGGTGCCAAAGGCCTTGGCACGGCGCTTGGACGGATACCAGTAGGTCAGGTAGAGGATGATGCCGGGGTAGAAGCCCGCCTCGAACACGCCCATCAGAAAGCGCAGGATGTAGAACTGGGTCGGTGTCGTCACCCAGGCCTGCAAGATGCAGATCAGGCCCCAGCCTATGGTGATGCGCATCACCGTCTTCTTGGCGCCTATCTTCTGCAGCAGCAGGTTGGACGGCACTTCGAACAGGAAGTAGCCGATGAAGAAGATGCCGGCACCCAGGCCGTAGACGGCTTCGCTGAACTTCAGGTCGTCGAGCATCTGCAGCTTGGCGAAGCCGATATTGACGCGGTCCAGCCAGGCCAGCACCCACAGCACGCCCAGAAAGGGCAGCAGGCGCCAGGAAATCTTGGAATAGGTGGCGTCGACCTGATCGACGGACGCAGCAGTGCCGCTGATCGGCACATGGTGAGCACTCATGGCAAGTCCTTGTCTCGGAAATTTGTTGTTGGGTTGGCGGACACTTGCATGGTCGCGACTTGTGGCGATATGCGAAACTAAGCGCCTGCTATGAGCCGCATAGCAAAATGCATATCTCTAGGGAAAACACGTGTCTCGCAGCGAAGAACCGTTCGATACCTATTTGCTGCGCGTGCTGTGCACCTTGATCAGCGAAAAAAGCGTATCGCGCGCGGCAATACGCCTCAATCAGTCACAGCCGGCCATCAGCGCGGCGCTGCGGCGATTGCGGGCCATCTTCAACGACCCGCTGCTGGTGCGCGACAAGAATCGCATGGTGCCGACGGCGCGCGCGCTCCAGGCCGTGGAGCAGGCACGTGCGGCGCTGGGGCTGATCGACGGTCTGCTGAGCGTCGGCAAGGAATTTGTGGCTGAGACCACCCAGCTGCGCTTCACCATCGCCATGCCCGACTATCTGGCGCCGCCCTTCATGGCGCGCGTGGTTCAGCTCATGCGTGCGCAGGCTCCGGGCGCGAGACTGGTCCTGCTGCCGCTGGGCCAGAACTTCGACTACGAGCAGGCCCTGCAAAGCGGCGAGGTGGATATCGTCATCGGCAACTGGCCAAGCCCGCCCGAGCATTTGCACATGTCCACGCTGCTGGAGGACGAGGTGGTCTGCCTGCTCGATGAAAAGCATGCCCTGGCCGAGCCGGGCCGGCTGACAGCCGAGCACTATCTGCAGGCCGCGCATGTGGTGTTCACGCCTTATTCGCCCGATCAGCGCGGCGTGGTGGAAAGCAGCCTGGGCACCATGCGGGTGAGCCGTGACGGCCGCGTGCAGTGCTCGCATTTCTCGATGGCGCCGGACCTGCTGGTGGGTACAGACCTGCTGCTGACCACCAGCCGCCATTTCGCGGCCTACCACGCCAGGCGGCTGCCGCTGGCCATGGTGCCTCTGCCCATGGGCAACCGCGTCATGCGCTTCTATCAGCTCTGGCATTCGTCCCGGCACCGGGATGCCTCCCATATCTGGCTGCGCGCCCTGCTGAATCAGGCCTCGCAGGTGCTGACGGCGTCGACGTAGCCGGCTGCTATACGGGCTATAACAAGCCAGCACTGTGAGGCGGGAAGTGCGCTTCCTACACTGGCCTCATGACCAGCACCACTACCTCCTCCATCCCCACGCTCGACGAGCTCAACATCATGACGACCGCAGCCTTTGCGGCTGCGCTCGGCGAGGTTTTCGAATACGCCCCCTGGGTGGCCGAGGCGGCCGCGCATCGGCGCCCTTTCGCCAGCCTGGATGCTTTGCACCAGGCCATGCTGGCCGCCGTGCATGACAGCCCGCGCGAGCAGACCCTGCGCTTTCTCTGTGGCCACCCCGAGCTGTCTGTCAGCGCCGTGCGCTCCGGCACACTGACCGTTGACTCCCAGCAGGAGCAGCAAAGCGCAGGGCTGGGAGATCTGGCGCAGGAGCAGGGCGAGCGCCTGGCCGCGCTGAACCAGGCCTATCGCACGCGCCATGGCTTTCCCTTCATCGCCTGCGTGCGCCACTACACGCGCGTCGGCCTGTTTGCCGAGCTGGCCTCGCGCACGGAGCGAGGCACCGAGCAGGAGTTTGCCGAAGCCCTGCGCCAGATCGGCTTCATCAGCCGTCTGCGCCTGTCGCAACGGGTGAATGCTGGCTGCCTGCAGGCCGCCTGAGTGTCCATCGCGCCACCCAAGCCCCGCATCGCGGGGCTTTTCTTATGCTGGATGGCGGGTTGGCACCATATGTCGGGGTTTGCTGCCCATGTGCATCAGATGCCGCATGGGCCGTTCTGGCGCGGCCCAGGCTGCCTACTGCCGCAGTGGGAGTTCTCGGCGCTGGCTGAAATCCCCGGATGCTTGTGATTGAATTCGGGTTTAGACCTCATTTCTCGTTTTCATGATCGTCAGAGATCGCCCGTCGGGCTTCAAGCTGCTGTGGATTGTCCGGGGCTCGGTGCTGCAACGCATCAAAGGTGTGCTTGCCGTCAACATCGTGCTGGCCATCATCGTCACCGTGGCGCATGGCACGCTGTTTCACACCAAGATCCCCATTACGCCGATTCCGTTCACCCTGATCGGTCTGCCGCTGGCGATTTTTCTGGGCTTTCGCAACAACACCGCGTATGCGCGCTACTGGGAAGGACGCAAGCTCTGGGGAGAGATCGTGATCTATGCACGCACGCTGGCCCGCCAGTGCCTGAGCCTGATCGAGCTCGATCACCCCATAGACCCGCGCCAGCGGGCCAACGATGTGCGGGTGCGCATGGTGCATCGGGCCGTGGCTTTTTCTCATGTGCTGCGGGCCCAGCTGCGCGGCCTCAAGGACGATGTGGCGGCCCAGCAGTGGCTGACCCATGCCGAGTGGCAGCGCCTGCAGCTGCTGCCGCTGAATCAGCGCACCGATGCGCTGATGCTGGCCATGGGCAAGGAGCTGGGCCAGTGCGTGCGCGACAGGCGCATAGACCCCTGCCTGGCCGTGGAACTGGACCGCACCCTCAATGGCTTCACCACGGCCGCAGCCTCATGCGAGCGCATCCGCAATACGCCGATTCCGTTTTCCTACACCTTGCTGCTGCACCGCACGGCCCATCTGTACTGCTTTTTGCTGCCGTTCGGTCTGGTGGACATCACGGGCTTTATGACGCCGTTTGTCGTGGCCATCGTGGCCTATACCTTCTACGGCCTCGATGTGCTGGGTGACGAACTGGAAGAGCCATTCGGCATGGAAAGCAACGACCTGGCCCTGGACAGCATCTGCCGCAGCATCGAGATCAGCCTCAGCCAATCGCTGGGCGACCCCCAGGTGCCGGCACCGCTCAAGCCGGTGGACTATCTGCTGACCTGAGACTCTTCGCAATGCAAAGCCCTGAACTCCTCATTCAGGGCTTTGTTCTTGATGGCGGCTGAAGCCAGTGCTGGCTAGACCGTGGCGCGATCCTCGTCCACGGCTTTTTGCCAGGCTTCGTAGAGGTCTTCACCCTCGTCGCGCACGCGCTGGCCGATCAGGGCCATCTCGCGCTGCTCTTCGGGCTTGGCCAGTTCCACATAGCCGCGCGCAGCCGACAGATCGTAGGGCTCGCCGTCTTCGTTGGAGTAGGCGAAGTACACCTGTTTCACGCCGGCCAGCAGCATGGCCGTGTAGCACATGGAGCAGGGATAGCCGCTGGCATACATGACGGCCCCCGACAGATCGGTGCTGCCCTGGGCCTTGGCTCCTATGCGCAGGGCCTGCATCTCGGCGTGAGCCGAGGGGTCGCAGAGCTCATCGACCTGGTTGACGGCGCGGGCCAGGACCTTGCCCTCGCGCACCAGCACGGCGCCGAAGGGCCAGGTGGGCTGCTCGCGGCCTTTGACATTGCCCATGGCCAGGCGGATGGACTCCAGCAGATACTTTTCGCTGTCTCGGGTGCTCATGCATGTCTCCTTGATCTTTGTGAATGGCGCAAAGATCATAGGAAGACCCGCAGTGTCCATAGTGCATGCAGGAAGCAAAACAGCACGCCGAAGCGTGCTGTTGACTTTTAGTTTTGGGTTGAATGCAGTTGCCGTGATTTTGATGTATGTTGATGCAGGCTTTCAGGCAAAGACGCCGGCGCTGTCCTGCATGTGGGCCGATACCGTGCCCAGGTGGTGCAAGGTGTCGCCGCCTGTCATCTCCATCTGGGTCAGGCGCTTGAAATAGTGGCTGCCCACATATTCGTCCGTCACGCCGATGCCGCCATGCAGCTGTACGGCCTGCTGGCCCACATAGCGCATGGACTGGCCCAGCTGTACCTTGGCGCGCGCGATGGCGACATGGCGCTCCTCGGCAGGCGCCACCAGCTTGAGCGTGCCGTAGTAGCTCATGGAGCGGGCCAGCTCCAGCTGCATCTTCATATCGGCCACGCGGTGGCGCAGGGCCTGGAAGCTGGAGATCACCACGCCGAACTGCTTGCGCTGGTTCATGTATTCGGTGGTGAGCTTGAGTGTCTGCTCCATCACGCCCACGCCTTCGGCGCAAAGAGCGGCATTGGCCACATCCTGTGCCAGGGTGAGGGCCGCCACGCCGTTGGTGGTGATCAGGGTGGCCGATGCGGCATGGCAGACCAGGTCGGCCGCGCGCCCTTCGTCCTGGGTGGCATAGGGTTTGCTGCTCACGCCCTCGCGGCCGTTCTCGACGAGGAAAAGCGCAATCTTGCCGTCGAGCTGGGCCGGCACGATGAAGGCATCGGCCTGGTCGCCTGCAGGAACAATGTTTTTCGTAGCATCTACCGCATAGCCATCGCCGGATTTAGAGGCTTTTGCAGCGCAAACATCAATCTGGTAGCGCGCCTTGCGCTCCTGTGATGCGAGCACGACCAGCTTTTCACCGCTGGCGATGCGGGGCAGCCAGGCTTGCTTGACGGCCTCGTCGCCGAACTGACCGAGCAGGGCGGAGGCCACGAAAGCCTGGCTCAGAGGTTCCATCACCAGACCGCGGCCCAGCTCCTCCATGACCACCATCACATCGACTGCGCCCTGGCCCAGGCCGCCATATTGCTCGGGCACCGTGAGGGCCGTCAGGCCCAGTTCGGCCAGCTCGTTCCAGACCTCGCGCGAGAAGCCGCCCTGCCTGGCAATGCTCTGGCGGCGCTCAAAGGTATAGCCCTTGTCCACCCAGCGGGCCACGGCATCGCGCAGTTGCTGCTGGTCGTCGGAAAAATCGAAATCCATATTTGTCTCCTGCCACCAGGCCGCAATTGGCGCGAAGCGCCAAACCAGCCCGGCGAAGCTCAATCTAGAACCCCCTCCCGGAGGGGGCACGGGGGAGTAGTCCTGTTTCGCGAAGCGAAGACGGTTCCTGGCTAGCCAAGAACCGTCTGCGCGACGATGTTTCGCTGCACCTCGTTGGAGCCGCCATAGATGGTGGTCTTGCGCATATTGAAGTAGGTCGCGGCCAGCGGCGCATTGCCCAGCACATCGCCGGGAAAGTCACCCTGGTAGCCGGCTTCCATGGCTTCCTGGATATAGGGCAGGGCATAAGGGCCGGCGGCCAGCATCATCAGCTCGGAGTAGCGCTGCTGGATCTCGCTGCCCTTGATCTTGAGCAGGCCGGCGATGTCCAGCGGGTTCTTGCCCGATTTCATGGCCGACAGCACGCGCAGCACCAGCATTTCCAGCGCGATCACATCGATCTCCAGCAAGGCGATCTGATCTCGGAAGCGCTGGTCTTCCCACACGCCTTCGGTCTTGGCGATGCGCTTGAGGCGCTCCAGCTCCCGCTTGGCACGGTTCACATCGGCGATATTCGTGCGCTCGTGGCTGAGCAGGTGCTTGGCATAGGTCCAGCCCTTGTTTTCCTCGCCGATCAGTTGGTCGGCAGGTACCTCCACATTGTCGAAAAAGACCTCGTTGACCTCGTGCGAGCCGTCCAGCAGCTTGATGGGGCGCACGGTCACGCCGGGCGACTTCATGTCGACCAGCAGGAAGCTGATGCCGGTCTGGGGCTTGCCCTCGTTGCTGGTTCGTACCAGGCAGAAGATCCACTCGCCGTACTGGCCCAGCGTGGTCCAGGTCTTCTGGCCGTTGACGATGTATTTGTCGCCCACGCGCTCGGCACGGGTCTTGACGCTGGCCAGGTCCGAGCCCGAACCCGGCTCGGAATAGCCCTGGCTCCACCAGACTTCGCCACTGGCGATGCCGGGCAGAAAGCGCTGTTGCTGCTGCGGAGTGCCGTAGGCCATGATCACCGGCGCCACCATCACGGGGCCGAAGGGCACGATGCGCGGCGTGCCGGCGAGCGCACATTCCTCCTCGAACAAATGCTTTTGTACGGCGCTCCAGCCGGGGCCGCCGAATTCCTTGGGCCAGCCGTAGCCGAGCCAGCCTTTTTTGCCCAGAATCTTGGCCCAGCGCTGCATGTCGTCGCGCGTCAGGTGCAGATCGTTGCGCACCTTGTGCGCAATATCCTCAGGCAGATTTGCCCGCACCCAGCTGCGGATCTCTTCGCGAAAAGCCTGTTCTTCAGGGGTGAATGCCAAGTCCATGCGTTGTCTCCTGCAAATGCTGGATATTTGTAGCACGCACGTTCTTTTCCTGGCTGTCCGGGTTGCGACAAATGGCGGGAAACCCCAGGGATGAGCACTCCTGAGCGGCTGCGCCTGCCCGCTTTCCCTTGCTTGACGCGCGCCAGCTTTCGGCGCTGGCGGGTCGTTGGTAATGAAGCAGGCCGCCAGCGCTTATTGGATAAACGCTGGCAGCTATCAGGTTCTGTTTGAATTTATTCAGCCGGTGCAGCAGGCGGTTCCACGCCCAGCGATTCGCACAGCATCTGCACGGTGGCGCGCAGCTGGGCGACTTCAGCTTCGAGCGCATCCACACGCTGCTGCAGGGCCGATGCATTGCTGCCCGTGCTGGCGTTGCTGGTGCTTGCCAGGGCGTTGACATCCACCGGGCCACAAAGCAGGTGGGCCCAGCGCTGTTCACGGGCACCGGGGGCGCGCGGCAGCTGCACGACCAGCGGGCCGCCTTTTTCCTCGCTGCGTTCGCGCAGTTCGTCGAGAAAGGCTTCGACCGAGGAGATGTCGGCAAAGCGGTGCCAGCGCTCGGAGTTGATGCGCAGCTCGCCAGCGGTCTGGGGGCCGCGCAGCATCAGCAGGGACAGCAGCACGGCCGACTGGTCGGGCACGCCAATGCCGCGCGGGAAGTTGTGCTCCCAGCGCGTGGAGCGCACGCTGCTGATCTGTACCGACAGGGTCTTGAGGCGCAGGCTGTCCAGTGCCTCCTGGGCTTCGCCCTCGCTGACCTCCATCACCGGGTCGCGGCTGGACTTCTGGTTGCAGCCCGTGACCAGGCTGTTGAGCGTGAGCGGATAGCTGTCGGGCACGGTGCGAGCCTTTTCCATCAGCGTGGCCAGAACGCGGGCTTCGATGGCGCTCAAAGGGGTGTTGCGTGGGTCAAACGGCATGGGATCTCCTCTAAAGTCTTAGGGCAGCGCACAGGAACTGGTGCAAACCCGATAGGGTTTGTCCGTCAATGCGACAATCGCCGCCCATGAAAAACATCGTGATCCTCATCTCGGGCGGCGGCTCGAACATGGCTGCCATTGTGCGTGCATCCCAGCAGCAGAACTGGGCAAAGCAGTACAACGCCCGCGTGAGCGCCGTGGTGAGCAACAAGGCCGAGGCCAAGGGCCTGGTGTTCGCGCGGGACAACGGCATCGCCACCGAGGTGCTGGATCACAAGCAGTTCGACAGCCGCGAGGCCTTTGATGCCGAGCTGGCGCAGGTCATCGATCGCCATGCGCCCGATCTGGTGGTGCTGGCCGGCTTCATGCGCATTCTCACTCCAGGCTTTGTTGCGCACTATGAGGGCCGGCTGATCAACATCCATCCCTCGCTGCTGCCGGCCTTCACCGGTCTGCACACCCATCAGCGTGCGATTGATGCAGGCTGCAAGTTTGCGGGTTGCACCGTACACCGCGTGACGGCCGAGCTCGATGTGGGTCCCATCCTGGAGCAGGCCGTGGTGCCCGTGCTGCAGGGTGACACAGCCGAGCTGCTGGCTGCACGCGTGCTGGTGCAGGAGCACATCATCTATCCGCAAGCCGTGCTCAATCTGATCAAGGCTTGATCAGATTTGATAGCTTCTATTTCTTTATAGGTAAGCGATAGAGCCTATCTTTATGCTGATTTCTGCTCCTCGGCGGGCAGGCGGCGAAAGCGTGGCCGTTCCACGCCGTCGATTACCACCATCTCGTTGAACATGGCAGCCGGGCGCACCCACAGGCCATGTTCGCCATAGAGCGCGCGGTAAAGCGTCATGGGCTCCAGCGTTTCGCTGTGGCGCACCGTGGCTATGACTTCGTAGCGCATGCCTTTGTAGTGTTCGTAGAGACCGGGCTCGGTGGTGATGAGTGCAGGCAGATCGTGGTCGGACATGATGCTTTAAAAAGATGAGCTGTCAACGCTTGAAGGAAAAGGGCTGAAGCCTGTTTTTACTACGAATCGTTTGGAGCAGGCCGGCGTCATAGATTTCTGGTGCCAGCCAGGGCCAGGGCGAGAGTGGGACAATTGCGCCCATGCATCCCAAAGCCCTTCTCGACGCTTGCTCTGAACTCGTCAAGCGCGCCCTGACATTTGAACACCCGGCCGATGCCGTGGTGTCCCGCTTTTTCCGCGAAAACCGCTATCTGGGCCCGCGCGAGCGCGCCACCCTGGCCGAAACCGTCTACACCGTGCTGCGCAAGAAGCTGCTGTTCGAAGCGCTGGCGCATTCGGGCAGCGGCGCACGCGAGCGCCGGCTGGCCATCCTGGGCTTTGCCGCCGTGCTGCGCGAGCAGGCCAAGAAGGAAGGCAAGGTCAAGAACAAGGACGGCCAGGACAGCGAGACCTTTATCAAGGCCGCGCTGACGCCCCAGGAACTCAAGTGGCTGGCTGCCTGCGACGGCGTCAAGCCCGAAGAGCTGATGGAGGCGCACCGCCACAATCTGCCCGAATGGCTGGTCGAGCCGCTCAAGGCCCAGCTGGGCGATGGATTCTGGGCACTGGCCGCCAGCATGGAGCAGGCCGCTCCATTGGACCTGCGTGTCAACACGCTCAACGATAAGCGCTCCGATCTGCGCAAGGAACTGGAAAAAGCCGGCATCAAGGCCGAGCCCACGCCGTTCTCGCCCATCGGTCTGCGTGTGGACGGCAAGCCCGCGCTGGCCAAGCTCGATGCCTTCAACCGCGGCGCCATCGAGGTGCAGGACGAAGGCTCGCAACTGCTGGCACTGATGCTGGACGCCAAGCGTGGCGAAATGGTGGTGGACTTTTGCGCCGGTGCCGGCGGCAAGACCCTGGCCATTGGCGCGGCCATGCGCAACACCGGCCGTCTGTATGCCTTCGACGTTTCGGGTCATCGCCTCGATGCGCTCAAGCCTCGTCTGGCGCGTTCGGGTCTTTCCAATGTCCACCCTGCCGCGATTGCCCACGAGCGCGACGAGCGCGTCAAGCGCCTGGCCGGCAAGATCGACCGCGTACTGGTCGATGCTCCCTGCTCGGGCCTGGGTACGCTGCGCCGTAACCCCGACCTCAAGTGGCGCCAGAGCGTCAAGGCCGTGCAGGAGCTGACGCAGAAGCAGGCTGCCATCCTGGAAAGCAGCGCGCGCCTGGTCAAGGCCGGCGGTCGTCTGATCTATGCCACCTGCTCCATCCTGCCAGAGGAAAACGAGGCCATTGCCGAAGCCTTCAGCGCCGCTCACCCCGAGTTTGTGCCGCTGGACGCGGGCGAGGTGCTCGAGCAGCTCAAGATTGCCGACGGCGACAAGCTTTGCAGCGGTGGTGACAAGGGTCGACGCTATCTGCGTCTGTGGCCACATCAGCACGAGACAGACGGGTTTTTCGCGGCTGTTTGGGTGAAAAAGACGTAACTTCGGTGCAAATCCGGTATCTGCTGTCGGGGAATCGACAGCAGGCCGGTCGGCAGCTCACCTAAAATGGCACGACCATGCGTGTCGGATGGGCGCGTTTTTTTGCCAAAGGCTTTGTTATTTATGTCGCTGGATATAGCCTCGATCTGGAATGCCGTCGTGGATTGGATGGCCAATGGCCTGTGGGATCTGTCGTGGTGGCAGCTGCTGCTCTACACCCTGATCACCACCCACTTCACGATTGCGGGCGTCACCATCTATCTGCACCGCAGCCAGGCGCATAGGGCGCTGGATCTGGGGCCTATTCCTTCGCATTTCTTCCGGTTCTGGCTCTGGCTGGGCACGGGCATGGTGACCAAGGAATGGGTGGCCATCCACCGCAAGCACCACGCCAAGTGCGAGACCGCGGACGACCCGCACAGCCCGCAGACCCGCGGCCTGGGCAAGGTGATGCGCGAAGGTGCCGAGCTGTACCGCGCCGAGGCCAAGAACGAGGAAACGCTCAGGAAATACGGTCACGGCACGCCCGACGACTGGATGGAGCGCAATATCTATCGCCATTCGGTGATGGGTCCCTCGCTGATGCTCATCCTGAATGTGGCGCTGTTCGGTGCGATCGGACTGTCGATCTGGGCCGTGCAGATGGTCTGGATTCCATTCTGGGCTGCGGGCGTGGTCAACGGCGTGGGGCATTTCTGGGGCTATCGCAATTACGAGGCGACGGATGCCTCCACCAATCTGGTGCCCTGGGGTCTCATCATCGGTGGCGAAGAACTGCACAACAACCACCATACCTTCCCCACTTCGGCCAAGTTCTCCGTCAAGCCCTACGAGTTCGATATCGGCTGGTTCTATATCAGCCTCATGCAGAAGCTGGGCTGGGCCAAGGTCAAGAAGACCCCACCGCGCCTGCGCATGGGCGCCGTCAAGCCCGTGGCCGACGAGCTGACGCTGGAAGCCATCATTGCCAATCGCTACGAGGTCATGGCCCGCTATGCGCGCGGCGTGCGCGCGGCGGTTCAGCACGAGCTGGATCTGCTCAAGCAGAAGCAGGCGCAGAAGTCGGATGTTTCCCTGCTCAAGGGCGTGCAGCGCTGGCTGCACCGCGATGCCGACAAGGTGCCCGAGCGTGCCCAGGGCCAGCTGGCGCAGGCGCGCGCTGCGCACCCGGTGATTGACCAGATGCTGGTCATGCGTGAAGAGCTGCGCCAGCTGTGGCTCAACACCAGCCTGAGCCGCGAGCAGCTGACAGGCCAGCTGCAGGCCTGGTGTCAGCGTGCCGAAGCCAGCGGCATTGCGGCACTCAAGGATTTCTCCGTCAAGCTGCGCGCTGCCCACGTCTGAGGCCGAGCTTGCCTAGCTGCTGCCAGAGTCTGGCAAGCGCGAAGCTCAGGCCTTTTCCCTCTTCAAGCCGCCTCGCTGCCCTGTTCGGATGGGGGCGGCTTTGCTGTATTCGTGCCGCCGGATATTGAATCCAGGCCGCACCTGCCGCCGTGCTCAGCTGCACCCAGGTGCGATCGGGGCAACGCCAGCTTTGCCCGGTTTGCAGCAACATGACCTGGCCGAAGTGAGTGTCGGTAAAGCTCAGCGGCCCGATGGCCAGACGCAGCGGACCTTGCTGGCAGAACAGCTCGCTGCCTGGTTCAAACAGCAGCGATGCGGCTTGTCCGCTGTTGAGGCTATGTGTTTTCGGGGTGAAGTCCGGCTGTGACATGGTGGCTAGAGGTCTGTGATTCAGGCCCTCAAGCGTAGGGAAGTGAGGCTTGGCAGAACAGGCACAGCAAGCGTTCTGCGCAGGCGTAGCAGCGCGGATTCCGGTGTCTCTGTTCTGCCATGTTTGCTGACAATCTGTATCTGTTGCAGAACAGGGCTTGCTGGCATGATGCCAGTCCGGCCCTGCGTTTTTGCCATCATGCTGACTTCCACCACCTCCGAATCACTGCCTGTCGATGATGCGGCAAGCGATGCGCTGCTGCCGCTGTATCAACGGCTGGCCGCGCACTACAGCGCAGCCATAGAGCTGGGGAGCTTGAAGCCCGGGGAGCGCATGCCGTCGGTGCGCGAGCTGATGACGCGGCATGACATCAGTCTCTCGACAGCCTTGCAGGTGCTGCGTTTTCTGGAAGCGCAGGGCTGTCTGGAGGCCAGGCCCCGCGTGGGCTACTTCGTGTGCGCGACGAGGACGGGCGATATTCCTCTGACCAGCGAACCGGACCTGAGCCAGCCGCTGTCTCCCGGCGCGCATGCGCATTTCGTGGGCATCAACGAGCATATTTCTCTGCTGCTCGAGCGCGGCCGCCAGGCCGAGGTCTATATGGACATCGGTGGCTGCACGCCGCCTGCCTCCTTGTTCGATCATCACTATCTGAACAAGACCGTCACCAGGCTGCTGCGCGAGCATCCGACGCTGCTCTCGCAGGGGCGCTCTCTGCTGGCCAATCAGGGCAATCATCCGCTGTTTCAGCAGGCCATGGCCAGACGGGCGCTGGCCTCCGGTATCCGTGTGGCGCCTGCAGACGTGCTGGCAACCACCGGCAATTCCGAAGCGGTGAGTCTGGCGCTGGCTGCCGTCGCATCCCCCGGGGACATGGTGGCCGTCGAGTCTCCAACCTATTACGGCCTGCTGCAGGTGGTGGAGTCCTTGCAGCTGAAAACGCTGGAGATTCCCTGCAGCCCGCGCACCGGCATGTCCATCGAGGCGCTGGAGCTGGCTTTTCAGACCCAGCCGCGCCTGAAGGCCGTGGTGGTAGTGCCGGATCTGCAGATGCCTTTGGGTGCACGCATGCCGGACGAGAACAAGGCCAGACTCGTGGCTCTGTGCGCAGCCCATGGGGCGGCACTGATCGAGGATGACTCCTACGGTCTGTTTGTCGAAGGGCTGCCGGTGAAGCCGCTCAAGGCCTGGGACAGTGTCTCCGGGCATGTGATCTATTGCCAGGCCTTCAACAAAAGTCTGGCGCCGGGTCTGCGTCAGGGCTGGATGAATGGCGGCCAATGGCACGGCCGTATCCAGATGCTGAAATTTGCGCAAAGCCGCAATACCCAGACGCTGGGACAGCTGGTCGTGGCCGAGGTGCTGGGCTCACCCACCCATCAGCGCAGCCTGGAAAAGCTCAGGCAGCAGCTCAAGCGGCAGCGCGAGGCCATGGCCAGACTGGTGGCACGCCATTTTCCGCTGGGCACGCGCATGAGTCTGCCAAGTGGCGGCCTGTGTCTGTGGCTGGAGTTCCCTGCGCAGATGTCCACCTCGGACTTGTTCACGGCAGCATTGGCGCGCGGCATACGCATTGCGCCGGGCAGCATGTTCTCCAACTCCGGCCGATACGAGCACTGCATGCGTCTGGCCTGCACCCATCCGGTCGACGAACTCATGGAAAGGGCGATGCAGGATCTGGGCGCGATGGCCTGCCGGCAACTGGGGCAGAGTCCGCGCAGCTAGAGCTGCGCTGTGCCTTTAATTCGTCAGCTGACCGGCCATGCACTTGCTCAGGAAGTCGCGGGCCTTGCCGCCCTCCTTGTAGAAGGTGCTGATGACCTCCTTGCCTTCCACGGAGACCTTGAAGCGGGCTTCTTCCTCTTCACCCAGCTCCTTGACCAATGCTTCGGGGCCGCCCAGCGCATAGACGACGGCTCCCCATTTTCCATTGGACATGGTGTAGTTGATGGCGCCAACCTCCTGGGGCCGGTCCTGGTTCTGGGTCAGAGTGGTTCTGATCTTGCGCGGGCTGGCGGGCTGGGGAATGTCCATTCCCAGAAAGGTCAGCAGGGCACCGTTGTGCTTGGCCGTAGGGCCGGAAAGCTGAACGGCACCGGACATGCTGCCAAAGATCGCAGCACATTCAAGACCCGAGCGTGGATTTTTCTCGTCGTGCGAAAACATCCAGTAGCCCTTGCGCAGCTTCTGGTACTGCGGATCTTGTGCAATTCTCTGTCCTTCCCTGATCAGCTCCTGCCCCTCGCGCAGCAGCTCCAGCTGGCCGCGGGCCAGACCGCCCAGGGCATCGGCGGGCGACGGTTCGGTGCGCTGGGTGGCGGCGGGCGCGGAACTGAACTGCTCGCAGACGGGCACCGAGGCCAGACCCGGTGAGCCGCCTGTCATGCCAACCTGGCGCTGGCCGGGGCCGGGACCCGAGGGGCAGATGAAGGTCTGGCCGAAGACGGCTGGCGACACGGCAAGCGAAAAAAGCAATGTGCTCAGCGTCCTGTGATTCATGTGATCCCCCCCTGCTCGTTGCAAAGTGCCAAGTATAGGGAGGGGCGCGGAGCCAGCCCTCGCGCGGTTACAGGCATCGCGAAGGCATAAAAAAACCGCCTGCACTTGCGTGAGGCGGTTTTTCAGGAAACAGGCCGAATTACTTCAGCTTGGTTTCCTTGTACTCGACGTGCTTGCGAGCCTTGGGGTCGAACTTGATGATCGACATCTTTTCAGGCATCGTCTTCTTGTTCTTGGTCGTTGTGTAGAAGTGACCGGTACCAGCAGTGGAAGCCAGCTTGATCTTTTCGCGTCCGCCTTTAGCAGCCATGGTGTTTCTCCTTCAGGAAATTAAGCTTGGCCACGAGCGCGCATGTCTGCGAGCACGGAGTCGATACCGTTCTTGTCGATCAGGCGCAGAGCAGCGCTGGAAACGCGCAGGCGCACCCAACGGTTTTCGCTCTCCACCCAGAAGCGGCGGTATTGCAGGTTGGGGAGGAAACGACGCTTGGTCTTGTTGTTGGCGTGGGAAACATTGTTGCCCACCATGGGCTTCTTGCCCGTAACTTCACATACGCGTGCCATTGGGACACTCCGATAGTTGAATCGGCCGCCGGCTCTGGAATCCTGCAGGAGCAGGAGGTGCCGACAACCTCACCTCGCCAGTTTGTAATGGGTGGCGGTAGCCCGATTGCGGAAGTCCCGAAGCACGGTAAAGCGCGAGCCTGGAATTCAGCAAAGTCTGCGATTATAGCGTTCTCGCAAAAAAGCCCCTGGTGCCGGCCAAAACTGGCCAAACCCAAGGGCTTTTGCGCCGAACATGCGCTAACAGCCGCTCAGACGCCCAAGCGTCCTGGCGTCATCAGGATTCCTGTTCCAGGAAGCGCTGGGCATCCAGGGCCGCCATGCAGCCGGTGCCGGCGCTGGTGATGGCCTGGCGGTAGACATGGTCCTGGCAGTCGCCGGCGGCGAACACGCCGGGCACGCTGGTCTGTGTGGCAAAGCCCTTGAGGCCGCCCTGAGTGACGATGTAGCCGTTTTCCAGCTCCAGCTGACCCTGGAAGATGTCGGTGTTGGGGTGGTGGCCGATGGCGATGAAGGCGCCTTGCAGCTTGACCTCTTCCGTGTGGCCGTCCTGCGTGCTCTTGATGCGGATGCCGGTCACGCCGCTCTGGTCGCCCAGCACTTCATCCAGTGTGAAATGGGTCTTGAGCTCGATCTTGCCTTCCTTGACCTTGTCCATCAACTTGTCCACGAGGATGGGCTCGGCCTTGAATTTGTCGCGGCGGTGCACGAGGGTGACCTTGCTGGCGATGTTGGACAGATACAGGGCCTCTTCCACGGCCGTGTTGCCGCCGCCGATCACGCAGACGGGCTGCTCGCGATAGAAGAAGCCGTCGCAGGTGGCGCAGGCGGACACGCCGCGACCCATGAAGGCCTCCTCGGAGGGCAGATCCAGGTACTTGGCCGATGCGCCGGTGGCGATGATCAGCGAGTCGCAGGTGTAGACGCCGCTGTCGCCGGTCAGGGTGAAGGGGCGCTTGGAGAGGTCAACCTGGTTGATGTGGTCGAAAACGATTTCGGTCTTGAAGCGCTCGGCATGTTCCTGAAAACGCTGCATCAGCTCGGGGCCCTGCACGCCCATGACGTCGGCAGGCCAGTTGTCCACTTCGGTGGTGGTCATCAACTGGCCACCCTGGGCCATGCCGGTAATCAGCAGGGGCTTGAGGTTGGCACGGGCAGCGTATACGGCTGCGGTATAGCCGGCAGGGCCGGAGCCGAGGATGAGAACTTGTGCGTGTTTGGTAGAGGACATGGAGCGGAACTCTGAAAAAAGCAGGCCGACGGCCGGCGCGCGGTCATGAAAACATTGGGAAGATGTGGGAGTATCGCTCCGGATCAAGGTCTGCGCGTGCAGCTGTTTTTAATCACCGGAATTGTTAAAAATGATAGTGATGAAGCGAATCCGGCTACCGTATGGCAGTTTTGTTGCATGTGCTTGCATTACGCTGAGCGATCGTCTTGGCCGAATGTACCGCTTGGATAAGGGCCTAAGGTAAGCTAGCGCCTGCGTATGACATATACATTGAACGCTTCGAACGCGTCTTCTTCCAGCAAATCAAAATCCCGCGCTGCGACTCCGCGCTATGGAGTGATTCGCTTCAGCCAGGAGGTTTTGCTGTTGATCGGCCTGCTGGCACTGGTGTTCTGGCTCATGGCCATGTTCACCTACTCGCCGCAAGATGCAGCCTGGTCCACCTCGGGTGCCGGGCAAAAGCCGTTTGTGCATAACTGGATGGGCCGTGTGGGGGCCTGGCTGGCCGATGCCTGCTACTTCGGCTTCGGCATGTCCATCTGGTGGCTGGTGCTGGCCGCCGTGCAGACCTGGGTGACATCGCTGGTGCGCTGGATGCGTGGCGGGGTGAACAAGGACGGCAGCCCTCTGGCGCTGATGCCGCTGTGGCGCCGCCGCTTTCTGTTCTGGGGTGGCCTGGCCATTCTGATGATTGCCAGCTGCGCGCTGGAATGGACGCGTTTGTACCGTTTCGAGAACTTGCTGCCCGGCCCGGCCGGTGGCGTGTTTGGTTACATGATGGGCTTTAATGCCCTCAAATGGCTGGGTTTTGCGGGTTCGGGCCTGATCGGCATCTGCCTGTTCGTGCTGGGCGCAGCCATGGTGTTCGGCTTTTCCTGGGGTAAGCTGGCCGAGGGCCTGGGCGCTCGCCTGGACGGCATGGTGCAGTTTGGCCGCGAGCGTCGCGAAATTGCCAAGGATGTCTCTGTCGGCAAGAGAGCGGCCCGCGAACGTGAGGAAGTGGTGTTTGACCGCACCGAAGGTGCGATCGCTGCACCGGTGCATCAGCCTGTGCAGATCATCGAGCCCGTGCTGCAGGAGACCAGTCAGCCCAGCGCCCGGGTAGTGAAGGAACGCCAGAAGCCGCTGTTCACTGATCATCCGGACAGCAAGCTGCCTCAGGTGGACTTGCTGGACCAGGCCCAGCAGCGCCAGGAGCTGGTGTCTGCCGAGACGCTGGAGATGACCAGCCGGCTGATTGAAAAGCGTCTCAAGGACTTTGGCGTGGAAGTGCGTGTGGTTGCGGCCATGCCCGGCCCTGTGATCACACGCTACGAGATCGAGCCTGCCACGGGCGTCAAGGGCTCGCAGATTGTCAATCTGGCCAAGGATCTGGCGCGTTCGCTGTCCCTGGTGTCGATTCGCGTGATCGAGACCATTCCCGGCAAGAACTATATGGCCCTGGAGCTGCCCAATGCCAAGCGCCAGTCGATCCGCTTGTCCGAGGTGCTGGGCTCGCAGGTCTACCACGACGCCAAGAGCCTGCTGACCATGGGTCTGGGCAAGGACATCGTGGGTAACCCAGTGGTCGCCGATCTAGCCAAGATGCCCCACGTGCTGGTGGCCGGCACGACCGGCTCGGGCAAGTCCGTGGGCATCAACGCCATGATTCTGTCTCTGCTCTACAAGGCAGAGGCGCGCGATGTGCGCCTGCTCATGATCGACCCCAAGATGCTGGAAATGTCGGTCTATGAAGGCATTCCCCATCTGCTGTGCCCCGTGGTCACCGACATGAAGCAGGCGGCCAACGGCCTGAACTGGTGCGTGGCCGAGATGGAGCGCCGCTACAAGCTCATGAGCAAGCTCGGTGTGCGCAACCTGGCCGGCTACAACAGCAAGATCGACGAGGCCAAGGCGCGCGAGGAGTCGATTCCCAACCCCTTCAGCCTGACGCCCGAGGAGCCCGAGCCGCTGCAGCGCCTGCCGCACATCGTCATCGTGATCGACGAGCTGGCCGATCTGATGATGGTGGTGGGCAAGAAGATCGAAGAGCTCATCGCACGCCTTGCGCAAAAGGCGCGCGCGGCCGGCATTCATCTGATTCTTGCGACTCAGCGCCCCAGCGTGGACGTGATCACCGGCCTGATCAAGGCCAATATTCCCACGCGTATTGCCTTCCAGGTCTCCAGCAAGATCGACAGCCGCACCGTGCTGGACCAGATGGGAGCCGAGACGCTGCTGGGCATGGGCGACATGCTGTACATGGCCAGCGGCACCGGTCTGCCGATTCGGGTGCATGGCGCTTTTGTCTCCGATGACGAGGTGCACCGTGTGGTCAGCTATCTCAAGGAACAGGGCGATCCCGACTACATCGAAGGCATACTGGAAGGCGGCTCTGTCGACGGTGAGGGCGGTGATGACGATGGCGAAGGTGGAGGTGGAGGCGAAAAGGACGAGCTCTACGATCAGGCCGTCGAAATCGTGCTGAAAGACCGCAAGGCCAGCATTTCCTACGTTCAGCGCAAACTGCGCATCGGTTACAACCGCTCGGCCAATCTGCTCGAGCAGATGGAAAAGGCCGGCCTGGTCAGCTCGCTCACATCCAGCGGGCAGCGCGATGTTCTAGTTCCGGCTCGCAGCGAGTGAGTCGCGTACAAGAGAGAGAGTCATGAAACGTCTTTTGACTGCAATTTTGATAGCTGGCAGCGCAAGTGCCGCAATGGCTGATGGCCTGAAAAGCCTTGAATCCTTCATGAAGAATGCCCAGGCAGGCAAGGCAGATTTCACCCAGTCCGTGACTTCGCCCCCCAAGTCCGGACAGCAAGCGCGTACCAAGGTGTCCAGCGGCAGCTTTGAATTTCAGCGCCCCGGCAAGTTCCGCTTCAACTACAGCAAGCCTTTCGAGCAACTCATCGTGGCCGACGGAAAGACACTGTGGCTGTATGACGCCGACCTGAATCAGGTGACGGAGCGTGCCCAGGCCCAGGTGCTGGGCAGCACACCGGCGGCCATCCTGACCTCGGCCACCGACCTCAAGGCCTTGAAGGCCGATTTCGAGCTGGGCAACCAGCCTGACGCCGACGGTCTGGAATGGGTGCTGGCCAGCCCCAGGCAGAAAGGCGGCCAGCTCAAGAGTGTGCGCATAGGCTTCACACCGGAAGGCAAGCTGGCGGCGCTGGATATCGAGGACAGCTTTGGTCAGCGTTCGCTGATGCAGTTCAAGGGCCTGCAAACCCAGGCTTCGCTGCCGGCATCGACCTTCCACTTCACGGTGCCCAAGGGGGCCGACGTGCTCAAGCAGTAAAGATTGCGGCACGCATCAGCAAAAAGGCCTGCGGATGGTGTCCGCAGGCCTTTTTTATGCAGGAACCGGGCTTAGCCCTTGTGAGTAGAGCACTGCCGTGGGGCTGTTGTGATCAGGCGCGCGTGGCGTTTGCGGCACTTTGCCTGTTGCCGATGGCGAAGTCCAGCAGGCCTGCAATCACCAGCACACCGACCACGGGGGCGACCCAGCCCATGCCCAGTGCAGCGCCGGGCAGTTTGTCCAGCCAGGCGGGCACCAGGGCATCAAGCTTGGCAGCCTTGGCGGCATCGAACAGGCCAAAGATCAGGGAGACGGTCATTACGGGAATGTAGACGCGCGACGGCTGATTCCAGCGGTGCAGCAGGCTCAGAGCGATCAGGGCGATGGCCACGGGGTACAGCCCCACGAGCACCGGCACGGCGACGGCAATCAACTGGGCCAGGCCCTGGTTGGCCACGGCCGCACTGAAGACCGACAGGCCGATGACCATGGTGCGGTAGGAGATACCAGTCAGCTCGCTGAAGAAGCTGCTGCAAGCGGTAATCAGGCCCACGCCGGTGGTCAGGCAGGCCAGCATGATGACGATGGCCAGCAGCCACAGGCCTGCGGGGCCGAAGGTCTGCTGTACAAAGGCCGTGAGAATCTGCACGCCGGTGGTGGCGTTGACAGCCAGCTCGCTGTTGGTGGCACCCAGATACATCAGCGAGGCATAGACCAGGCCCAGGCAGGTCGCGGCAATGATGCCGGCGTAGATGCAGTAGCGGGTGTGCAGCTTGCTGTCGCTCACTCCAGCCGCCTTGATCGCATTGACGATGACGATGCCGAAGATCAGCGAGGCAAGGGCGTCCATGGTCTGATAGCCCTGCAGAAAGCCTTCGGAAAAGGCGGCTGCCTGCGTGGCATAGGCCTCGGTGCTGAGACTGTAGCCATCCACAGGGGCCAGCACGGCGGAGCCGCCGAGCACGGCAAGCGCCAGAATCAGCACGGGCGTGATGATCTTGCCCACGTTGTCCATGAGCTTGCCGGGGAAGAGCGACAGCAGCGCCACCGCCACGAAGTAAGCGATGGTGAAGGCCAGCAGCATGGCAGGTGTGTTGCCGACAAAGGGAGCCAGGCCCATCTCGAAGGAGACGGTCGCCGTGCGTGGCGTTGCAAACAGAGGGCCGATGGTCAGATAGATGGCCACTGCCAGCACCAGGCCGGCAATGCGGCCTATGGGGCTGGTCAAGGTGTCCAGGCCGCCACCCACGCGTGCGAGAGCGACTACGCCGAGAAGGGGCAGACCGACACCCGTCAGCAGAAAGCCGGTTGAGGCGCCGAGCAGGTTTTCACCGGCTGCCAGGCCCACCATAGGAGGGAAGATGATGTTGCCGGCCCCGAGGAACAGGGCAAAGGTCATGAAACCGAGGGCAAAAATGTCCCAGGTCTTGAGTTTTTTCATACGCTTAGGCTCAGGCGTGCAGCGCTGGCACGCCCTGGAGCAATGTGGAACCAAGGAAAGTTGCGGATGCTTTCGATTGATTTCTGGCTGATGGCGGTAGCCCTATCAGGCACAGGCATTGCGTGGCGCAGATGAGGCGGCCCGCAATGAATCTAGGCGTGCTGCCGGGCCTGGCTGGCCTGGTTTTTGGCAGGCCGGTGGGGGCAGTACCTCCATGGGGCGAGGGGTGGCCTCGTTAATGGAGAGATTGAATCCGTTAAAACGCTATTTTCTCTTATGGGAAATTCTGATAAGTGTGCAGGGGTTAAGGTGGGTAAGTATTGCCTGCCTTCGGTGTGCAGACAGCCCCAACCCATTTGAATGCGCAACTGCCCGGAGCATTGGATACTTGAGGGGTCATGGTCACGCACATCAACTCCCATTCCCCAGCCGTTCCCCATCAGCCCCTGGCCGAGCGCCTGCGACCGCACACTCTGGCCGAAGTCATCGGCCAGCAGCATGTGTTGGGAGAGGGCATGCCGTTGCGCCTGGCCTTTGAGTCGGGGCGCCCGCATAGCTGCATACTCTGGGGCCCGCCGGGGGTGGGCAAGACCACGATTGCGCGCCTGATGGCCGATGCCTTTGATGCGCAGTTCATCTCCATCAGCGCCGTGCTGGGCGGCGTCAAGGACATCCGCGAGGCCGTGGAGCAGGCGCAGGCCGCCCAGAGCGGACTGTTGCAGCAGCGCACCATTGTGTTTGTGGACGAGGTGCATCGCTTCAACAAAAGCCAGCAAGACGCCTTTTTGCCTCACGTGGAAAGTGGGCTGTTCACCTTCATCGGCGCGACGACGGAGAACCCGTCGTTCGAGGTCAACTCGGCCCTGCTTTCGCGGGCAGCGGTCTATGTGCTGCAAAGCCTGACTCCGGACGACTTGAAGCAGATTGTGCTCAAGGCCCAGGCCATCCAGGCGATTCCTGCGATAGAGGACGAAGCTCTGGAGCGCCTGATTGCCTATGCTGACGGCGATGCGCGGCGCTTGTTGAACACGCTGGAGACCCTGTCCATCACGGCCGAGCAGGCCGGGGTGCAGAGCATCACCGATGGCTGGCTGCTCAAGGTGCTGGGCGAGCGCATGCGCCGCTATGACAAGGGGGGCGAGCAGTTCTACGACACCATCAGCGCACTGCACAAATCCGTGCGCGGCTCGGACCCCGATGCAGCGCTTTACTGGTTTTGCCGCATGCTGGATGGCGGCGCCGACCCGCGCTATCTGGCGCGTCGCATCGTGCGCATGGCCTGGGAAGACATAGGACTTGCCGATCCGCGTGCCATGCAGATGTGCAACGATGCCGCTGCGACTTATGAACGTCTTGGCAGCCCCGAGGGCGAGCTGGCGCTGGCCCAGGCCGTGATCTACCTGGCCGTGGCGCCCAAGAGCAATGCCGGCTACATGGCCTACAACAAGGCCAAGGCCTTTGTGAAGGGCGACACTACAAGGCCTGTGCCGCTGCATCTGCGCAATGCACCTACCAAGCTGATGAAGCAGCTGGACTATGGGCGGGACTACCGCTATGCCCACAGCGAGGAGGGCGGCTTTGCGGCGGGCGAGCGCTATCTGCCAGAAGGAATGGAGGACCCAGGCTTCTACCAGCCCGTGGCGCGCGGGCTGGAAATCAAGATTGGCCAGAAGCTGGCAGAACTCAAGGCGCTCAACGACGCCGCTCGTGCGGCAGATGACGAGCCGGCAGACCTGTAAAGAGCGAGTTGCCCAGGTGTTGCACAACTGGCACTAGTTGAATGCTGCATTTTTTGCGGTGTTTTCAGGGTTTTTCGCTAGATTGAGTAGCAGCCCATGACTAAGTGCCTGTATTTATTGGACTTGCGCTGTCGATGAAATTATTGCACTGCAGCATTTTGGGCCTGCGCACGGGAAACCCCGGCCCTGAATCCTGAAAACAGCTCCCTAGAATCGATTCACTCTTTTGCGACAAGCGGCCCACAAAGCGGCGGACTGCAGAAGGGGAACCATGGCATCGCTGGCTCCGTCGTTCGGGATGAGAGGCTCGCAGTGTCTCCGTCTTGGATCGAGGGAAGGGGAGCGCGCTTATGGATATCTTGCTGCAGCAGATCATCAATGGTCTGGTGTTAGGCAGCATGTATGCCTTGATAGCCCTGGGCTACACCATGGTGTACGGCATCATTCAGCTGATCAACTTCGCGCATGGCGAGGTGCTGATGGTGGGGGCTTTGACCAGCTGGAGCTGCATCGGCCTGATGCAGGAGGCCATGCCTTATCTGCCGGGTTGGCTCATGCTTTTGATTGCCGCCATCATCGCCTGCGTGGTGGCCGCATCGCTGAACTTCGTGATCGAGAAGGTGGCCTACCGGCCGCTGCGCAGCAGCCCGCGCCTGGCACCGCTGATCACGGCCATCGGCGTCTCCATCCTGCTGCAGACCCTGGCCATGATCATCTGGAAGCCCAACTACAAGGCTTATCCCACGTTGCTGTCGTCCACGCCCTATGAGATCGGCACGGCGGTGATCACACCCACGCAGATTCTGGTGCTGGTGGTCACGGCGATTGCGCTGGCCACGCTGATGTACCTGGTCAACTACACCAGGCTGGGGCGCGCCATGCGGGCCACGGCCGAGAACCCGCGTGTGGCGGCGCTGATGGGCGTCAAGCCCGATATGGTGATTTCCGCCACCTTCATCATCGGTGCCGTGCTGGCGGCGATTGCCGGCATCATGTACGCCTCCAACTACGGCACGGCTCATCACACCATGGGCTTTCTGCCGGGTCTCAAGGCCTTTACGGCGGCCGTGTTCGGCGGCATCGGCAATCTGGCCGGGGCCGTGGTGGGAGGCCTGCTGCTGGGGCTGATCGAGTCCATTGGCTCGGGCTATATCGGCGACCTGACGGGAGGCGTGCTGGGCAGCCAGTACACCGACATCTTTGCCTTCATCGTGCTCATCATCATCCTGACGCTGCGCCCTTCGGGCCTGCTGGGTGAGCGTGTGGCGGACCGTGCCTGAGGAGTGCCCATGCACAACAACAAGACACTCCACTGGATTCTGGGCGGCATAGGCCTGCTGGTGCTGCCGCTGATCCTGCAGTACTTCGGCAACGCCTGGGTGCGCATCGCCGATCTGGCCCTGCTCTATGTGATGCTGGCGCTGGGCCTGAACATCGTGGTCGGCTACGCCGGCCTGCTGGATCTGGGCTATGTGGCCTTCTATGCAGTGGGCGCGTATATGTTTGCGCTCATGGCATCGCCGCATCTGGCCGAGACCTTCGAAGGCTTTGTGGCCATGTTTCCCAACGGACTGCACACTTCGATCTGGCTGGTGATTCCGCTTGGAATGCTGCTGGCCGCCTGTACGGGCGTGCTGCTGGGGTTGCCGGTGCTGCGGCTGCGCGGGGACTATCTGGCCATCGTGACACTGGGCTTTGGCGAGATCATCCGCATCTTCCTGAACAACCTGGATCAGCCGGTCAACATTACCAACGGCCCCAAGGGGATTGGCCAGATCGACTCGGTCAAGATCTTGGGCTTCGACCTGGCCAAGCGCCACGAAATCTTCGGCTACGACATCGCCTCCGTCACGCTGTACTACTACCTGTTTCTGGTGCTGGTGCTGGCCACCATCGTGATCTGCTACCGCTTGCAGGATTCGCGCATAGGCCGTGCCTGGATGGCGATCCGGGAAGATGAAATCGCCGCCAAGGCCATGGGCATCAATGTGCGCAACATGAAGCTGCTGGCCTTCGGCATGGGCGCTTCGTTCGGCGGCGTGGCCGGCTCCATGTTCGGCGCCTTCCAGGGCTTTGTATCGCCCGAGTCCTTCAGCCTCATGGAGTCCGTGATGATCGTGGCCATGGTCGTGCTTGGCGGTCTGGGCCATATTCCCGGCGTGATTCTGGGGGCCGTGCTGCTCTCGGCCCTGCCCGAGGTGCTGCGCTATGTGGCGGGGCCGCTGCAGCAGATGACCGATGGGCGCCTCGATGCCTCCATATTGCGCCAGTTGCTGATTGCCCTGGCCATGATCGTCATCATGCTGATGCGCCCGCGCGGCCTGTGGCCCACGCCCGAGCATGCCAAAAGCCTGGATCGCCAGTCCTGATGACTGCACAGACAAGGAATGTGAACTGATATGGCAGAGAGCACGACTTCCGCGGTCCTTCATGTCTCGGACATCTCCAAGCGCTTTGGCGGTTTGCAGGCGCTGTCCGGCGTGAGCATGAAGATTGATAGAGGCCAGGTCTATGGTCTGATCGGCCCCAATGGCGCAGGCAAGACCACGTTTTTCAACGTGATCACCGGCCTCTATACGCCCGATACCGGCAAGTTCGAGCTGGCCGGAAAGCCCTATGAGCCGACGGCGGTGCACAAGGTGGCACGGGCCGGCATTGCCCGGACCTTCCAGAACATCCGCCTGTTTGCCGAGATGACAGCACTGGAAAACGTCATGGTCGGGCGCCATGTGCGCACGCATTCTGGCCTGCTCGGGGCAGTGTTTCGCACCAAGGGCTTCAAGGCCGAGGAGGCCGCGATTCGGGCCCGCTCGCGCGAGCTGCTCGACTATGTCGGCATCGGCAAATATGCGGACTTCAAGGCGCGCACCCTGTCCTATGGCGACCAGCGCCGCCTGGAGATTGCCCGTGCATTGGCGACGGACCCGCAGCTGATCGCGCTCGATGAGCCGGCCGCCGGCATGAACGCGACCGAGAAGCTGCAGCTGCGTGAGCTGATCGACCGCATTCGCAACGACCATCGCACCATCCTGCTCATCGAGCACGATGTGAAGCTGGTCATGGGTCTGTGCGACCGCGTGACGGTGCTGGACTATGGCAAGCCGATTGCCGAAGGCACGCCTGCCGAAGTGCAGAAGAATGAAAAAGTGATTGAAGCCTATCTGGGCACGGGAGGCCATTGAAGATGCAGGATCAAGTGCTGGAACAGGCGCAGGCCTCCAAGTCCACGGCCCCGGTATTGCTGCAGGTCAAGGGCCTGAAGGTGGGCTATGGCGGTATTCAGGCTGTCAAGGGCGTGGACTTTCAGGTGCATCAGGGCGAGCTGGTGTCGCTGATCGGCTCCAACGGCGCTGGCAAAACCACGACCATGAAGGCTGTCACGCGAGGTCTGCCGATTGCCGATGGCGAAATTCTCTACCTGGGCCAAAGCATCAAAGGCAAGGGCGCCTGGGATCTGGTGGCCGAAGGCCTGGTCATGGTGCCCGAGGGGCGCGGCGTGTTCGCACGCATGACGATTACCGAAAACCTGCTCATGGGGGCCTACACGCGCAAGGACAAGGCGGGCATACAGGCGGATATCGAGCGCATGTTCGGCATCTTTCCGCGCCTGAAGGAGCGCAAGGATCAGCTGGCGGGCACCATGTCCGGGGGCGAGCAGCAGATGCTGGCCATGGCCCGCGCACTCATGAGCCAGCCCAAGGTGCTGCTGCTGGACGAGCCGTCCATGGGTTTGTCGCCCATCATGGTGGACAAGATCTTCGAGGTGGTCAGCGATGTCTATGCGCTGGGCGTGACCATGGTGCTGGTGGAGCAGAATGCCAGTCGCGCGCTGGCGCTGGCCGATCGAGGCTATGTCATGGAGTCCGGCATCATCACCATGACGGGGCCGGGCCAGACCTTGCTGAGTGATCCGCGCGTGCGTGCGGCTTACCTGGGAGAGTAAGCCTTGACGAGACTGCTGGCGCTTTCGATCGCAGTGCGCTATCCCGCCGTCACGCTCTGCTGCAGTCAAGGGTGAACCCTAATTCCCCTTAAATTCAAGAAAATGACAAAAAAATGACGTTTTTCATGGTTCTTTGATTGTTTTATTCATTTCTTTTTAGTTCCTTTTAATTCTTTTTTGTCATTTAATAGAATTTGCTTATTACAAAAAGAAGTATTTGGAACGTTTTCGCGTGGCTCAGTGAAATGCTCAAGGAGTCGGCGCGTTGGGTGGGCGGATTGCTGCTCTCCGGTGTTGTCTGGAGGAATCACAGGCTTCTTGACAGCGCCTAGCATGGCGAAGAGCTTGTATTTTATTTTTCGTGGTGCCCGAAGGGGTGTCTTGAAGACGCGCTGAAACGCACAATGACTCAAGAGTAAACTCCGCCCCGTTTAAGCCGGGAGCCATGCACTTTTTTTGCAGTGAGTCGCCTGGTTTCTTTTCCCCGGTAAGGAGCATTCATGCTGTTTGGCAAGCTATTGCCGCGCGAAGGTAATTTTTTCGAGATGTTCAATCAACATGCAGACCGCATCGTTGAAGCAGCTCATGCCTTCTCGCAACTCGTTGCAAATTACAACGATCCCCATCTGCGCGAAAAATACAACGCCGATGTGGACAACGCCGAGCGCGCAGCCGACCGTGTGACCCATGATGTCACCAAGCTGCTGCACAAGACCTTCATCACGCCCCTGGATCGCGAACATATCCACTCGCTGATCAACACCATGGACGACGTGGCCGACCTGATCCAGGACTCGGCCGAGACCATGGCCCTGTATGACGTGCGTCACATGACAGACGAAATCACACGTCTGACCGATCTGTGCGTGCGCTGCTGCGAGCGTCTGCGTGATGCCGTCAAGCTGCTGGACCGTCTCTCGGACCCCACGATTGTGGATGCCGCCAGCAAGACCTGCGACGAGATCGACCGCCTGGAAGGCGATGCCGACCGCGTGATGCGCGCGGCCATGAGCAAGCTGTTCCGTGAAGAGCCCGATGTGCGTGAGGTGATCAAGCTCAAGGCCATCTATGAGCTGCTGGAAACCATCACGGACCGCTGCGAAGACGTGGCGAACCTGATCGAGGGCATCGTCCTCGAGAATTCCTGATTCTCGCTGGAGTCCGATCATGGAGCCGGTACAGGCAGCCCTCTGGGTTGTGATTTTGCTGGTGGTGCTCGCCTTGCTGTTCGATTTCATGAACGGCTTTCACGACGCTGCCAATTCGATTGCCACCGTGGTTTCCACGGGGGTTCTCAAACCTACTCAGGCCGTGGCATTTGCCGCGTTCTTCAACGTTGTGGCGGTTTTCGTCTTCCACCTCAGTGTGGCGGCAACCGTGGGCAAGGGGATTGTTCAGCCGGGCATCGTTGACACGCATGTCGTGTTTGGCGCTCTGGTGGGGGCCATCACCTGGAACGTCATCACCTGGATCTACGGCATTCCCAGCAGCTCCTCGCATGCCCTGATTGGCGGCATCGTGGGTGCGGTGATTGCCAAGGCCGGTGCGGGCGCGCTGATCGCCAGCGGCATCTGGAAGACTGTGGCCTTCATCTTCGTCTCTCCCGTGCTGGGCTTTCTGCTGGGTTCGCTGATGATGGTACTGGTGGCCTGGATTTTCCGCCGCGCCAGCCCCAATCGCGTGGACAAGTGGTTCCGCCGTCTGCAACTGGTGTCTGCCGGTGCCTACAGCCTGGGTCACGGTGGTAACGATGCGCAAAAGACCATCGGCATCATCTGGCTGCTGCTGATTGCCACGGGCTATGCCAATGCCGGTGATGCCGAGCCTCCCTTGTGGACCATCGTGAGCTGCTATCTGGCCATCGGCCTGGGCACCATGTTCGGCGGCTGGCGCATCGTCAAGACCATGGGGCAGAAGATCACCAAGCTCAAACCCGTCGGTGGCTTCTGCGCCGAATCCGGTGGTGCTCTGACATTGTTCTTTGCCACCTTCCTGGGTGTTCCCGTCTCGACCACGCACACCATTACCGGTGCCATCGTGGGCGTGGGCTCCACGCAGCGCGCGAGTGCCGTGCGCTGGGGCGTGGCTGGCAATATCGTCTGGGCATGGATTCTGACGATTCCTGCCAGCGCCTTTGTGGCATCCATTGCCTACTGGGTCAGCTTGCAACTGTATTGAGCTTGTGTACTCCTTGATTGATAGCTGTTGACGCTTTTCAATAAAGGGATTGGCACCAAAAAGGCTTCGCATTGCGAAGCCTTTTTTCATGGCTGAAACATGGGCTCAGGCCACGGTTTCCTGCAGGCTGGATATGGCCTGCCGCTGCAGCAGCGATCTGAGCTGGCCGACCGGTGCCGGAGGGCTGAGCAGATAGCCCATGAAATGCTCGCAGCCATATTGCGCGAGCAGGGCACGCTGCTCCAGTGTTTCCACTCCTGCGCCGACTATCGTCATCTGATGGCGGGCGGCCAGCGCGATGGCCGCCTGCACGGCAGCTTCGGCGGCATTGTTGGGGCCCAGGCGCTGCACCAGGGAGTGCGAGAGCTTGAGCTGGTTCAGGGGAAGCTGCTGCAGCGCTTGCTGCATATGGGAGCTGTCACCAAAGTCGTCGAGTGACAGCCGCAGCCCCATGGAGCGAAGACGGGTGAGGGTCGGAACGATATCCGCGTGCGAGGGGCTCAGCGCTTGGGTGGAAAGCTCCAGCAGCAGCAAGGCCGGGTCGGCTCCTGTCTGGCTGATGATGTCCTGTACCTGATCGGCCAGGTCGGCTTGCCTGAGCTGCTTGGCGCTGATGTTGACGCAGATGGGCAGCTTGCCTAGTTGCGGATCGACCTTCCATCCGGCCAATTGCTCGCAGGCGGCCTGAATGCTCCAGCGGCCCAGCGGAACGATGATGTCGGTTTCCTCGGCCACGGACAGGAAAATGCTCGGGGGTACCAGACCTCGCCTGGGATGGCGCCAGCGCAACAAGGCTTCCAGACCGTTGACATCGCCGCTGGCGGAGTATTGCGCCTGGTAATGCAGCTCAAACTGGCCCAGGCGCAGGGCTTCGCGCAGCTCCTGCTCAAGGCGCTGGCGATCATTGGCCAGGATGCGCTGCTCGGGGCTGAAGAAGTGCAGGCCGCGGGCTTCCTCGTCACGCAGGCGGTACATGGCGATCTCTGCCTGCTGCAGCAACTCGGTGGCGGAGCGGGAGTGCGGGCCGAATAAAGTGGCTCCGATATTGGCCTCCAGCATCGCGCTTTTGTTGCCGAGCTGGTAGCTGCCGTTCAGGCTTTCCTGCAGACGCTCTCCAAGACGCTCCACCAGCACCGTGGTCATTTCGATATCCGGGGAAAGATCCGAGACCATGATGACGAAGTGTGCCGCATCCAGTCTGGCCACGGTATCGCAGGAGCGCACGCAGCCGAGCAGGCGCTGTGCGATGCTCGGTGCCAGGCAGGACTGGCTGTCTCCCGTGCTGGTGGCCGGGCCTGCCACCGACTCCATGTCTATGGTCAGCAAGGCGCCGCGCCAGCCCGTGCGCTCGGACTGGATCATGGCCTGGGACAGCCTGTCCAGCAGCAGGCGCCGGTTGGGTAGATTGGTCAGCACATCGAAGAAGGAAAGGCTTTCTGCCTCGTTGCCATGAGGCAGCAGTTCCTTGCAGGCCAGCACGGTGTAATTGGCTGATAGGGCGTGAGCCGACAGATTGAGCTTGCGCCCATTGGGCAGCTGAAACTGGGCATTGGCTTGCTGGCGCGTAATCAGGGTTTGATGACTTTCGGCGATATGGTTCAGGGCCGGTGCCGCGTTGGCCGGGGCTGCTGTTGCGGCAGCTTGCAGAGCGGCTTGCAGAGGTATGCCTACTTTGAGGAAGGGAGCCAGCCAGGGGAATATCCGCAGATAACCATCATTCCAGCGTTGTGCCCGGTTCTGAGCATCCAGCAACACATAGCCGCTGCTGGTTTGCTCAAGAATGCGGAAAAGCTGTTCTCCGTACACACCCACCAGGCTGGTGGCAGCTGGAAAGGCGTTTTGCCCATGTACTTCGGATCTGGCAGACTTTTCGTTGGTTGCAGACATAAGACCTCTTCGGACTGGTGCAGCAAAGCCGTCGTAGTGCAAATGCTGCTTGGGTGCAGTCTTTGCAGGAAGTTCGTCAGTTGGGCATTGTGAGTTCTGCGGAATCGGCAGGCGCCGCTTTGCGCCCAGTAGGTGAAAAATTAGACATTCGCTTACAAAAGCGGCGAGGCCGAAGCCGCCTTGGAGCGGGTGAGAACCCCTGGTTCGGAGCGCTGCAGCTACTGCGAAATCTTGCGTGCCTCTTCGACCTGATATTCAAAGTAGTGCTGGAAGCTGTAGGCAATACTGGCCATCAGCACGGTGGCCCCCAGCATCAGGGACAGGCTTACGGCAAAAATCGTGGTCCATTGGGTGCGCCCTGCAGGTGCGTCGGCATCCATCCGGGGATTGAAGAGCCGGTTCCAGTTTCCTTGCTCCATCAGGCCGTAGAGAATGGCGCGCAGGGCACAGCCGGCGATGGTGAAGCCGAGAAGGGGGATCAGCAGCCAGCTCAGCCTGTCGTCCTGCCCAAGCTGCTGCACGCGCTCGATGCCGTAGATGCCAAGTGCAGTGGGAATGGGCAACAGCCAGCCCAGCCAGTCCCCGAGTCCGTGCAGGTAGAAGCGATGCAGCCCCAGCGGACCGCCGATCAAGGCCAGCCAGGAGGCAGTCGTCTTGTTTTTGGGGCGAGGGGTCGGGGTGGAGGCGGGAACAAGTTGGTTCATGGTCTGGTGCGCGGGCAGAAAACGAAAGAACCCGTCCATTATTCCCTTCGCGCGAAATGCGGGGCTCAGGGCAATTGCGGTTCACTTTCGGGGAGTCCTCTGTGCCGACTATGCCCATTTGCCGCAGCTATAGGCAGCTTTGGCAGAACTCGATATAATTTCCGGTTTTACGGCGTGTCGCTGGCCGGGTGGTCATGTCGCGTGTCTCAAACGCTGTAAGAAAACCTGCGCAGCTGGTCAAATTTTTGATGGCACTGGCTGTAACCACCCGAAGGAAACATCATGGTTGTTATTCGTCTCTCCCGCGGCGGCTCTAAGGCTCGTCCCTTCTACAACATCGTTGCAGCTGACAAGCGCGTGCGTCGCGACGGTGCTTTCATCGAACGTCTGGGTTTCTACAACCCTAGCGCTCGTGGCGCCGAAGAAGGCCTGCGTCTGGCTCTGGACCGCGTGAACTACTGGAAGAGCGTTGGTGCTCAAACTTCCGATACGGCTGAACGCCTGATCAAGGAAGCTGCAAAGAAGGTTGCTGCCTAATTTAGGCGGTTGCTCTCTAGGCACCTTTACCAAAGCGGGTTCCGTTGGCTTGCCTGACGGGACCCGTTTTTTATTGAAATTCTGCATTTTTCTGCTGATCCCATGAGCCACATGCCTGTTCTTCAAGCCACGAGCTTGCCTGCTGATGCCATTGAAGTCGGTCGCATTGCCGATGCCTGGGGAATCAAGGGCTGGTTCAAGGTTCATGCCTTCAGCAGCGCCCCAGAGGCCCTGTTTGCCGCCAAGGACTGGTTTTTGCAGCCTGCCGAGAAAGGCGCCAAGCATTTCACGGGCACCTTGGTGCTGCCCGTCAAGCAGGCCCGCTTCCATGCCGACACCATCGTGGCCACCTCGCTTGAAGTCGCCGACCGCAACGCCGCAGAGGCTCTGCGCGGCGCCCGCGTCTTTGTGGCGCGCGAGCATTTTCCCAAGACCGAGGACGGTGAGTTCTACTGGGTGGATCTGATGGGGCTGAACGTGGTCAACCGCGAAGGTGTGGCCCTGGGGGTGGTCAAGGACTTGATGGCCACCGGCCCGCAGACTGTTCTGGTGCTGGGCTATGAACAGGACGGCAAGGAGCAGGAGCGTCTGATACCCTTTGTCGATGCCTATGTGGATTCGGTGGATCTGGCCGGCAGGAAGATTGTGGCCGACTGGCAGCCCGATTATTGAACTGGAATGCTTTTTTTGCTATTTGGTTTGTAGCTTAAATCGCTTTTATATCAATGCGTTTCGACATTATTACGCTGTTCCCTGAGCTGTTCGCTCCATTTCTGGAGAGCGGGGTGACGCGCCGCGCCTACAGCTCGGGTCAGGTGGCTGTGCATCTGTGGAATCCGCGTGACTGGGCCGAAGGCAATTACCGCCGTGTGGATGATCGTCCATTTGGCGGTGGCCCCGGCATGGTGATGATGGCCGAGCCGCTGCAGCGCTGCCTTGAAGCGATTCGCTTGGCACGCGCCGAGGTCGATGCTCGGGAACAGGCAGAGCCTGCTCCTGTGGTGTTGTTTTCGCCCATAGGTACAACCCTCAAGCATGCCGTGGTGGCCGATTGGGCCGAAAGCCGGGGTGCGGTGCTGCTCTGCGGTCGCTACGAGGGCATTGACCAACGTTTTATTGATAGAAATGTCACTCATCAACTGAGTCTGGGTGACTTTGTACTTTCGGGCGGTGAGCTGGCAGCCATGGTGCTGCTGGACTCCTTGGCGCGTCTGCAGCCCGGTGTGCTTAACGATGAAGGCAGCTTTCAGCAGGACAGTTTCAATCCTGCGCTTGACGGCTTGCTGGATTGCCCCCACTACACTCGCCCAGAAGTCTGGAATGAGCAGGAGGTGCCAGCCGCGCTGCTCTCTGGCCACCACTCCAATATCGAGCGCTGGCGTCGCGATCAGCGCTTGCGCATCACGGCCGAGCATAGGCCCGAGTTGATAGAGCAGGCCCGCGAACAGGGGCTGCTCAATGCCAGGGATGAGGGTTTTTTGGCAAAAACTGCGTCCAAGCTATAATTGCAGGTTCTTTGATCCTCTATCCGGCCGCTGCAAGGAAATAGCGGGACAGCTTTCGGGCTGTTCTTGTAATGCAGCAATAGCACCAATCCCGGCGCTTGCCAATTCTGGCGCGGACAAGATCAAGGTGGACTAAATCATGAATCTGATCCAGACCCTCGAGCAAGAAGAAATCGCTCGCCTGAACAAGACCATCCCCGAATTCGCCCCCGGTGACACCGTCATCGTGAGCGTGAACGTGGTGGAAGGTAACCGTAAGCGCGTGCAGGCTTACGAAGGCGTGGTGATTGCCAAGCGTAATCGTGGCCTGAACAGCGGCTTCACAGTGCGCAAGATCTCCAGCGGTGAAGGCGTGGAACGTACGTTCCAGACCTACTCTCCTCTGATCGCCAAGATCGAAGTCAAGCGTCGCGGTGATGTGCGTCGTGCCAAGCTGTACTACCTGCGTGAGCGCAGCGGCAAGTCTGCTCGTATCAAGGAAAAGCTGCCCCAGCGCGTTAACAAGACTGCTGCTGCAGCCGTGTAATACGCGTATCGGAAGCGATTCCGTAAAAGCCGCTACAGTTCGCTGTGGCGGCTTTTTTTATGCCGGCCTTGGCTTTGTGATTCTTGCTTTTGGTTTTGGCTGAGCACCTACATGCCTGCAACTGATAATTCTTCGCTCCCCGTGGTGGGCATTGTTGATCCGCGCAAGGCTCGCCTTCTGGGCATCGATAGCCAGTTGCCGGCTGTGCCGCTGGCTGCTCAGACGCCTCAGGCCTTGCGCACGCGCTTTGCCCAGCCGCCGCTGTGGCTGCCCGAGGCCATGCAGGAAAAACGCATCACGGCCAGGCAGCCTTCCGATGCGGCCGTGCTCGTGCCCATCGTCATGCGCGAGCAGCCGACCGTGTTGCTGACTGTGCGCTCGGCCAGGCTGTCCACGCACTCGGGTCAGGTGGCTTTTCCGGGCGGTAAACGTGACCCGCAGGATGTTTCGGCCGAGGCCACGGCATTGCGCGAGGCGCATGAGGAAGTGGGACTGGCTCCCAAGAATGTCGAGGTGCTAGGTCGTTTGCCTATTTATGTGACGGGTACGGCGTTTCACATCACCCCTGTGGTGGCGCTGGTTCACCCGCAGGCCAGTTACTTCCCCAATCCGGGAGAGGTGGCCGATCTGTTCGAGGTCCCGCTGTCCTATCTGCTCAATCCCGCGCATCATGAGCGTCATGCCATGCAGTGGCAGGGCGTGGATCGCGAATGGTTTGCCATGCCCTATCAGGATGGTGAGCAGCAACGCTATATCTGGGGTGCGACAGCGGGCATGTTGCGCAATCTTTACCGTTTTTTGGCGGCTTGAGACAGCAGTTGTAACGAGCCGACAAACAGCGCCGCTATGATGAAACAATGAGCTTTTTTGCCATCCTGATCGCACTGCTGCTGGAGCAGGCTCGTCCGCTGGCCCGGTCCAACCTGGTGCAGGCCGGTTACCGCGCCTGGACCGTGACCGTGCGCAGCAACTTCGATGCCGGCAAACCCCATCACGGCTGGCTGGCCTGGGCCATGGCCGTGCTGCTGCCCAGTCTTATCGTGCTGGGCATATTCTGGGCGCTGATGGAGTTCATTGGCTGGCCTGCAGCCATGCTGTGGAATGTCGCGGTACTCTATGTCACGCTGGGTTTTCGCCAGTTCAGCCATCACTTTACGCGGATTCGCGATGCGCTCGATGCCGGCGATGAATTTGCCGCCCGTCAGGCCCTGGCCGACTGGCAGCAGGTCGATGCCAGCGAGGTGCCACGCAGCGAAGTGGTGCGTCATGTCATCGAGTACTCGGTGCTGGCAGCGCACCGTCATGTGTTTGGCGTGCTGTTCTGGTTTTCGATTCTTTCGGCCCTGGGACTGGGTCCGCTGGGCGCCATTCTCTACCGCATGGCCGAATACCTGTCGCGAGCCTGGTCGCGCAAGGGGGCGGAAGGTCTTAGGGCACCGACCAGCGAGCGTTTGCAGTCCGCTGCAGCCAAGGCCTGGTATGTGATCGATTGGCTGCCAGCGCGGCTGACGGCGCTGTCCTTTGCCATGGTGGGCAGCTTTGAGGAGGCCATAGACAACTGGCGCGTCTATGCCCAGCGCTTTCCCAATGACAACGATGGCGTGATTCTGGCTGCCACGGCGGGTGCCATCAATGTACGCCTGGGGGGCGAGGCCTTGCGCCGCCGCGATGCGGCTGACGGCGAAGAGGGCGACGATGCACTGTGGACGGGCAGCGATGTCACTCCGGGGCGAGAGCCGGAAATGGCTCATCTTCGCAGCGTAGTAGGGCTGGTCTGGCGTTCGGTCGTGGTCTGGCTGCTGCTGCTGGCCTTGCTGACCTTTGCCCGTCTGCTCGGGTGAGCACTAGCGCATTGTCTTGCGCGCGGCTGCAGCTTGGCGCATGAGCGCTCAAGCCGCAGCGGGTCACCGAAGTCCTGTGTTGCGCGGTGCCACATCCCAAGGTGGCTCAGGTGCGGCGGGCATGCGGGGCACTGTTCAAGGAGCCATCAGCGAGCAGGGCGCTCGTGGCGCTTGGCGCGATAGAAGCTGAGTATGCGTCGGACATACTCACGCGTCTCAGCATAAGGAGGCACGCCGCCATATTGCTGCACGGTTCTCTCGCCTGCGTTGTAGGCGGCCGATACCAGTGCCACATCGCCCTCGAAGCGTTCCAGCAGCCAGCGCAGGTAGGCCAGGCCGCCACGCACGTTCTGCTCGGGATTCCAGGCATCGCGCACGCCAAAACGCTCGGCCGTCTCGGGAATGAGTTGCATGAGGCCCTGAGCGTTGCGCGGCGACAGCGCCTGTGCCTCGAAATTCGACTCCGAGCGCACGATGGCCAGTGCCAGTCGCGGATCAATGGAGAAGCGTGGCGCGAGGCGCTGAACCAGCTCGGCCATGCGCCGTTTTTCCCTGGGCAGGCTGCTCACATAGCTGGCCACCACCTCGTGGGGGACGGCCTCCTGGCTGGCTTCCAGAAACTCCTGAGCGGGCGCATCACCCTGGGTCAGGCAGTCGGGCAGCCGGTCGCCAGGGAGCTTGCCGGCCAGCAGCAAGCGGGCTTTCTCATGGCCGCGCTGGGCGGCCAGGGCCAGCAGCGTCGTGCCCGTGGCAGGGTCGGGAGTCAAGCCTCGCCCCAGCAACAGCAGCCGGCCCAGCCGGTATTGGGCTTCGAGGCTGCCATAGCGTGCTGCCGCGCAATAGCGCTGCGCTGCGCGCCATGGCTGCCGGCTCAGCTCGGCCTTGTAGCCTTCTTCGATCCAGCGAGACAGCGTGGGTGGCTCGTCTTCCCAGCTGGGGGCGGAGTCCGTGCCCTGGGCCCAGGCCAGGCCCATGCCTGCATATAGCGCGACGGCGAGGGCGGCTTGCAGGCAGGGCTGTAAAACTCTGGGTTTCATGACGTGAACACCGGGTTGTGGCCGGCAGCCAATCCCGGAGGCGGAGCACTCGTGCCGGCGCTCATCGGGCTTGGAATGGCTGCGTGGCAAACGCTGAAATTGCTCTCATATGGCGCGGCCCTCCGGCTTGGCTGGCCTCGCACTCAGTAGCGGGGTTCCTGACTCAGTTCATCGAACAGCTCGCCATAGATCCGGTAGCGGTTGGCACTGATGGAGTGAGGGCTATCCTGCGCTTCGACCTGGGCCATGACGGCGCAGCCAGGCTCATGCAGATGGGTGCAGTTGTAGAACTTGCACTGGTCCGCCAGTGCGCCGATGTCGGGCATGCAGGCGGCCAGTTGCGTGGCTGCAATGTGATAGAGGCCGAACTCCTGAAATCCTGGCGAGTCGATGATGGCGGTGGTGCGTGCCTCATCCACCCAGTACAAGGTGGTGCTGGTGGTGGTGTGCTTGCCGGTGTTCAGCGCCTGCGAGATTTCGTTGGTCGCCACCCTGGCGTCGGGCAGCAGCAAGTTGATCAAGGTGCTCTTGCCTACGCCCGAAGGGCCGAGAACCAGTGTGGTCTTGCCTTGCAGCAGACCGATGATGGCGTCGCGATCCTCATCGTCTGCATCTTCCAGCGACAGCGGCAGCACCATATAGTGCGGCGCAGCGTTCGCGGCATCACGCATGGTCCGGTAAGGCTCCAGCCGCTGCCAGGCGCGCAGGAAAGGCTCTTCCAGGTCCATCTTGTTGAGCGCAATGATGGGCTTGATGTGTGCGGCCTCGGCGGCGATCAGCGCGCGGGCGAGCTGCACTTCGCTGAATACCGGCTCGGCGGCTATCAGAATCAGGAGCTGGTCCAGGTTGGCAGCAAAGGTCTTGGTGCGAATGTCATCCTGGCGGTAGAAGACGTTGCGGCGCTCCACAATTTTTTCGATCGTGCCCTCATCGCCCTGGCCGGGTGGGGGAGCCAGCCATTGCACATGGTCGCCCACCACGGCCTGGCTTTTCTTGCCGCGCGGGTGGCAGATGCGGCGCTCGCCGTCCGGGGTCTCGACCACGCAGTGGCGGCCATAACTGGCGACCACCAGGCCTGTCTGGGTGCCGCCTGTTGCTGGGGCGCCTGGGCGCCGTCCTTGTTTTGCCATAAGGATCAGGCCGGATTCAGCAGCGCTTCGATGCGGCGTGCGCAGTCGATGTCGGTCTCGGAGATGCCGCCCACATCATGGGTATTGAGGCTGACCTTGCAGCGGTTGTAGCCCACCTCCAGATCGGGGTGGTGGTCCTGCTGATGGGCAATCAGGGCCAGCGCGTTCACAAAGGCCATGGTCTCGTAGAAATTCACGAAACGGAAGGTCTTGCTGATGGCTGCGTGGCCGGCCAGCAGCTCCCAGCCCTCAAGGGTTGTCAGCTGCTCTTGCACTTGCTCTATGCCCAAGGCGCTGCGCGTGAGTTGGGACCAGTCTTTTTGTTGCAGTGTGGGTGTGCTCATGTCTGAATTCGTTGTGGTGTTACAAGCTGCCTGCAGGAGCCGGCATGCGCGCCAGGCGATCCACGGCAGGAGGGTGTGAATAGTAAAAGCTCACATACCATGGGTCTGGTGTGAGTGTGGAAGCATTGTCCTCGTAAAGCTTGAGCAGTGCCGAAGCCAGTTGTGCTCCATCGGTCTGCTGCATGGCATAGGCATCGGCCTCGAACTCGTCGCGGCGCGACATGGCGGACATCAGCGGTGTGACGAAGAAGCTGAATACCGGCACGGCCAGCATGAACAGCAGCAGCGCCAGCGCATTGTTTTCGGCAGTCACGTCGAGGTTCGGGCCCAGCAGCACCGAGACTCCGAGTCCGGTGTAGAACCACATTTGCTGGCTGAGCCAGCCCAGCAGCGCAAAGCCCAGCAGCGAGACGCCGAACATCAGGACCATGCGCTTGCTGATGTGCTTGTGCTTGAAGTGGCCCAGTTCGTGAGCCAGCACGGCTTCGACTTCGCCGGGGTTGAGCTGCCTGAGCAGGGTGTCAAAAAACACCACGCGCTTGGAATTGCCGAAACCCGTGAAATAGGCGTTGGCATGCGCCGAGCGGCGGCTTCCGTCCATCACGAACAGTCCCTTGGCCGCAAAGCCGCAGCGCTCCATCAGCCGGGTCACGCGGCTCTTGAGGCTTTCATCGGCCAGCGGCTCGAACTTGTTGAACAGCGGTGCAATAAAGCTGGGGAAAATCCACATCAGCAGCAGATTGAAAGCCGTCCAGGCGCCCCAGGCCCAGAGCCACCACAGCGGACCGGTCGATCCCATGAGCCAGAGAATCAGGGCCGCCAGCGGCAGGCCGATGACGGCGCCCACCAGCGTCGACTTGAGCAGATCGCCCAGCCACAGGCCTGGCGTCATCTGGTTGAAGCCGAAGCGCTGCTCCAGCCTGAAGGTCTGATAGAGCGACAAAGGCAGCTCGATCAGGGCCGAGATCACGGCAAAGCTGGCAAGCAGTGCCAGTTGCTGCCACAGGCCGGGGCTGATGAACTCCAGCAGCCAGCGGTTGAGCCAGTCCAGCCCGCCCAGCAGCGTCCAGCACAGCAGCACGGCGGCCGACAGCGTGATGTCGATCAGCGACACCTTGGCCTTGGCCAGCGTGTAGTCGGCCGCCTTCTGGTGGGCGGACAGGCTGATGCGATGGGCAAATACGGGAGGCACGGCGCCGCGGTGGGTGGCCACATGGCGCACCTGGCGCGAAACAAGCCACACGCGCAGCAGCCATTGCAGGGCCACGGCCGTCGCAAACAGCAGCGAAAGTGCCAATGTGAAATCTAGTTGGGAAGCCATGTATTGGCAGTGTAGGCGACAATTTGCGCCATGTCTGAAGCTTCCTGTACGAATTCCGTCAGCGCCGCACCCGTGGCCGCTACCCCACCGGTTCTGCCCAAATCCGATCTCAATATGGTGTGGCTGGACTGCGAAATGACGGGGCTGAACCCCGACCGCGACCGCATCATCGAGATTGCCGTGGTGGTCAGCAGCTCCGATCTGCAGATTCGCGTCGAAGGCCCGGTGTTTGCCATTCATCAGTCCGACGAGTTGCTGGGCGGCATGGATGCCTGGAACAAGGGCACGCATGGCAAAAGCGGCCTGATCGACAAGGTCAAGGCTTCGACCATCAGCGAAGCCGAGGCGGAGGCCGCGCTGATTGCCTTTCTGGGCAAATACGTGCCCAAGGGCAAGACGCCGCTGTGCGGCAACAGCATTGGTCAGGACAGGCGCTTCATGGAGCGCTACATGCCCAAGCTCAACAATTTCTTTCACTATCGCAATATCGACGTGAGCACGCTCAAGGAACTGGCCAAGCGCTGGAAGCCCGAGGCCTATACCTCCTTCAAGAAGGCGCAGCGCCACACGGCCCTGGCCGATGTGCACGAGTCGATCGACGAGCTGCAGCATTACCGTCAGCAACTGCTCAGTGTCTGATGGCGCGGTGGCGGGATGGTATAGCCCTGCCACTTGCGGGAAAACCCGGTACATGCGACAATGCGCTGCTTACCCGATCAATGGGTAATTTTTGCGCATCTCCATCACACACCGGGTTCTTACTTGCGTGCAACGGCCTGCCCAGCGCCGACACGACAAGCCATAACACCCATCTGCCCCGTTTTGCGAACGGGCCAGTCAAAGTCTGACGGTGGATGTTGATAACCAACCGTCAAAGAAGCGAGCAGCACGCTGACTGCGTCGCTTTTTGCGTGAGCTATTCATGACAGAAAACTCCCTGGAGCAGGGCCAAGTGGCCGCTGCTGATATTGCTTTGTCTTCTCCCGAACTCGATTCCCGTCTGGACGCTATGTTGGCCGACATGGACGCGGAAGACGCCGCTGTCGAAGAAGTCCAAGCCGCCGACGAACCCAATGGCTTCGTCGAACTGGGTCTGGCCCCCGAACTGATCCAGGCCGTGACCGACCTGGGCTATACCCAGCCTACCGCTGTGCAGCTGCAAGCCATTCCCCTGGCCATGGGCGAAGGCGCCGATGCCGACGGCTTCATCGACCTGATGGTGTCCAGCCAAACTGGCTCGGGCAAGACTGCAGCCTTCCTGCTGCCCGTGCTGCACACCCTGATCAAGCAGCGTGCCGTGGCCGATGCGGCCGCCAAGGCTGAATTCGAGCGCCTGTGCGCCGAAGCTGCGGCCAAGGGCGAGCCCGCTCCCAAGCGCAACAAGCGCAAGGACCCCACCAACGCCCGCAACTTCAAGGCCGCCGTGCCCGGCGCCCTGGTGCTGTGCCCCACGCGTGAGCTGGCCCAGCAGGTGGCGCATGACGCCATCGAGCTGGTCAAGCATTGCCGCGGCATCCGCATCGCCAACGTGGTGGGCGGCATTCCTTACCAGCTGCAGATCGCCAAGCTGCAGAACGCCGACCTGGTGGTGGCCACTCCCGGCCGTCTGCTGGACCTGCAGCGTTCCATGCAGATCAAGCTGGACAAGGTGCAGTTCCTGGTGGTCGACGAGGCCGACCGCATGCTGGACCTGGGCTTCTCCGACGATCTGGCCGAAGTCAACCAGCTGACGGCCGAGCGCAAGCAGACCATGATGTTCAGCGCCACGTTTGCTCCCCGCATTCAGCAGCTGGCCATGCGCGTGATGCATGACGGCGGCGCCAACGTGAAGAAGATCACGATTGCCACGCCTCAGGAAAAGCACGCCAACATCAAGCAGGCGCTGTTCTGGGCCGACAACATGCAGCACAAGCGCAAGCTGCTCGACCACTGGCTGCGTGACAGCAGCATCAACCAGGCCATCGTGTTTGCGTCCACCCAGGTGGAATGTGACGGTCTGGCCAACGACCTGCAGCAGGACGGTTTCTCTGCCGTGGCCCTGCACGGTGCTCTGAGCCAGGGCCTGCGCAACCGCCGCCTGATGGCGCTGCGCAACGGCCAGGTGCAGATCCTGGTGGCCACCGATGTGGCTGCTCGCGGTATCGACGTGCCCACCATCACCCACGTCTTCAACTACGGCCTGCCGATGAAGGCCGAGGACTACACCCACCGTATCGGCCGTACCGGTCGTGCCGGTCGCGAAGGCGTGGCCGTGACGTTTGCGGAATTCCGCGACCGTCGCCGCGTGTTCGACATCGAAGGCTATACCCGCCAGCAGTTCAAGGCCGAGACCATTCCCGGCATGGAACCCCAGCAGCGTTTCCCCGCCTCTGGCGAGCGTGACGGTCGTCGTGGCGGCGGCGCCGGTGGTCGCGGTGGCTTCGGTGGTCGTCGCGATGGCGAAGGCTATGGCCGCAAGTCCGGCTTCGGCAGCTTCGGCGGCGGCCGTGGCAATGATCGCGGCGGCTTCGGTGGCGACCGTGGCGGTGACCGCTTCGGTGGCGATCGCGCCGGGTTTGGCGGCGCTCCTCGCGGTGATCGCTTTGCTGATCGCGGCGGCGACCGTGGTGGTGATCGCGGCTTCGGCGGCGGTCGTCCCGGCTTCGGTGGCGAGCGTCAAGAGCGCAGCTTCGAGCGTCGTGATGATCGCGGCAGCTTCGGCGGCGGCGATCGCGGCGGCTTCCGCGGTGGCGAATCGCGTGGTGGCTTTGGTGGTGCCCAGCGCCGTGAAGGCGGCGATTTCGGTCGCAAGAGCTTTGGCGGTGGCCGTGAAGGCGCTCATGCAGGCGCTCCCCGCGAAGGCGGTTTCCGCGGTGGCGAATCGCGCGGCTTCGGCGGCGGCGATCGTCGTCCTGCCTTTGGTCAGGGTGCCGGCAAGCCTTATCAGCCTCATGGCGAACGTGGTGGCGAGCGCAGCTTCGAGCGCAAGCCCCGTGCACCGCGTCGCGATGAGCGTTGATCGCTGATTCGGGCTGCGGCCCGAAGCATGAAAAAGCCGGCTCTAGCAGCCGGCTTTTTGCTGCCCGTACAGGGCTGGAATCTTGATTAAAAAGTGAGCTGATAGCGAATGTAATTCAAGGGTTTCAGATACTTTTCAATCTGAAATCTATGAATGGCGTGCGGTAGATGCTCCTTTTTTTAATGCTCTGAGGCATGGCGGCCGATGTCCGGCCAGCGGTGGTGCAGATAGATCCAGGCGACCAGACCGATCAGCATCATGAGGATCGAGCCCGTGGCCAGCAGTGCGGCCGAATGCATGACCAGTGGCGCAATCACGCCGGCCACAAAGCCGTTGGCCACCGAGCCCACCACGGCCTGTAGCGAAGAGGCCAGGCCGCGCCGCGCAGGGTGGATGTCCAGCACCAGCAGCGTCACCACGGGCACCATCAGCGCCCAGCCGTAGGCGAACAGGCTGATGGGAATCAAGGCCCAGCTCACATGGGCGGGCCAGATCAGATTGGCCACCAGATTGATGATGGAGGTCACGCACATCACCAGAAAGCCGTGGCGGATCTGGCGCTTGGGCGGGATGCGTCCGGCCAGGCGGCCGCTGGTCCAGCTGCCGGCCATGATGCCGCCGATGGTGGCGATGAAGAACCAGAAGAACTGCGTGGGCTCCAGCTGCAAGATGTCGCCCAGAAAAGCCGGGGCCGACAGCAGATAGAGAAACATGCCGTTGAACGGAATGCCGCTGGCCAGGGCCAGCAGCAGAAAGCGCGGATCGGTGAGCAAGATGCCATAGCCCTGCATCAGCGGTCTGAACTGGAAGGGCTGGCGTTTTTGCGGTGGCAGCGATTCGGGCAGAAACTTCATGTTGATGAGCCAGAGCAGCACGCCCACGATGCTCAGGAACCAGAACACGGCCTGCCAGCTCAGGTGCACGAACAGCCAGCCGCCGATCACGGGAGCCAGCGCCGGCGCCACGCCGAAGAATATGGTGATCTGCGCCATCACGCCCTGGGCCTGGGTCGGCGGAAAGATGTCGCGCACGATGGCGCGCGAGACCACGATGCCGGCGCCGGTGGACAGGCCCTGCAGCGTGCGGAAGATCACCAGCTGGGTGATGTTCTGAGACAGCGCGCAGCCGGCCGAGGCGATGGTGAACATCACCAGTCCCCAGAGGATGACTGGGCGGCGTCCGAAGCTGTCGGCCAGGGCGCCATGAAACAGGTTCATGAAGGCAAAACCCAGCAAGTAGGCAGACAGGGTCTGCTGCATTTCTACAGGGGTTGCGCCCAATGCCTTGGCAATGCCCGAGAAGGCGGGAATATAGGTGTCAACCGAGAACGGGCCCAGCATGCCGAGAATGGCAAGCAGCATGGCCAGAGTCCAACGCGGTCCGCGCCAGAACGTGGAGAGGTCGTTTTGCATAGTGAGTCTTGGGTGGGCAAATACTGCCCGGGGATGTCTGCATGATGCCTGATATGGCGCGGCCCCGGTGTCGGCGCCCATGCTTTTGCAGATTCGGCGGCGCTCAGGCGCGGCCAAGAAAAAAGCCAAAGTTCCTGAGAACTTTGGCTTTTGAATTATGGTGGGCCCTGAGTGATTCGAACACTCGACCAACGGATTAAGAGTCCGCTGCTCTACCAACTGAGCTAAGAGCCCGCCGGATAAACCGGAGGATCAATCTGAAGAATCAGACCGAATAAATTTTTGGTGGGCCCTGAGTGATTCGAACACTCGACCAACGGATTAAGAGTCCGCTGCTCTACCAACTGAGCTAAGAGCCCGCCGGATAAACCGGAGGATCAACCTGAAGAATCAGACTGAAGAAATTTTTGGTGGGCCCTGAGTGATTCGAACACTCGACCAACGGATTAAGAGTCCGCTGCTCTACCAACTGAGCTAAGAGCCCGCCGGAGTAAATCCGGAGGATCAACCTGAAGAATCAGACTGAAGAAATTTGGTGGGCCCTGAGTGATTCGAACACTCGACCAACGGATTAAGAGTCCGCTGCTCTACCAGCTGAGCTAAGAGCCCCACACAACGCCTGCGCTGCAAGCGAGACCGCAATTATGCGCTAATTCTGGAGGGCTTGCAGGAAAACCCGCGGGTTTTTTTAATCCAGTGCGTTGCGGCGTTGCAATTCCACGAACAGGCCTGCCTGGTCCAGGTCGCCCAGGCCGTTTTTCACACCCTCGGCATAGAGCTGCTCCAGCAGGCCGGTGATGGGCGCGTCAAAGCCGATTTCCTCGGCAGTGGCGATGGCGTTGCGCATGTCCTTGAGCTGCACCGTCATGCGCCCGCGCGGTGCAAAGTCGTGCTTGACCATGCGTTCGCCATGTACTTGCAGAATGCGGCTGTCGGCAAAGCCGCCGGAGATGGCTTCGCGCACCTTGGCAGGGTCGGCGCCGCCGCGTTCGGCCAGCAGCAGGGCTTCGGCCACGGCACCGATGGTGATGCCCACGATCATCTGGTTGGCCAGTTTCGCCAACTGGCCTGCGCCATGCGGGCCCACATGGGTGGCACGGCCCAGCGCCGCAAAGACGGGCAGGGCTTGCTCGAAATCCGCAGCCTCGCCACCGGCCATGATGGCCAGCGTGCCGGCTTGCGCACCCAGCGTGCCGCCCGAGACGGGGGCATCCAGATGCCGCACGCCCAGCGCGGCAAGCTTGCCGGCATGTTCACGCGCTTCGCGTGGCTGGATGGACGCCATGTCGATGAACAGCGAGCCCTTGGGCATGGCATCGGCAACTCCCAGTGTGAACAGCACTTCGCCCACGATGGCGCCGCTCTCCAGCAGGCTCACGGCAAAGTCCACGCCGCGCACGGCATCTGCCGCGCTGTCGTGGATGCTCACGCCATCGGCAGCCAGCGGCTCGGCCTTGGCGCGGGTGCGATTCCAGACGTGGACCTCATGGCCGGCCTGAGCCAGACGGCGGGCCATGGGCAGGCCCATCATGCCCGTGCCCAGAACTGCGATCTTCAATGTGTTCATGGCGTTGTTCCCCTGGAGCTTTTATGAATGACGACATGCTAAGCCCTGACGAAGGCAGCAATCGCGGCCATGATCTCAGATCAGTTGTGCGCGCAGGATGCAGAAAAAGGGATAGCCGAAAACAACAAGGGCAGCCTGAGCTGCCCTTGATGCTTTTTTTGGAGGTTCACCTTCGCGCTGGTGAGTCGCGCCTGACGGCCTACATCAGCAGATGCTCGCCGGCGTTGTCGCCGCCGAGGATGACGTAGTTGACCTTGCGGATGTCCATGAGCTTGGTGCCGCCGGAGTAGCTGATGGAGGACTGCACGTCCTGCTGCATCTCGACCAGCGTGTTCATCAGCGGGCCCTTGATGGGCTCCAGAATGCGCTTGCCTTCCACATGCTTGTACTCGCCCTTGTTGAAGTCGGAGGCCGAGCCGTAGTATTCCTTGAACAGCTGGCCGTCCACTTCCACGGTCTTGCCGGGCGACTCTTCATGGCCTGCAAACAGGGAGCCGATCATCACCATGGTGGCACCGAAACGGATGCTCTTGGCGATGTCGCCGTGGCTGCGGATACCGCCGTCGGCAATGATGGGCTTGGTGGCCACGCGGGCGCACCACTTGAGCGCCGACAGCTGCCAGCCGCCTGTGCCGAAGCCGGTCTTGAGCTTGGTGATGCAAACCTTGCCGGGACCGACGCCGACCTTGGTGGCGTCCGCACCCCAGTTTTCGAGGTCGATCACGGCTTCGGGCGTGGCGACGTTGCCGGCAATCACGAAGGCCGCAGGGATCTTGGCCTTGATGTAGGCAATCATGTTCTTCACGCTCTCGGCATGGCCGTGGGCAATGTCGATGGTGATGTATTCGGGGCAGATGCCGTCGGCCACGAAACGGTCCACCGTCTCGTAGTCCGGCTGCTTCACACCCAGAGAGATGGAGGCAAACAGTCCCTGGGACTGCATGTCCTTGGTGAAGGCCACGTTGTCGATGTCAAAACGGTGCATCACATAGAAGAAACCGTTTTGTGCCAGATAGGTGCAGATCTTCTCGTCCACCACCGTCTTCATGTTGGCGGGCACCACAGGCAGCTTGAAGCTGCGGCTGCCCAGCACGACACTGGTGTCACATTCCGCACGGCTTTCCACGCGGCACATGCGGGGCAGCAGAAGAATGTTGTCGTAGTCGAAGATTTCCATGGTTCCAAGCTCCGGAAAAGGTCACGGCGGGAATCTCACCCACCTCAATTTTCAAGGATAGGCGCTTGGCTTGGAGCCCGGTTTTTGGCAGTGCCGGCATGCAGCAGGCAAAAAAAACCGGACCTCAAAAAACTTGGGCCCGGTGATTGATTCTATACGGCGCCGGCGCAAATCGTATGTTCCGACATCGTTATGAGGGTTATAAGGATTTTCTTATAGCGTCGCTTTTGCCCTGCATGTCACCCGGTGTGCCATAGACCCGCATGAAGGCATCCACGGCACGCTCGGTGCACAGGGCAATCTCCTGCACCGTAGGGGCGGGCAGGTGCTGGAACATGAAGCGCGGCAGCAACTCGGCCTCCAGCAGCGCCAGCAGATGATGGCGCATGACCTCGGTGTCGGCATTGCGCAGCAGCCTGCGCTCTATGCCCTGCTGCAAAAAGGCATTGATGGCGGCGTTGCCGCGCGCCGGCCCCATGTCCCAGCAGCGCTGGCCGATATTGGCGCGCCCGCCTTCGGAAACCAGCAGGCGGCGCACGGCCATCACCTCCGGCGAATACAGCAGGCCGAGGAAGCGTTGGCCGAAGTTGCACAGCGTCTGCGCGGCATCGTCATTGCCGGTCTGCAGCGCCAGCATGGTGTTCTGGAAGTCGGCTTCGGAGGCCTGGAACATCACCTCCAGAAACAGCGCTTCCTTGGACGGAAAGTAGTTGTACAGCGTGGCCTTGGAGCCGCCCAGCCGCGTGCAGATCTCGGACATGGAAGTGCGCTCGAAGCCCAGTTCGCCAAAGGTGGCTGCTGCAACATCAATGATGGCTTGCCGCTTTTCTTCCGTTTTGGTGCGCATGGGGCGAAATGTCCTGGGGCGGTTGTGATGTCTTTCAGTGTAGCGCTTGCGATCTCAAACGCTGGAAACATATACTGTACCGTACAGTTCATTATTAAAGTATTTCATGACTCAATGCATAGCCGCCGCGCCGCAGAGGACTCGGCGTGGGCGCCATGGCTGGTGGGTTCTGGGCTTGCCTGCACTACTGTCAGCCTGCGCCCAGATTCCCGAATGGGAGGGCAAGGCTGTATTGGCGCAGCTCGTGCCCGAGACTTTGCAGGCTGCAAGCCATGCTCCGCCCATGGAATGGCCCACCCAGCAATGGTGGCAGCGCTATGGCGACGCACAGCTTGATCAGCTGATCGCCCAGGCTCTGGAGGGCGCTCCCGATATGACGGCCGCTGCGGCCCGCGTGCAGCAGGCCAGGGCCATGCTGGGCGTGAGCGAGGCGGCCTCTGCGCCGGAGCTTTCCGCCCACGCCTCGGTCAGCGAGGACAAGCTCAGCTACAACCATCTGACGCCAGAGGCCTTCGCGCCGCGCGGCATGAATGACTACGGCCGCGCCACGCTGGACCTGAGCTGGTCGCTGGATCTGTGGGGAAAGCAGCGCGCCGCCGTGGCCGCCGCTGCCGGCGAGCTGGCAGCGCGCGAGGCCGATGCCGCCCAGGCGCGTCTCGTGCTGTCCAGCAATGTGGCCCTGGCCTATGCGCAGCTGCTGCGCCTGGCCGCCAATGTGCAGACGCTGGAGCAATCGGTGCAGGTGCGCCGGACCACGGCCGAGCTGTTTGAGCAGCGTTATGCCAACGGGCTGGAAAACCAGGGCAGCGTGCACAGCGCCAGGGCGCGTCTGGCAGCCACGCAGGCCGAGCTGGCACAGATGCAGGAACAGGTCGCCTTGCAGCGCAACAGCATTGCTGCGCTGATGGGCGCTGCTCCCGATCGTGGTGCGGCCATCGTGCTGGATGCTGGGCGTCTGCAATCACCGTGGCAGCAGCAATGGGCCTTGCCGCAGCAGTTGCCGGCGCATCTGCTGGGCCGTCGCCCCGATGTGGTGGCTGCCCGCCTGCAGGCACAGGCGCTGGAGTCGCGCGTGGCATCGCAGCAGGCCGAGTTCTATCCCGATGTGAATCTCAGTGCCTTTGTCGGCGTGCAGTCGCTGGGCCTGGACATGCTGACCCGAAGCGGCTCCGGCATCGCAAGCCTGGGTCCGGCCGTCAGCCTGCCGATCTTCAATGGCGGCCGCTTGCGCTCGCAACTGGGTGCCGCGCGTGCCCGTTATGACGAGGCCGTGGCCCAGTACCGCAGCACGCTCAACCGGGCCTTGCAGGAGGTGGCGGACAACGCCGTCAGCCAGCGGGCGCTGCAGCAGCAACTGAAGGCCATGCAGCAGGCCGTGACGGCCGCGACCGAGGCGCATCGCGTGGCGCGCAATCGCTACGAGGGCGGGCTGGCGCGCTATCTCGATGTGCTGTCGGCCGAAGACCAGCTGCTGGCCAGCGTGCGCCAGCTGGTCGATGTGCAGTCGCGCGCCCTGACGCTCGATATCGGTCTGCATCGCGCACTGGGCGGCGGCTGGAGTGAGTCTGCCGGTGCCCCCGATCCGGTCTCGCCAGAGGCCTGAGCCGCTTTCCTGAACTGAATGACTTATGCAAAACCGGCTCCGGCAAGAGGACAGCCTCAGACGGCAGGCCGCTATTGCATTCCTGTTTGCATAAGTCCCATGAATATCTCCAAGGTTTTGTATGACTGAAAACGCTTCTTCCGTGAGCGCGACTCCTGCTGCGCGCGAACAGCGCCGCAACCGGCTGCTGGCCGGGCTGGCAGGCGCGGTGCTGCTTGCCGGTGCGGCTGCCGGCGCCTACTGGTGGCTGCATGCCTCCCACTTCGTCTCCACCGACAACGCCTATGCGGCGGCCGAGGTGGCACAGGTCACGCCATCCATAGGCGGCACGGTGCTGGAGGTACTGGTCAGGGACACCCAGGCCGTCAAGCAAGGCGATGTGCTGGTGCGCATCGATCCCACCGACGCCAGGCTGGCACTGGCCCAGGCCGAGGCCGAGCTGGCCCGCGCCACGCGCCGCGTCAAGGGCTATGTGGCCAATGATGGCGGCCTCAAGGCCCAGGTGACGGCACGCGAGGCCGATGAAAAGCGCGCGGCCGCGCAGCTGCTGGCGGCCGAGGCCGATATGGAGCGTGCCACCATCGACCTGCAGCGCCGCCAGGCCCTGGCCAAGAGCGGTTCGGTCTCGGGCGAGGAGCTGACGCAGGCGCAGAACGCGTTTGCCGCGGCCAAGGCGCAGCTGGCATCGGCCGTGGCCGTGCAGGCCCAGGCCAGGGCCAACCGCGAAGCGGCCGTGGGTGCCAAGCAGGTCAACGCCACGCTGATCGAGGGTGCGGATGCCGAGACCAATCCCGAGGTGCAACTGGCGCAGGCGCGTCGCGATCAGGCCCAGGTCGATCTGGATCGCAGCACGGTGCGCGCTCCCGTCGATGGCGTGGTGGCCAAGCGCAGCGTGCAGATCGGGCAGCGCGTGCAGGCCGGCGCGCCCTTGATGACGGTGGTGCCGGTGCAGCAGATCTATGTGGATGCCAACTTCAAGGAAGGCCAGCTGGGCAAGGTGCGCGTGGGCCAGCGCGTGCAGCTGCAGTCCGATCTGTACGGCAGCGATGTGAAGTACAGCGGCACTGTGGTGGGCTTCAGCGGCGGCTCCGGTGCGGCGTTTGCGGCCATTCCCGCGCAAAATGCCACGGGCAACTGGATCAAGGTGGTGCAGCGCCTGCCCGTGCGCATTCAGCTCGATGCCGCCGAACTGGCCAAGAACCCGCTGCGCGTGGGCCTGTCCATGCAGGTGACGGTGGACACCCGCAGCGGCCCTGCCGACGCAGCCGGCGTGGCGACCACGGCCGCGCAGTGAGTGCCTCATGAGCGATCACAACGCAAGTGCGGCCGCAGCGGCCGATGCGCCTGCCGTGCCCATGGCCGCCGGCATGGTGCCGCTGACGGGGGGCACGCTGTGGCTGGCGGCCCTGGTGCTGGCCGCGGCCAATTTCATGGCCGTGCTGGACATGACGGTGGCCAATGTCTCCGTGCCCAGCATCGCCGGCAATCTGGGAGCGACCACCAGCCAGGGCACCTGGGTCATCACCAGCTATGCGGTGGCCGAGGCCATCACCGTGCCGCTGACCGGCTGGCTGGCGGCGCGCTTCGGCGCGGTGCGCGTGTTTGCCACGGCCATGGGCTTGTTCGGCCTGGCATCGCTGCTGTGCGGGCTGGCCAATTCGCTGGGCATGCTGGTGTTTGCGCGTATCTTGCAGGGGCTGGCCGGCGGCCCGCTGATGCCGCTGTCCCAGTCGCTGCTGCTGCGCATCTTCCCGCCGCGCATGGCGCCCGCAGCCATCGGCCTGTGGTCCATGACCACGCTTATCGCGCCTGTGCTGGGCCCCATCGTGGGCGGCTGGATCTGCGACGAATACACCTGGCACTGGATCTTTCTGATCAACATCCCGGTAGCCCTGGTCTGCGCGTTCGCGGTCTGGCATCTGGTCAGGCGCTATGAGCAGCCGCTGCTCAAGAACCCGATAGACACCGTGGGCCTGATTCTGCTCATCGTCTGGGTGGGCTCGCTGCAGCTGATGCTGGACGAAGGCAAGAACCTGGACTGGTTTGCCTCGCCCATGATCGTGGCGCTGGCTGCGGTGGCCGTGGTGGGCTTTGCGGCCTTCATGATCTGGGAGCTGCATGCCGAGCACCCGATCGTGGACCTGCGCGTCTTCAGGCACCGCGGCTTTTCCATGGCCGTGCTGACCATCAGTCTGGCGTTTGCGGCCTTCTTCGCCGTCAATGTGCTCACGCCGCTGTGGCTGCAGAGCTTCATGGGCTACACGGCCACGCTGGCGGGTCTGGTCACGGCATGGACGGGGCTGTTCGCGCTGTTCGTGGCGCCGGCCGCGGCCGGGCTGGCGGCCAGGGTGGATCCGCGCCGGCTGATCTTTGGCGGCGTGTTCTGGATGGGGGTGATCACCTGCTGGCGCGCATTTGCGACCACGGACATGGGCTATTGGGACATTGCCCTGCCGCTGATGTTCATGGGGCTGGGTCTGCCGTTCTTCTTCATTCCGACCACAGGGCTGGCGCTGGCCAGCGTGGAGCCGCAGGAGATGGACAACGCGGCCGGTCTGATGAACTTTCTGCGCACTCTGTCGGGCGCGGCAGCGGTCTCCGTGGTCAACACGGCCTGGGAGAACGGCACGACGCGCAAGCATGCGGATCTGGTGGGTTTGAGCGATGCCAGCGGCGAGGTGCTGCACGGGCTGCAGCAGTCGGGCATGAGTGCCGATGCGGCGCTGTCGGCGCTCGATCAGCTCATCACCAGCCAGAGCGTGATGCTGGCCACCAACCAGATCATGTTCATCATTGCGGGCGGCTTTGTGCTGGCGGCCTGTGCGATCTGGCTGGCACCGAGGCCGAGCCGCACGGTCGAGCCCGGTGCGGGCGGCCACTGAGTGTGAGTGCCGTGACTTGAATGAATTGATAGCTGCTTGCGCTTGATATCCATGAATTTCAGATATGAAAGTATCTGGAATCAATATTTATCAAGCGCAGGCAGCTTTTCTTTCAGGAGCATGATGCCGCGAAAGCAGCAGCAAATCGCAGGGAGTCGCCAGCATTTCTACAATGGGGGGCTATGTTCCCGATCGACCTGCTTGACTCCGCGCCAGACGGTGCAAATTCCGGCGCCAACCTCGCCTCTCACTCGCCCCTGCTGACCGGCCTCAACGATGAGCAGCTGGCCGCAGTGACCCTGCCTGCGGGCCATGCGCTGATTCTGGCGGGTGCCGGCTCGGGCAAGACGCGCGTGCTGACCACGCGCATTGCCTGGCTGCTGCAGACCGGGCAGGCCACGCCCGGCTCCATCATGGCCGTGACCTTCACCAACAAGGCTGCCAAGGAGATGCTCACGCGCCTGTCGGCCATGCTGCCCTACAACGTGCGCGGCATGTGGATAGGCACGTTTCACGGCCTGTGCAACCGTCTGCTGCGCGCCCACTATCAGGCAGCGAAGTTGCCTCAGGCGTTCCAGATTCTGGACACCCAGGATCAGCTCTCGGCCATCAAGCGCCTGTGCAAGCAGTTCAATGTCGATGACGAGCGCTTTCCGCCCAAGCAGCTGATGTACTTCATCGCGGGCTGCAAGGAAGAGGGCATGCGCCCCGGCGATGTCGTGGCCACTGATCCGGACACCCGCAAAAAGGTCGAGATCTACCAACTCTATGAAGAGCAATGCCAGCGCGAGGGTGTGGTCGATTTCGGCGAGCTGATGCTGCGCAGCTACGAGCTGCTGCGTGACGATGCCCATCTGCGCCACCATTACCAGCACCGCTTCCAGCATATCCTGGTGGACGAGTTCCAGGACACCAACAAGCTGCAGTACCAGTGGCTCAAGCAACTGGCGGGCGACGATGTGGGCGGGCGCTACGAGTCGGCTGCCAGCGTGATTGCCGTGGGCGACGACGACCAGAGCATCTATGCCTTTCGCGGCGCGCGCGTGGGCAATATGGCGGACTTCATCCGCGAGTTCGAAGTCAGGCACCAGATCAAGCTGGAGCAGAACTATCGCTCCTTCAGCAACATCCTCGATTGCGCCAACGCGCTGATCAGCCACAACAGCAACCGCCTGGGCAAGAATCTGCGCACCAGCCAGGGCCCGGGCGAGCCCGTGCGCATCTACGAAGCGCCCAGCGATCTGGCCGAGGCCGCGTGGATGGTCGACGAGATCAAGCAGCTGGTCAGAAACGACGGCTTCACGCGCCAGGAAATCGCCGTGCTCTACCGCAGCAATGCGCAAAGCCGGGTGATCGAGTCGGCGCTGTTCAATGCCGCCATTCCCTATCGCGTCTATGGCGGCCTGCGCTTTTTCGAGCGTGCCGAAATCAAGCACGCCCTGGCCTATCTGCGCCTGCTGGAGAACCCGCACGACGACACCAGTTTCCTGCGCGTGGTGAACTTCCCCGCACGCGGCATCGGCGCGCGCACGATCGAAGTCCTGCAGGACACGGCGCGCAGCAGTGGCACTTCGCTGAGCGACGCCGTCACCGCCGTGGGCGGCGCGGCCGGCACCAAGCTGCAGGGCTTTGTGGCCCAGATCGATGTGCTGCGCGAGCAGACGCAGGGGCGCACGCTGCGTGAAATCATCGAGACCGTGGAAGAGCAAAGCGGCCTGATCGAGCATTACCGCAACGAGAAAGAAGGCGCGGACCGCATCGAGAACTTGCAGGAACTGGTCACGGCTGCCGAGAGCTTTGTGACCCAGGAAGGCTTTGGCCGCGATGCCGTAGCCATGCCGCTGGACGAGCAGCAGAATGCGCCGCAGCTGAGCCAGTCGCCGGTCAGCCAGGGGCTGGACCCGAATCAGCCGCTGCTGGACGAGGCGCTCAGGGCGCCGGCCGGTACGGCGGCTTCCATGGTCAATGCCGACACCGGCGAGACGCTGTCGCCGCTGCAGGCCTTTCTCGTGCATGCGGCGCTGGAGGCGGGCGACAACCAGGCCCAGGCCGGCCAGGATGCCGTGCAGCTGATGACCGTGCACGCCTCCAAGGGCCTGGAGTTTGATGCCGTGTTCATTGGCGGCGTCGAGGAAGGCCTGTTCCCGCACGAGAACGCCATGATGGATCGTGGCGGCCTGGAGGAGGAGCGGCGCCTGGCCTATGTGGCCATCACGCGTGCGCGCAAGCGTCTGTATCTGAGCCATTCGCAGACGCGCATGCTGCACGGCCAGACGCGCTACAACGTCAAGAGCCGCTTCTTTGACGAGCTGCCTGAAGAGGCGCTCAAGTGGATCACGCCCAGGCAGAGCGGCTTTGGCAGTTTTGCGCCTTCTTCAGGCGCCGGTGGTGCCTGGGGATCAAGGGCTGGAGGTCAATACGGTTCGGGCTCGGGCTGGGGCGGCAAGCAGACCGAAGTCTTTGCCAGCCCGCCGGTGCCACAGCAAAAGGCCGAGCCTGCGCATGGCATCAAGGCCGGTATCGCGGTGTTCCACAACAAGTTCGGCGAGGGCAAGGTACTGGCGGTGGAAGGCACGGGTGACGATGCGCGCGCGCAGGTCAGCTTCGGCCGCCATGGCACCAAGTGGCTGGCGCTGGCGATTGCCAAGCTGACGATTGTGGACTGAGGCATGGCGCCTTTGCCCAGTAAAAAGCCGCCTTGTAGAAGGCGGCTTTTTTATGAGGCGTTGGCGCTTACTTGGCGCTGAGCTTCATCTGGGCGGGCGAGGCCGTGATGTAGCCCACGGCGGAGCCGAACTTGTCCTTGTAGTTGGCCTTGATCAGCGGATCCAGCTGGGTCTTGACATTGGCGTGGATGCCGCCCCAGTCGCCAGCGTGCTGGAAGTTGCTCATGATGTAGGTCCAGCCGTTGATCTCGTCCACGGCATGCAGGCCGGTGGATTCACCACCTGCGGGCACGGACAGCACGCGCGACAGCTGCTTGGTGTCCACGTTGTAGGCCCACATGAAGTTGTTGACGTGCTGGCTGCTGTCCTCGCCGATGAACAGGGTGCGCATTTTCTCCGAGAACTTGAGGTTGTCGGGGTTGGCAATCTTGTTGGGGTTGGCGGTGTTGCCCAGGGCGTCGCCCTTGAGGGTCTTGCCGTCGCTGTCCAGCAGATCCTCGCCAGCCAGCAGGGGCGCCGTGTCCACGGGCATCCATTCGCTGTTGATGGCCGTGCCGGTCGTGTCCTTCTGGCCGCCCTTGAGGTTCAGCGCCATGACCACGCCGGCGACCAGCTGCTTGGGCACGGAGACGCCGTTGCCAGGCACGTTGGCGGCATTGCCGGCCACCATGGAGGACTGCACGTTCTGCAGGGCGGAGTAGGCAATCTTGTCCTTGGCGTTGACGGTCGTGCCTTCCATCTTGGTGAAGCCCAGGCTGGCGCCCTTGAAGGCGGCATAGCGATGGGTTTCGAGGAAGGCGGCGGCCTTGTCCATGCCGGGGTTGATCTTGATCCACTCGGTCTTGCCGTTGGCCACGATCTTGGTGTAGCTGGAGTCGCTGGGGTCGGTCTTGGACACGGTCAGGATGTCCGTAGGCTTGAGCGTGTTGGCCAGGTTCTCGATCTCGGTGCTGGTGGCCGAGCCCAGCTTGATCCAGGTCAGCGGCGCGGCGCTCTTGGCAGCGGGGTCGATGGAGAAGCCGGCGCCTACCTTGGCGGCATACAGCGTGCCCGAGGACAGGTCTTTTTCCTTGTCTGCCACGAAGACGAAGTAGCCGCTGTTGGTGGCGTCGTCACCCATGAGCGCGGTGCGCTGGTCGGGCATGACCTGCACCAGCTCGTGCGAGATGCGGCCCATGCAGAAATGCTTCTTGATGGTGGCCGTGCCGTCGACGTTGACGATCACTTCGGGCATGTGGCCGTAGTGGTAGGGGTTGGCCTTGCTGGAGTCACCGTAGAGGTTCTGGCTATAGGCCTGGAACATGGTGTTGGTGCCGATGCTGAAGGCATCGGGCTCGTACTCTTCCGACGACAGATGGGTGCCCCAGGGCGAGAGGCTGGCGCCGCAGGTGATCCACAGGCCGTGGACCTTGGAGGTATCCACATTGTGGTACTTCACCAGGCTCAGCTTGCCGGTGCTCTGGTCCTGGTCCAGCGTCAGCACGGCGATGGGAGAAGGCAGCTTGCCGTACATATCGGTCGTGCCGTCCTGGGCCCAGGTGGTGTACTCGAACTGCACCACGGCAAACACGGGCTTGCCCTTGACGCCGTCCACCTTGGCATTGGGCACGGTCAGCAGCGAGGTGCCATCGGGCGAGTCGGAGAAGAAGTGACGCTCCTTGCCGGAGACGGTCTTGTCGATGATCTTGTTGTTGTAGATGTCGTAGTAGCCGCCGGCCAGCAGCTGGCCGCCCTTGCCGTCGGAGACCATGTCGCCGGTCACGAAAAAGGGCTGATAGCCCAAGTCGTAGACCTGCTCGCTCTTGTCGTCGAAAGCGACCTTGAGCTGCGAGGCCGCATACATGGTCGCCATATTGGCAGGCGTGCTCAGCGTAGGCGCGGCCATGCTGGTGAAGGTGGCGGAAACATAGTTCTTGGTGACAGGAGGCGTTGTCGGCGTTGTGTTGTCATCGTCACCACCACCACATGCGGCCAGCAGGCTGGATGCGGACACGACCGAACCCAGTGGGAGCAGAGGAGCGCCGGAAAAGAGTTGCAGGGCCTTACGACGGCTGAGCAGATTTTGTGCCATGAGAGTTTCGCAGTGTGGGGTGAAGCGCAGACTTGGGGCCGCGCTGAATTGGATGAATGCCAGGACATGAGATGCATGCCTTGGTCAGTCCTGCGAATCCTAGGAAACGAATATGACAGTGCCGTGGCGGCTTGATGACGCCGGGATGAATGATCTGCTGGCGCGGGCCTTTGTTCAGCCCATAAAAAAGCCCCGACCTGGGGCCGGGGCTGGTGCTGGGAGTGCTCGAGCTTAGGAATCCGATGATGGCGGCGCTGTGGCCGACGAGGAGTCAATCAGAGTCTGGTCGTCATCGGGCGGGCTGAAGCTGTCACGGAAGGTAAACACGATCGAGGTAAAAAAGATGGCTGCCAGCATCAGTGCCGTTGCCACCATCAGGCCACCGGCAATGCTGCCGATGAGCATGGCCAGTATGCCGGTCACGATGGCCAGGGCCATGCCTGAGACGATGAACACGCCGATCCAGCAGACACCGAAGACCAGATAGGCACCGATATTGCGAATGCAGCCGACAAAGCTGAAGAACAGCGACTTGACGGGGCTGATGCCATGCCAGTGGATGAGCGCCGGTGCATGCCAGAAGGCCAGCGACAGCGGCAGGTAGAGAAACATGCTCAGCCACATGGCCGACTGGAACTCGGGCTCTTCGGCCAGTTCGCGGGTCATGGGAGTCTGGCCCAGGTAGACGCTGGCAAACGTGCCGCCGTCGACCAGGCTGGAGGCACCGATGATGAGCAAAAAGCCTGCGGCATACAGGCCGCCCAGCATCAGCATGGAGTGCAGATGCTGGCTGCCGGAGCGAAAAGCCACCAGCAGCAGCGCAGGAGTGGGCTTGCGGCCGTGGGCGGCTTCGGATGCAGCGACCATCATGGTCAGCGAGATGCAGGGCAGCAGTGCCAGTGCAATGACGGGGCCGATCAGCGGCAGGGCCGAGATCAGAGACATGCTGGCCATGCCCAGAAAGAACAGGGCAGCCAGGGCCAGAGGCTGGCTTTTGAAGGTGCGCAGACCCTGCAGCACCCATTGCAGACCGGTGCCGGGTGGAACGATTTGAAGTTTCATGGAAGAGGCTGAAATACTTTTGCGAGAGCGTGCAAAAGTCGCTTCTTGCACTGTACCCGAGACGGCTGAGTGGGGCCATCAAAAGCCCCGGCGCAATTAGCTGCTTGGTACTCAGTCCAGCGTCAGCGGATGAGCGATGCGCTGGTTCAGCACACGCTCGAAGTGGGTGGGGTCGTGGGGCTGCAGCAGTGCGGCTTCACGCGGCAGATGGAAGTCCCAGAGGCGGGAGATCCAGAAGCGCAGGGCGCCGGCACGCAACTGGGCGTTGAGCAACTCGCGCTCGGCCCCGGTCAGCGGACGCACGGCCTGGTAGGCCGCAAGCATGGCTTTGGCGCGCTCGGCATCATGTGCACCTGTTGCGTGATCGATACACCAATCGTTGAGGCAGACCGCAAGATCGAAGAGCCAGGTGTCCACGCCTGCGAAATAGAAGTCGAAAAAGCCGGTCAGCCGGTCACCATCGAACATCACGTTGTCGCGGAACAGGTCGGCATGGATGGGGCCGCGCGGCAGGGCCGCGTAGCTGGCCGAGGCTGCGATATGGTTCTGGTAGGCCAGCTCGGCACGCAGCATGGCGGCGGTTTCCTCGCCCAGATGGGGCAGGACCACGGGCACGGTTTCATTCCACCAGGGCAGGCCGCGCAGATTGGGCTGCTGGCGGCTGTAGTCCTGACCGGCCAGATGCATGCGCGCCAGCATCTCGCCCACGGCAGCGCAGTGCACGGCAGCCGGGGTCAGCTGGCTTTTGCCGGCCAGGCGGTTGACGATGGATGCGGGCTTGCCGCACACCTTGAGCAGAATGTCGCCGCTGCGTGTCTCGCCCTGCGGGTCCGGCACCGGAATCCCGGCTTGTGCCAGATGCTTCATCAGGTAGAGGTAAAAAGGCAGCTGCTCGGCACTCAGGCGCTCGAACAGTGTCAGCACCCACTCTCCCTGGTCGGTCGTCAGAAAGTAGTTGGTGTTTTCAATGCCGCCTTGAATGCCGCGCAATTCCTTGAACGAGCCTAGGGACATGCGGCGCAGCAGCTCGCGCGCATCTTTATCGGAAACTTCGGTGAAAACAGCCATGGTGAATACGCCGGTCTGGGGCGACCGACCGAACTAGCGGGGAGAAGGTGTCTATATGCAACAGGGCAGTGAAGCACTGCCCTGTCATGAATGGGGGGAAGCGCGCCGCGCTTCAGAATTTGATGAAATTCCAGACGCGGGTGCCCGTGGTGTCGCCGCTGTTGTTGTCACGGTTGCGGGCTGCGCGGGCGCCGTCGTTGGACTGCACCTCGTACTCGGGCATGGAGCCGACCTTGGGTTGCACGGTGATGCTCTGGGTCTGACCGCCGACACGGGTTTCATCCACACGGCTGCCGGCGTCTTCCACACGGATATGTTCGATACGCTGGTTGTGCTTGCCGGTCGCCGCCGCGTTGTCCTGTTGACCCTGGGGCGCAGGAGCGACCACGGCATTGGCCGGAGCAGGAGTGGGGGACTGGGCCAGAACGGATCCGGCAGCCAGGCTCAGGATGATGAAAAGTGGTGCAGCGCGCATGATGCATAGATTGTAGGGCGACTTCGAATTGTCCCACCAGGCGCAGCCCGTCTTTGGGCTGCAGACCGCAGGAGCCGGGCACGCGTGCACAATCCGGGGTATGAGCAATTCCAAGACCCTGGTGCTGGTGGACGGCTCCAGCTACCTCTACCGCGCCTACCATGCCATGCCCGATCTGCGGGCGATTCCAGGCGACCCGGCCAGCCCGGCCACGGGCGCTATCCGCGGCATGGTGAACATGATGCAGGCGCTGAGGAAGGATGTGCAGGCCGATTACGCCGTCTGCGTGTTCGATGCCTCGGGCCCGACCTTCCGCGACGAGATGTATACCGAGTACAAGGCCACGCGATCGCCCATGCCCGATGATTTGCGCAGCCAGATAGAGCCCATCCACGAGGTGGTTCAGCTGCTGGGCTGGAAAGTGGTGGCCGTGCCCGGCGTGGAAGCCGATGACGTGATTGCGACCTTGGCGCAGACCGCGGCGGCCCAGGGCATACAGGTCATCGTCTCCAGCGGCGACAAGGACTTGAGCCAGCTGGTGGGCGAGCATGTGACCATCATCGACACCATGAACGGCAAGAAGCGCGACGTGGCTGGGGTGACGGCAGAGTTCGGTGTGCCGCCAGCACTGATGATCGACTACCAGGCGCTGGTGGGCGACACCGTGGACAACGTGCCCGGCGTGACCAAGGTCGGGCCCAAGACCGCTGCCAAGTGGCTGGAGGAGTTCGGCTCCCTGGACAATCTGATTGCCAATGCGGCAGGCATCAAGGGCGTTGCCGGTCAGAACCTGCGCGATGCGATTGCCAGCGGTCAGCTGGCGCTGAGCCGCCAGTTGGTGACCATGAAGACTGATTGCGATCTGTCCTCCTATATCAGCGGCCTGCCGCAGCTCGATGCCATCACGCTGGCCGAGCCCGACAGCGCAGCGCTTGCGCCCTTCTACGAGAAATACGGCTTCAAGGGGCTGGTGCGCACCCTGGGCGCCGCAGCGGCCGAAGCCAGGGCGGCCAAGCCAGGCAAGGCCGCCAAGGTCGATAGCGCCCAGGGCGGCCTGTTCGATGCCGACGACGCGGCGGCGACCGAGGTCGCCGTGGCGGCCCAGCAGCGCGATGTGCTCTACACCACGATTCTCGACGAGGCGCAGCTCGACGAATGGCTGGCCAAGATCAATACAGCCGAGCTGACCGCGCTGGATACCGAGACCGATTCGCTGGACGAGATGGTGGCCCGCATCGTCGGCATCTCCTTCAGCGTGGCCGTGGGCGAGGCTGCCTATATTCCGCTGCGTCACGAGGGCATGGATGTGCCAGAGCAGCTCGATATGGACAGGGTGCTGGCCAGGCTCAAGCCCTGGCTGGAAGACGCCAGCCGCAAGAAGCTGGGCCAGCATGTCAAATATGACCAGCATGTGTTTGCCAATCACGGCATCACCGTGCGCGGCTATGCGCACGACACCATGCTGCAGTCCTATGTGCTCGAAGCCGACCGCCCGCACAATCTGACCAGCCTGGCGCTGCGCCATGTGAACCGCAGCGGCATCAGCTACGAAGACCTGTGCGGCAAGGGCAAGAGCCAGATTCCGTTTGCCCAGGTGCCCGTGGACAAGGCCGCTGCATACAGCTGCGAGGACTCCGACCAGACGCTGGACGTGCACAACACCTTGTGGCCGCGCATCCAGGCCCATGCCGGGCTGCTGCATATCTACGAGCTGGAAATGCAGACCAGCGAAGCGCTGTTCCGCATCGAGCGCAATGGCGTGAGCATCGACGCGGGCGAGCTGGCGCGCCAGAGCAATGATCTGGGCGCACGCATCCTCAAGCTCGAGGAAGAGGCTTACGAGATTGCGGGCCAGCCCTTCAACCTGTCCTCGCCCAAGCAGCTGGGAGAGATCTTCTTCGACAAGCTGGGCATGCCCGTAGTGAAGAAGACCGCCACCGGCGCGCGCAGCACGGACGAGGAAGTGCTGGAAAAGCTGGCCGAGGACTATCCGCTGCCAGCCAAGCTGCTTGAGCACCGCTCACTGTCCAAGCTCAAGGGGACCTACACCGACAAGCTGGCCCAGATGGCCTTGCCAATCGACGGTCGCGTGCACACCCACTACGCCCAGGCCGTGGCGGTGACGGGGCGCCTGTCCAGCAACGACCCCAATCTGCAGAACATTCCCGTGCGCACGCCCGAAGGCCGCCGCGTGCGCGAAGCCTTTGTGGCCCCCGAGGGCAAGCTGATTGCCAGCGCCGACTATTCGCAGATCGAGCTGCGCATCATGGCCCATCTTTCGGGCGACGAGGCCCTGCTGAGTGCCTTCAAGAACGGCCTGGACGTGCACCGTGCCACGGCCGCCGAAGTCTTCGGCGTGAGTGTGGACGAGGTCAGCAGCGAGCAGCGCCGCTATGCCAAGGTGATCAACTTCGGCCTGATCTACGGCATGAGCAGCTTCGGCCTGGCCAAGAACCTGGGCATCGAAACCAAGGCGGCGGCTGCCTATATCGACAAATACTTCCAGCGCTACCCCGGCGTGAAGCGCTATATGGACCAGACCGTGGAGCTGGCCCACGCCCAGGGCTATGTGGAGACCGTGTTCGGCCGCCGCCTGGTGCTGCCCGAGATCAACGGCGGCAACGGCCCACGCAAGAAAGCGGCCGAGCGCGCCGCCATCAACGCCCCCATGCAGGGCACGGCGGCCGATCTGATCAAGAAGGCCATGGTGGCCGTGCAGGCCAGGCTGGATGCCGAAAAGCCCGAGGTGCTGGTCATCATGCAGGTGCATGACGAACTGGTGTTCGAGCTGCCCGAGTCCGCCAGGGACTGGGTGCAGGCCGAGATACCGGCCATCATGGCCGGCGTGGCCGATCTGTCCGTGCCGCTGCTGGCCGAGATCGGCTTTGGCAGCAGCTGGGAAAAAGCGCATTGAGCTTTTCACCAAAAAGCGCATTGAGCTTTTACCCAAAGGCGCACTGATACGCTTTCGTCCCGGGGGCGCCTAGGTTTTGCCGAGGTGGCCCCTTAAAAAAAAGAGAGCTGCTTGCGCTTTCTGAAAAATCACTTCAGGTTATTTTTGACCTGAAATGCTTTGTTCACAAGCGCTGCCAGCTCCTGAATTGTTCTAGCTTGATCCAGGAAACATCTTGTTCAAAGGCTTTGCAATGACGCCCGCCGTGCGCATGGGGCTGTCGATTTCGGTGGCAACGGGGCTGTACGGCATCTCCTTCGGTGCGCTGTCCGTGGCGGCCGGCCTCAGCCTCTGGCAGACCATGGCACTGAGCGCGCTGATGTTCACGGGAGGTTCGCAGTTCGCCTTCATCGGCGTGGTTGCGGGTGGCGGCAGCGGCATGGCGGCCGTGAGCGCGGCCTCGCTGCTGGGCGTGCGCAATGCCATCTACGGCATGCAGATGAGCCGTCTGCTGGGCGTCAAAGGGCTGCAGCGCTGGCTGGCCGCGCACTGGACCATCGACGAATCTGCGGCCACGGCATCGGGGCAGGAGGAGCTGGCCGAGCAGCGGCGCGGCTTCTGGGTCGCCGGGGCGGGTGTGTTTGCGCTCTGGAATCTGTTCACCTTGCTGGGCGCGCTGATGGGCAATGCGCTGGGCGACACGCGCCGCTTCGGTCTCGACGGGGCTGCCGTGGCGGCCTTTCTCGGCCTGCTCTGGCCGCGCCTGAATGCGCGCGAGCCGGTGGCGCTGGCGCTGGCCTGCGGGCTGGTCACGGCCCTGGCCATATCCTGGGTGCCCCCAGGCGTGCCGATCCTGCTGGCTGCGGCCCTGGGCGCCTTCTGGGGTTGGGTGCGCCCCTCGGAGGCCGAGCAATGACGCTGTCTTTGTGGCAATGGATTTTGCTGGCCTGTGCGCTGGCCTTTGTGACCAAGCTGCTGGGCTACAGCCTGCCCGAACGCTGGATGCGTAGCCCGCGCATGGCCCAGATCGCGGCCTGTCTGACGGTGGCGCTGCTGGCTTCGCTGACGGTGATGAACACCCTGGCCAGCGGCACGCAGATCGGTCTCGATGCACGCCTGGCGGCCTTGCTGGTGGCGGCGCTGGCCCTGTGGTTGCGGGCACCATTCTTGCTGGTGGTGATTCTGGGCGCGGCCGCAGCGGCGCTGCTGCGTTGGCTGGTCTGAGAACGTCAACATGTTCTGGGTGCCTGAAACGCACTGGCCTTAGACTGCTTGGCCAGCCCGGCTTGCTGTGCGAGCCGGGCTGGCTGGAGATCGTCAACATGTTCTGAAATTCCATCATCCCAAGGAGGATCCATGAAGTACGAAGACATCGCTCAGGATATGCAGGGGCTGCTCGGTGGTCGCGCCGATGCCCAGCCCAGCCGCCGCACGGCCTTGCGTGCGGCCCTGGGGGCCGGTCTGGGCGTGGGTTATGCCTGCGCTGCCGGCCCGGTCATGGCACAGTCGGCCATCAAGACCCCGGTCGACGGCCTGACGGCAGGTGAGGTCAGCATCGATGTCAAAGGCTTCAAGCTGCCGGTCTACCGGGCCATGCCTGCGGGAAAGCAGAATCTGCCCGTGGTGCTGGTGATCTCCGAAATCTTTGGCGTGCACGAGTACATTGCCGACACCTGCCGCCGTCTGGCACGTGCCGGCTATCTGGCGATAGCACCCGACCTGTTCGTGCGCCAGGGCGATCCCATGGCCTATGCCGAAATGGCCAAGCTCATGAGCGAGGTGATCGCCAAGGTGCCCGATGCCCAGGTCATGGGGGATCTGGACGCCGCCGTGCGATGGGCGGGTACCCAGGGCGGCGATGTCAAAAAGCTGGCCATCACCGGCTTTTGCTGGGGCGGGCGCATCACCTGGCTCTATGCCGCGCATGCGCCGATCAAGGCCGGCGTTGCCTGGTACGGGCGTCTGCAGGGCAACAAGAGCGATTTGCAGCCCAGCTATCCGCTGGAACTGGTGGGGCAGCTCAAGGCGCCGGTGCTGGGCCTGTACGGCGGCAAGGACACGGGCATTCCGCTGGAGTCGGTCGAAGCCATGAAGGCTGCGCTCAAGACCGGGTCTGCGCCAGCCAGGGCCTCGGAGTTCGTGATCTTCCCCGAGGCGCCTCATGCCTTCCATGCCGACTACCGACCCAGCTACCGCGAGCAGGCCGCGCAGGATGGCTGGATGCGCATGCTGACCTGGTTCAACCAGCATGGCGTGGCCTGATGCCTCATGCGCTGAAGTTTTCGGCCCGGGGGGCTTGACAGCTTTGCTAAGGTGAAAGAAATCCCGGCATGCCATGCACGGCATGCGCATCCGGGGCTGACGTTATGGGGATAGTCGCAAGCGGGCCGCGTTGGGCGGCGCATTCTGCGAAAATCCTCAAGATTCGCCTGTAAAAGGTTGCGGTTAAGCCATATAAAGCTATGACATTGGTAGCAATTATTCTGGCCACCCTGGCTGCTGGTATCGGCAGTGTCTGGGTGGCCGCGTTGTTGATGAGTCTGGGAGGGGGGCGCACGCCAGGGCTGATGCCCCAGCGTTTGCTGAGCCTGGCTGCGGGAGCCTTGCTCGCCACGGCCTTCATGCATTTGCTGCCCGAGGCGTTCGAGAGTCACGGCAAGTCCCATGATCTGTTCGTGGTGCTGCTGATCGGGCTGGTGTTTTTCTTTCTGCTGTCCAAGGCCGAGCTCTGGCACCACGGCCATGAGCATTCGCATGGAGATGCTCACCAGCATGTTCCCGTGCACCACGGTCATGCTCACGATCATCAGCATGGTCACGTCCACCATGATCATGGCGATCACGCGCATGGCCACAGCCATGGCAAGGGCGGCTGGGCCATTCTGACGGGCGACAGCGTGCATTGCTTTGGCGATGGCGTGCTGATTGCATCGGCTTTCGTGGCCGACATCCGTCTGGGCCTGATTGCTGCCCTGTCGGTGCTGGCGCATGAGGTGCCTCACCACATGGGCGATATCGTGGTGCTGCGTCAGTCCAGCAGCAATCGCCGCGTGGCGCTGATCAAGGTGTCCATGGCTGGAGCGGTGACCACGCTGGGCGGGGTGGCCGGCTATTTCCTCATTGGACAGCTGCACGAGCTGCTGCCATATTTCCTGGTCATTGCGTCGAGCAGCTTTATCTATGTGGCCCTGGCCGACCTGATTCCCCAGCTGCAAAAGCGCCTGAGCGCCAAGGAAACCGCAGCCCAGGTCTTCTGGCTGCTGCTGGGCATTGTCATCGTGACGGTGATGAGCGGCGCGGCGCACAACCATGGACATGAGCATGACCACGATCATGGCGCCGAGGTCGGGCACCAGCATGAGCCCGCATCCCCGGCTGCCGGTGAAGCGGCGCACAAGCATGAGCATTGATTGCGACTGCAGTCGATAAAAAACCGGCTTTCAGCCGGTTTTTTCATTCAGGAAATATCTCACGACTTACGCAAAGCGGGTTCAGGCCAGACGACTGAATCAGGAGGCAGGCCGCTGCAGCACTCTTGTTTGCGTAAGTCCTATATCTTTGAGCTCGGTCTTGACCGCCGCCAGTTGGCGGCGTGAGACCGGCAGCAGCTCGGGCACGCCCTGCAGGCGCAGGCCCCAGCCTTCGCCTTCCTGCGGGTCGTCATATTTCTCGAGGCCGCGCAAGGCCGCACGCAGCACCAGGGCGTTGCGGTGTATGCGCAGCAGATGTTCGCCGTGGCGGGTTTCGAGATCGGCCAGCGCTCCGTCGAGGACGTAGTTGCGCTGCACGGTGCGCACGGTGATGTATTTCTGCTCGGCCTTGAGAAAACGCACCTCGGATAGCGGCAGCCGCAGTGTGCCGCCGCGCTCCTGGATCACCAGCACAGGGCCGCTGTCTGCGACGCTGCGCGTGCTCAGTGCACGCTCGGCCTTTTGCAGCGATTGCTGCAGCCGCTCCAGGCGTACGGGCTTGGTCAGGTAGTCCACGGCATCCAGCTCGAAAGCCTGTACCGCATGGCTGGCATGCGCTGTCACGAATACGATGGCGGGCGGGCTGGGCAGGTCCACCAGTGCCGCTGCCAGTTGCAGCCCGTTGTGGCCGGGCATGTGAATGTCCAGCAGCACCAGCTGTATGGGTGTGGGCTGGGCGGCTTGCAGCATCTGCAGGGCTTGTTCGCCATCTGCGGCTTCCTGGATATGGTGGGGGCCGTGTGCGCAGTCGCCGAGCAGAGTGCGCAGTCTGGCGCGTGCCAGAGCTTCGTCATCAACGATCAGAATGTGCATGACGGGATTGTCCCGGTTTTGACTCGGTCTGCAGCAAAGGCACGCTCAGGCGCACCACATACAGCCCGTCGCGCACCTTGGCGCTGAAGCTGCCTTGCAGATCGTGCAGCAGCGACAGCCTGGCCCTGACGTTGTCCAGGGCCATGCCATGGCCGGTGCTTTGATGCTCGGCGCTGGCAGGCGGCAAGGTGTTGATGATCTGGATCAGCGCCTCGTTGCCGCGTCTTTCGGTGCGGACCTGCAGCTTGCCGCCGCGCGCATTGGGCTCCACTCCATGGCGGATGGCGTTCTCCACCAGCGGCTGCAGCAGCAGCGGTGGCAGCAGCGCTTCATGCACGCTTTCATCAAGCTGCCACTGCATCTGCAGGCGCTCGCCAAAGCGTACCTGCTCTATGGACAGATAGCGCTGGGCCAGCTCTATCTCCTGCGCCAGCGTGGTGGTCAGATGGGGTTCGGCCAGCGCATAGCGAAACAGATCGCTGAGGTCTTCGAGCAAGGCTTCGGCCTTGGCGGGCTCGGCGCGCACCAGCGCAATCGCGCTGTTGAGGGTGTTGAACAGAAAGTGCGGTCTTATGCGTGACTGCAGCTCGGTGAGACGGGCCTGGGTTTGCGCTGGCGTGTTGCCGCGCGCGCGCAGCACCAGTGCCGTCACCAGCAGCGCGGCCAGCAGGCCTCCCGTGACGGCACTGGCCAGCCAGGGGACTTTGGCTATGCCGATGAAGAACAGCATGCCGCAGGCATAAAGCCCTGCGAGCGCGCCCAGCAGCACGCCGGCCAGATACTGGCCGCGCGTGTCCAGACGCTGCAACTGGTGCTTGAGGCTGCAGGCTGCGATCAGCCAGACCAGGGTGCCGGGCAGGCAGGCTCCGGTGAGCAGGGCCGCGCTGCTAAACCACTCCCAGAGCGAGTCCGCACCATAGATGGCGGCCGTGCCCACCACCACCTGTACAAACAGCACGGCACGCAGTACCACGCCGGCATTGCAGGCGTCGAACACCAGGACCGGGCGGGTCGAGGCGGGAGTTGCGGCGATGAGCGGTGAAATGGGCACAGGTGGTCTGGAGCAGGGCGGTGACTTGGATGCAAGAGCTGGGCGGGCAAGCATGCGCAAAGAGCATGTCCATCGACATGCCCGATCCGAATTTGCGCAAGTCCTGTGATTATTGGCACGGAGCCGCGGTGCAGCTGCAATTCCTGCGGCATCTGTCGGTTTGATGCATCAGCGTTTGTGCTGACTCAAACCGAGGCCGCAGCCCGGCTTGCGGCCTGAAAGCGTCTGAGCGACCAGACCAGGCCCGCGAGAATCAGCAGCATGGGCGTCAGCTCGCCGATCCGGGGCAGGCGCTGTTCATAGAGGAAGTGGTAGGCCAGGGCGAACAGGGTCTCGAACACCAGCAACTGGCCCACGAAGGTGATGGGCAGGCGCTGGCTGGCGGCATTCCACATCCAGTTGCCCAGCCAGGACGAGAGGATGGCCACGGCCAGATTCAACAGCCAGAACAGTTGCCAGCGCTGGGCCGCAATGTCGGGGCTGCCGGCGCCGCTGGCCTCAGGCGATATCAGCCAGAGCAGGGCCCAGAGCAAGGCGCTGATCAGCCCGACGACCAGACCCCAGAGCGTGGACCATTCCGTGCCGTTGAAGCGGCTTTGTGCCAGGTAGCGGGTGTTGTCCAGCGCGTAGCGGCTCCAGCAGAGCATGGCCAGCACGGCCATCAGCACGCCCAGCAGATAGCGCCCCTGGCTGCCTTCGGACCCTGTGCTCAGCGCATGGACATTGACGAGCACGATGCCGGCCAGAATCAGCGCCATGGGCGCCAGCATGCGGCGCAGCGGAAGCGCACCGCTGGTGTTGCGGCCCAGCAGCGGCACGGTGACGGGAACCAGGCCCACGATCAGCGAGGTCACGGCCATGCCTATCCATTGCACGGCGGTGGCGACCAGGGCAAAGTACACCACATTGCCCGTCAGGGCCAGCCAGACCAGATGCCGGATATCGGCCGCTTGCAGCCTGGGCAGCAGCCTGGTGGCCCGGGGCAGGAAAACGCATAAGGCCACCACGCCATAGAGCACGAAGCGGCCAAAGGTGATCTGCAGCGGAGAGAACTCCGGCAGCATGGCGGGCACGAGAAAAATCGCGCCCCAGAGCGCGCAGGCGGCCAGCGCAAAACCGAGGCCGGAAATCAGGGAAGAGCGGGAATTCATGCCGGGCGGCGCGTCAGCCGGGTGGGCCGCGACCTGTGGGGTGGGTGAGCAAAGACGCCGTGATTGTCCGCGCAAGCCAGAAACAGAGTGGCTGCAGCCAGATTTACCTGATTTGCATGGAATGGCCTTGCAGGCCTTTACCATAAAGCGTAGAAAGCTATTGATTAATGAGCAGATGGCGCGTGAATGCTGCTTTGTCGCAGTGGCTGGCAATGGCTCTGGGGCGCTCTGGCGCCGGCGCCGGGTCAGGCCGATAAAATCCCTGTTTCTGCTTTGCACAGCCGTCACGCCAAACTTCTGCATTGGGCGGCCTGTGGTTTTACGGGATTGTTGCCCTCACATGTCTACATCTGCTCCTTCGCACAACCAGCTCGATTCCAAGGCCGAAGCCTGGTCTGCCCTGTTCTCCGAACCCATGAGCGACCTGGTCAAGCGCTACACCTCCAGCGTGTTCTTTGACAAGCGCATGTGGCAGGCCGACATTCAGGGCTCTCTGGCGCATGCCGAAATGCTGTCGGCCCAGAAGATCATTGCGGCCGAAGATTTTGCCTCCATCCAGAAGGGCATGGCGCAGATCACGGCCGAGATCGAGGCCGGCACTTTCGAGTGGAAGCTGGACCTGGAAGACGTGCACCTGAACATCGAGGCACGCCTGACCCAGCTGGTCGGCGATGCCGGCAAGCGCCTGCACACCGGCCGCAGCCGCAACGACCAGGTGGCCACCGACGTGCGCCTGTGGCTGCGCAGCGAGATCGACCTGATCGAAGGCCTGCTCAAGGAGCTGCAGCGCTCGCTGGTCGAAGTGGCCGCCAAGAATGTGGATGTGATCCTGCCCGGCTTCACCCATCTGCAAGTGGCCCAGCCCGTGAGCTTCGGCCACCATATGCTGGCCTATGTGGAAATGTTCAAGCGCGATGCCGAGCGCATGCTGGACGTGCGCAAGCGCGTCAACGTGCTGCCCCTGGGCTCTGCGGCCCTGGCCGGCACCACCTACCCGCTGGACCGCGAGCGCGTGGCCAAGACCCTGGGCATGGAAGGCGTGAGCCAGAACTCGCTGGACGGCGTGTCCGACCGTGACTTCGCCATCGAGTTCACCGCGGCGGCCTCGCTGTGCATGGTGCACGTGAGCCGTCTGTCGGAGGAGCTGATCATCTGGATGAGCCAGAACTTCGGCTTCATCAAGATTGCCGACCGCTTCACCACCGGCTCGTCCATCATGCCCCAGAAGAAGAACCCCGACGTGCCCGAACTGGCACGTGGCAAGACCGGCCGTGTGGTCGGTCACCTGATGGGCCTGATCACGCTGATGAAGGGCCAGCCCCTGGCCTACAACAAGGACAATCAGGAAGACAAGGAGCCGCTGTTCGACACGGTGGACACCTTGAAGGACACGCTGCGCATCTTTGCCGAGATGATCGGCGGCCAGCTCAACCCCGCCAGCGGCGTCAAGGAAGGCGGCATCACCGTGAATGCCGAGAACATGCGCGCTGCCGCCCTGAAGGGCTATGCCACGGCCACCGACCTGGCCGACTATCTGGTCAAGAAGGGCCTGCCCTTCCGTGACGCCCACGAAACCGTGGCTCACGCCGTGAAGCTGGCCACCATGAAGGGTGTGGACCTGACCGAGCTGCCGCTGGCCGAGCTGCAGGCCTTCAACCCCAATATCGAGGCCGATGTGTTCGAGGCCCTGAGCCTGGAAGGCTCGCTCAATGCCCGCAACACGCTGGGCGGAACGGCTCCGGCGCAGGTGCGTGCGCAACTGGCCAAGCATCAGGCACGTCTGGCCTGACAGGCTCCGGCACTGTGGCGTAACGTTCACGCCTTGAAAGCGCCCTTTGCCGGGCGCTTTTGTTTTGGTTAGTCTGGAAAAGCATAAGGAGAAAACACATGACGCAAACACGTCGTCAATGGCTGAAGGCCGGAGTGGGAGCGGCTGCAGCATCTGCCCTGGGCTCGGTGGCCTGGGCCTCGTCGGGCCAGCCCATCCGCATTCTGGTGGGCTTTCCACCCGGCGGTGGCTCGGATGCGATTGCGCGCCTGCTGGCCGACAAGCTCAAGGACGAACTGGGCGGCGTGACGGTGCTGGTGGAGAATCGCCCCGGCGCTGGCGGCCAGATTGCAGCGCAACTGCTCAAGGCCTCGCCTGCCGATGGCCATACGCTGTTTCTCACGCATGACCACACCATCTCCATCCTGCCCAAGGTCGTGAAAAAGCCGGGCTTCGATCCGCAGCAGGACTTCATTCCCGTGGCCGGGGTTGCCACTTTTGTGAATGCGCTGGCCGTGTCCAGCAACACGCCGGTGAGGAATCTGGCCGAGTACGCGGCCTGGGCCAGGGGCAGTGCCAAGAACGGCACCATCGGCATTCCGGCGCCGGCTTCGACGCCCGAATTTCTGGTCAAGATCCTGGCCGACCACTACAAGCTCGATCTGGTGGCCGCACCGTATCGCGGCAGCGCCCCCTTGCTGGCCGATATGCTGGGCAATCAGATTCCTGCCGGCATTGCCTCGGTGCCGGACTTCATGGAGAACCAGAAGGCTGGCAAGCTGCGCGTGATCGGCGTGCTGGGCGCCAAGCGTCAGGCTTCCATGCCCGAAGTGCCGACCTTGCTGGAGCAGGGCATCAAGGGCTTCGAGGACATGCCTTACTACGGCATTTTTGCGCCCAAGGGCGTGCCCCAGGCCTTTGTCGAGCGCTTTTCTGCAGCCGTGGGCAATGTGCTCAAGCAGCGTGATGTCTACGCGCAGCTGACGGCATTGGGGCTTACAGTTGGATACATGAATCCCCGCCAGTTGGGGGAGCGTGAGGCTGCTTATTCCAGGGTCTGGGCCGGTATCATTCAGCGCAGCGGTTTCCAGCCGCAGTAGTTTCGCGCGTGCGGCACCTGCTCAAGGCCCTGCTTCACTTGTGAGGCAGGGCTTTTTGCATTCTGCCGTCCTGCACTGCTGCGTCGCTGATTCCAGACTTCAGATTCAAACAGCCAGGGCCGGCGACATGCCTGCCCGAAAAGAAAGTGACTGTATGACTGTGCCTTATGCAGAGGGAAGGAAGAGGGAGCAGATCGCGCCGCACTGGCGCAAGCTGCTGAATGCAGGTCTGTTATGGGGCCTGGCGGCCACGGCGGCCCACGCCGTGGGGGTACGCCAGTTCAGCCCGCAGGGAGATGTGAGCAAGGTGGGCCAGGTGGTGGTGCAGTTCGATGCAGCTGCCGTGCGCTTTGGCGATCCCAAGGCCGCTGCGCCGGTCAACCTGCAGTGCAGCGATGCCCGGGCCGCCAAGGGCACGGGGCGCTGGAACAGCGAAAAGGAATGGGTATTCGATTTTGCCCAGAACCTGCCCGCTGGCGTGCGTTGCACGGCCCAGCTCAACCCTCAGTTCAAGAGCGTCGCGGGTACAGCGCTGACGGGCGCAGCCAGCTATCAATTTCAGACAGGCGGTCCGCAGATGGCCAGCATTGCGCCCGACACCTATGAAGAGGTGGACGAGCAGCAGTACTTTGCCCTGCGCCTGACGGGCGCGGCATCCGTCGACAGCCTCAAGCAGCGCGTCTGGTGTACCTCCGAAGGCGTGGGCGAGCGCATCCCCGTGCAACTGATCGAGGGCAAGGACCGCGAGGCCGTGCTCAAGCAGCGCCACTGGGACAAGGATGCGGCCCAGCACCCGCAGAACTATGCGGTGCTGGCCTGCAACCGCCGACTGACCTCGGGCAGCAAGATGACCCTGGTCTATGGCAAGGGCGTGGCCATGGCCAATGGCCTGGTCAGCAAGGACGAGCAGCGCTATGAGTACCAGGTACGGCAGCCCTTCAGCGCCGACTTCAGCTGCGAGCGCGAGAACGCCAACGCCGCCTGCCTGCCGATCCGCCCCATGCGCCTGTCCTTCAGCGCGCCGGTGCCGCGCAAGCTGATCGAAGGCATACGCCTCAAGAGCGGCGCCTCGGCCGTGGCACCCATCATCGAGCAAAATGGCGACAAGCTGGCCGAGGACTCGCTGGTGGACAGCGTGACTTTCCCGGCCACCATGCACCCCAACACCAAGTATGTGGTGGAGCTTCCGCCGCAGTTCAAGGATGCCGCGGGCCGCACGCTGAGCAATGCCAATATGTTCCCGCTGGCCACGGCCACGGGCAATATGCCGCCGCTGGTGAAGTTTGCGGCGGCGCCATTCGGCATCGTCGAGCGTTTTGCCGAAGGCCCCAAGGGACCGGCGCTGCTGCCCGTGACGCTGCGCAATGTGGAGCCGCAGCTCCTGGGCAAATCGCTGGACGCCAGCGTGGTGCGCACCAAGAAAGGCGGCTCGGATGCCGACATCATCGCCTGGCTCAAGAAGGTGGAGCGCTATGACAGCTATAGCGTGGAACGCAAGCGCGCGGCACGCGATGTGAAGGTGCTGCCTCCGGTCATCAACGACGACAAGCACTGGGTGCAGACCCGCATGCTGTCGCTGCTGGACGGCCAGAGCCAGACCCAGACGCTGGAGCTGCCCAAGGCGGCCAAGGGCGACCCACGCCCCTTCGAGGTCGTCGGTATTCCGCTGAATCCGGGCTTCCAGGTGGTGGAGATCGCCTCGCCCATGCTGGGCCAGTCGCTGCTCGACGAAGGCTATGGCGCGGGCCGCACCATGTATGTGCGCACCTCGGTGCTGGTGACCAATCTGGCCGTGCACTTCAAGCTGGGTCGCGAAAACTCGGTAGCCTGGGTGACGACGCTGGACAAGGGCAAGGTGGTGCCTGGCGCCACGGTGCAGGTCTCGGACTGCAACGGTCAGGCGATTGCCTCGGCCGTGACCGATGCGCAAGGCATTGTGACCTTCAACGGCCTCAACCCCAGTCCGCCCTCCTGCAGCAACGAGGACGGCTACTACCGCAGCAGTTCCTATTTCGTGAGTGCGCGGGCCAAGACCGAGGCTGGCGAGGAGCTGGCGTTTGTCTGGAGCAACTGGAACAAGGGCATAGAGTCCTGGCGCTTCAATGTGCCGACCAGCTCCAGCAGCAAGCGCGACGAAGTGGCGCATACGGTGTTTGACCGCATGCTGTTCCGTGCCGGCGAAACCGTATCCATGAAGCACTTTCTGCGTGCCCTGACCGGTCCCGGCAAGAATTCCAAGGGCTTTGAACAGACCCAGGAGAAGCCCGATCGCCTGACCATCACCCACCTGGGCAGCGGCCAGCGCTTTACCCAGGCCCTGAGCTGGAATGCCAATGGCAGCGCGACCAGCGAGTTCCCCATCTCCAAGGCCGCCAAGCTGGGCGAATATGCGGTGGAGCTGAGTTACACCAGCGGCAACAGCCGTCGCTCCAGCTTCAGTACCGGCATCTTCCGTGTCGAAGAGTTCCGCCTTCCCGTGATGGAGGGGCGTGTGGGCCCGGCTGGCAAGGAGCAGCTCTACGCTGTGGGCAGCGTGCCTGCAGAAGTGCAGATCAACTATGTCTCGGGCGGCGCTGCCGCCAATCTGCCGGTCAAGGTGTCGGCTCTGCTGCGTTCCAAATCGCTGGACTTCTCAGGCTGGGATGGCTTCAGCTTCAACCCGCCGCGCAGCGCCCAGGACATGGGCAGCAGCGACGACGAGGAAAGCACGGCGGCCGACGACACCAAGGTCGTGGCCGACAAGCTGCCCGTGACGCTGGACAAGAACGGACTGGGCAAGGTCAGCATCGACAAGCTGCCCAAGTCCGGCGAGCCGCGCGAGCTGCTGATGGAGGCGACCTATGCCGACCCGAATGGCGAGGTGCAGACCCTGCGCAGCACACGCACCATCTGGCCGGCTGCCGTGGTGGCAGGCGTGCGCTCCGAGAACTGGATCTCCGTGGACCGCAAGCTGCGCTTTCAGGCGCTGACGCTGGATACGGCAGGCAAGGCACAGGCAGGCGTGCCCGTCAAGGTCGAAGCCGTGGCGCGCATCACCACCTCCAGCCGCAAGCGGCTGGTGGGCGGCTTCTACAGCTACGACAACCAGACCACGCTCAAGAATCTGGGCACCGTGTGCTCGGGCACCAGCGACAGCCATGGTCTGGTGCAATGCGAGGCCCAGCTGTCCCAGCCTGGCGAGGTGGAGCTGATCGTCAAGGCTGCCGACAAGGAAGGCCGCAGCAGCCAGGCCGCGACCTCGGTGTGGGTCACGGGTCAGGGCGAACTCTGGTTCGGTGGCGAAGACCATGACCGCATGGATGTGTTGTCCGAGCGCAAGAGCTATGAGCCCGGCGAGACGGCGCGCTTCCAGGTCCGCATGCCCTTCCGCCGCGCCACGGCGCTGGTGGCAGTGGAGCGCGAAGGCATCGTCAGCACCCAGGTGGTGGAGCTGGCGGGTGACAACCCCACGGTGGACGTCAAGATCGAAGACAACTGGGGCCCCAACGCCTATGTCAGCGTGCTGGCGCTGCGCGGTCGCCTGATGGAAGTGCCCTGGTACAGCTTCTTCACCTGGGGCTTCAAGTCGCCGCTGGAGTGGTGGCGTGCCTTCTGGAATGACGGCAAGGAATTCATCGCGCCGACGTCCATGGTGGACCTCTCCAAGCCTGCCTTCCGTTTCGGCATGTCCGAAATTCGCGTGGGCCTGAAGAACAATACTTTGGACGTCAAGGTGTCCTCGGACAAGTCCAGCTACAAGGTACGTGGCACGGCCAAGGTCACCATCAAGGCCACGCTGCCCGATGGCAAGCCTGCAGCAGGTGCCCATGTGGCGCTGGCGGCCGTGGACCAGGCTCTGCTGGAACTGATGCCCAACAGCAGCTGGAATCTGCTCGATGCCATGCTGACGCGCCGCGAATGGGGCGTGCAGACGGCAACGGCCCAGATGGAGGTGATTGGCCGGCGCCATTACGGCAAGAAGGCCGTGCCTGCGGGCGGTGGCGGTGGCCGCAGCCCCACGCGCGAGCTGCTCGACACCTTGCTGCTGTGGAAGCCCGATGTGGTGCTGGACGGCAACGGCATGGCCCTGATCGAGGTGCCGCTCAACGACGCCCTGACCACCTTCCAGGTGGTGGCCGTGGCCGATGCGGGCGTGAGCCTGTTCGGCACTGGCCAGGCGGCGATCCGCACCACGCAGGATCTGCAGATCATCAGCGGCTTGCCGCCGCTGGTGCGCGAGGACGATCAGTTCCGCGCCCAGGTCACGCTGCGCAACACCTCGGCCAAAGCCATGAAGGTGGAAGTCACGCCGCGCGCCACCATGCTGGAGCTCAAGGCCCAGACCGTGGAGATTCCCGCCGGCGAGGCGCGTGAAGTGGCCTGGGATGTGAAGGCTCCGGCCCAGCTCTCCGGCACGCGTGCCGAAGCGCTGATCTGGGAGATTTCCGCGCGCGATACCGCTGGCGGCGCCGATGCGGCGCAGGATGCGCTCAAGGTCAGCCAGCGCATCGTGCCCGCTGTGCCGCTGTCGGTACAGCAGGCCACGCTGGTGCAGGTCAGCGGCAGCTATAGCGTGCCCGTGAATCCGCCCGCTGATGCGCTGCCCGGCCGTGGCGGCCTGCAGATGTCGCTGGTGCCCAAGCTGACCGAAGGTCTGCCTGGCGTGCGCGACTGGTGGGCCCGCTACCCCTACTCCTGCCTGGAGCAGACCACCAGCAAGGCGGTCGGCATGAACAACGCCGAGCTGTGGGGCAGCACCATGGCCCAGCTGCCCAACTATCTGGACGGCGACGGCCTGGCCAACTACTTCCCGCCTCAGGACGGCTCGGTCAGCCGCGGCAGCGATACGCTGACAGCGCATCTGCTCAATATGTCGGCCATGGCACAGGGCGTTGACAAGCGCTTCGTGATCCCGGCGGCCGAGCGTGCGCGCATGGAGGACGGCCTGATCGCGTTTGTGGAAGGCCGCATCCAGCGCAACTTCTGGAGCCCGCGCAAGGATCTGGAAATGCGCAAGCTGGCGGCGATTGCTGCGCTGGCGCTGTCTGGCAAGGCCACGCCGCGCATGCTCGACAGCATCAATGCCACGCCCAACCAGTGGCCCACGCACACGGTCATTGACTGGGTGCTGCTGCTGCAACGCATGAGCGATGCGCCTCAGCGCGATGAGCGCCTGGCCCAGGCCATGCAGATCCTGCGCGCGCGCCTGACCTACAACGGTACGCGTGCCGGCTTCTCGACCGATCAGGACGATGGCTGGTGGTGGCTGATGCAGGGTCCGGACGTGAATCTGGCGCGTCTGATCCTGGCGACCATCAACGACCCGGCATGGGCCGAAGACATGCCTCGTCTGGTCAGCGGCTTTATCGCGCGCCAGCAGTCCGGTGCCTGGAACACGACCACGGCCAACCTCTGGGGAGCTCTGGCGCTGCGCCGCTTCTCGCAGAAGTTCGAGTCCGAGCCCGTGGCCGGCAGCACCGTGGCCAGCATGAACGGCAACGAAGCCAAGGTGAACTGGGCCGATGTCAGGCGTGCCACGTCCGAGGATGCGCAGGGAACGGCCCATTCCAACAGCGTCTTCGGTGAACCCGTGCGTGCTGGCGGCCTGATGAACAACACCATGTTCATGCCCTGGGCCAAGGCCGGCAAGGGTCAGCTCAGCGTGACGCAGCAAGGCACGGGCAAGCCCTGGCTGACCGTGCAGTCCGTGGCGGCCGTGGCCCTCAAGGCTCCGTTCAGCGCCGGCTACACCATCAAGAAGACCGTCACGCCTGTGGAGCAGGCGGACAAGGGGCTGTTTGGTGGCGGCCAGTACACGCGCGGCGATGTGCTGCGCGTGACGCTGGAGGTGCAGGCCAAGACCGATATGACCTGGGTGGCCATTACCGACCCCGTCCCCACGGGCGCGACCATTCTGGGCGGCGGCCTGGGCCGCGATTCGGAAATCGCTTCCAAGGGCGAAAAGCAGGAGGGAGCCGGCTGGCTTGCCTATGAAGAGCGCAGCTTCGAGTCCTACCGTGCCTACTACCAGTACCTGCCAGCAGGTACGACCAAGGTCGAATACACCGTGCGCCTGAACAATGCCGGTGAGTTCGCCCTGCCGCCCACGCGTGCCGAAGCGCTGTATGCGCCCGAGATGTTTGGCGAGATTCCCAACGCCAAGCTCAAGGTGGTGATGCCCAAGTAAGCCCTCGGCGGTTTCTCGGCCATACGGCAAGCCCCGGTCTGCGCAAGCAGTCGGGGCTTTTTTCATGCACTGATGCTATGGATATTGAAGCTGCTTTCGCATTTAAAAAGGATGATTCAAGATCATTTCTATCTGAGATCAATAAATAGCAGGCGCCAGAAGCTCCTGTTTTATTTGGTTGGATCTGGGTTGACACGCGGCTGTCATCCAGTCTTTCTAGACTGGCGCGATGTCTTTGATCGAGCTGGAGAACGTCGCCAAATCCTGGGGTGACGCCACGGCCCTGCATGCCGTGAATCTGCGCATTGAACCAGGCTCGTTTTGCGTCCTGCTCGGCCCTTCGGGCTGCGGCAAATCCACCACCTTGCGCATGATTGCCGGGCTGGACATGCCCACCTCGGGGTCGGTGCGCATCGATGGTCGCGACGTCACCCATATGCCGCCTGCAGAGCGCGGCATTGCCATGGTGTTCCAGAACTATGCGCTGTTCCCGCATCTGAGCGTGGCAGACAACATCCAGTTCGGTCTGCAGGTGCGCAAGGTTGGCAAGGCCGAGCGCGAGCAGCGTCTCAGGCAAACGGCAGAGCTGCTGGGGCTGACGGCGCTGCTGGAGCGTCGGCCCGGGCAACTCTCGGGCGGCCAGCAGCAACGCGTGGCGCTGGGCCGAGCGCTGGTGGCGCAGGCCAGGGTCTGCCTGATGGACGAGCCGTTGTCCAACCTCGATGCCCAGCTGCGCCAGGAAATGCGCGCCGAGCTGCGCGAGCTGCAGCAGCGTCTGGGTCTCACGGTGGTCTATGTGACCCACGACCAGGCCGAGGCCATGAGCATGGCCGATCAGGTGGTGCTGCTCAACAAGGGCCTGGTGGAACAGGCTGCCGGGCCGCGTGAAATCTATGCCCGGCCCGCAACCACGTTTGCCGCGCGCTTTATCGGCACGCCCGCCATGAACATCGTTGCCCTGCAAGGCAACCGGATTGCCGGCAGCGATGTGGCCGTAGCTCCGGATCTGGTGGCTGGCAGCGCCTATCCACAATCGCTGGGCGTGCGGCCCGAGGTGATTTCCGTGGCACTTGATGCCGACGGCGGCAACGAGGGCCTGGGCAACGGCATTCCGGCCACTGTGCAGGGCTTTGAATATCTGGGTGCCGATCTGGTGCTGCGCTGCCTGGTGGGCAGCGAACTGCTGACGGCGCGTGTGCCCGGCCATGCCCATGCCGATCTGCGGCCCGGACAAGGCGTGGTCCTGTGCTGGCCACAGCAGGCTGCGCACTGGTTCGATGCGCAGGGTGGGCGCATTCATGTTTGCGGGCAGGCGGTGGACTCCGCCCGCTCTTTGCTGGCTGCAGCCTGAGCTGTCAGCGTTTCCCATTGTCTGCAATTCTCGAGGAGAGATCCCATGCGTCGTCAAACCTTTGTTCATGGCGTGATCGCCGCTGCCGCCAGCCTTGGCATGGCGGGCACTGCTCTTGCTCAGTCCCCGCTGGAAGTGCCTTTCTATTACCCCGTGGCCGTGGGCGGCCCCATCGCCAAGGTGATAGACGGTTATGCGGCAGACTTCAACAAGGCGCATCCGCAGTACAAGCTCACGCCCATCTATGCGGGCACCTATCAGGAAACCATCGTCAAGGCGCTGACGGCGCACAAGGCCGGCAAGGCGCCTGCGACCTCGGTGCTGCTATCCACCGATATGTTCACGTTGATGGACGAAGGCGCGATTGCGCCCATTGACGACTTCGTGAAGACCGATGCCGACAAGGCCTGGCTCAAGGGCTTTTATCCGGCCTTCATGGCCAACAGCCAGACCGGTGGCAAGACCTGGGGCGTGCCCTTTCAGCGCTCCACCGTGGTGATGTACTACAACAAGGAAGCTTTCAGGGAGGCCGGCCTGAACCCCGATAAGGCGCCCCAGAACTGGAAGGAACTCAAGGAGGCCGCTCACAAGCTGACCAGGAAGGACGCCAGCGGCAAGGTCGTGCAATACGGCATCCAAATTCCGTCCACCGGCTTTGGCTACTGGATGCTGCAGACTCTGACCACACCCAATGATGTGCTGCTGGCCAACAAGTCCGGCACCCGCGTCATGCTCAACCACCCCAAGGTGGTGGAAGCGCTGAACTTCTGGGTCAGCCTGGTCAAGGACGGCGTGCACCCTGCAGGTGTGGTGGAGTGGGGCACGACGCCCAGGGACTTCATGGAAAAGAAGGCCGCCATCATCGTGACGACCACAGGCAATCTCACCAATATCCGCGCCAATGCCAAGTTCGACTTCGGCGTGGGCCAGATCGCCGGCAATGTCCGCAAGGGCTCGCCCACGGGCGGAGGCAATTTCTACATTTTCAAGAATGCGCCCAGGGAGCAGCAGCAGGCTGCGTTCGAGTTTGCCAAATGGGTGACCCAGCCCGAACGTGCAGCGCAGTGGAGCATGGACAGCGGCTATGTGGCTGTCTCGCCTGCAGCTTACGAGACGCCCGTGCTCAAGAAGTATGGCCAGGAATTTCCCCAGGCCCTGGTGGCGCGCGATCAACTGCCCGTGTCGGTGGCCGAATACTCCACCCATGAGAACCAGCGCGTGACCAAGGTGCTCAACGATGCGATTCAGGCGGCCCTGAACGGCACCAAGACCGCTGCCCAGGCCATGGACGACGCGCAGAAGGAATCCGACCGCATCCTGCGTCGCTACAAGTAATGAGCAGTCCGGCGCTTGAAACCGGCAAGGGCGCCATGTCGGCTCCCTTGTCATCCAGGGCCGCCAGCAGGCTGGCGCAGGCCGCAGCGCGAAAGCAGGCCGTGCATGCCTGGCTGCTGCTCATGCCGGCGCTGGTGCTGCTGCTGGGCTTTACACATTGGCCGGCCTTGTCCACGTTGATCGACAGCCTGCATGCCACGGGGCGTGGCGGCCAGTCCGGCGAATGGGTAGGGTTGGACAACTATGTGCTCATGGTCGACGACCCCGTGTTCTGGCAGGCCGTGCGCAACAACCTCTGGTTTGCCGCCGCCACCATTCCGCTGTCCATGGGGCTGGCCTTGCTGATGGCGCTGTGGGTCAACGAGAAGCTCGCGGGGCGGGCCTTGCTGCGCATGGCGTATTTCACGCCCACGGTGCTGCCCATGATTGCCGTGGCCAATATCTGGCTGTTTTTCTACACGCCGCAGTACGGATTGCTGGAGCAGGTGCGCGGTGCTCTGGGCCTGGGCGCGCACAACTGGCTGGGCGATCCATCCACGGCCCTGGCCTGCATCACGCTGGTGGCGGTGTGGAAGGAGGCAGGCTTCTTCATGATCTTCTATCTGGCCGCGCTGCAGACTCTCAATCCCAGCCTCAAGGAAGCGGCGGTCATCGAAGGCGCATCGCGCTGGTATTTCCTGCGCCGCGTGCAGTGGCCGCTGCTCATGCCGACCACACTGTTCATTCTGGTCAACGCCGTGATCAATGCCTTCCGGCTGGTGGACCATGTGTTCATTCTCACGCGCGGCGGGCCGGACAATGCCTCCACGCTGCTGCTCTATCACCTCTACGAGGTGGGCTTCAAGTTCTGGGATACCGGCTATGCCGCGGCCATCACCGTGGTGTTGGTCGTGGTGCTGGCTGCCGTGGCGCTGTTCCAGTTCTTCGTGCTGGACAAAAAGGTGCACTATCAATGACAGCTGCTGCATTTCCATCGGCGCGCAGGAGCGCCAGGGCAGGCCGGGGCGTGAGTTTTTATGGCGCTTCCTGGCTGGACACCCTGGCCGCCTGGACGCTGGCGCTGCTGTGGCTGCTGCCGCTGGCCTATGCGGTCTGGACGGCGTTTCATCCGTCCGATGCGTCCACGCGCCTCGATCTGTCCGCGCCCTGGACGCTGCAGAACTTCCGCCATGCCTGGGACGCCGCGCCGTTTGCGCGCTATTTTCTCAACACCATCTTGCTGGTGGCCATGATCTTGGCGGTGCAGCTGCTACTGTCCACGCTGGCTGCATTTGCCTTTGCGCGCTTGCGCTTTCGCGGCAGCAATGTGGCGTTTGCACTGGTGCTGGTGCAGCTGATGATCATGCCGGACATTCTGCTGGTGGCGAACTATCAGACCATGTCCGGGCTGGGCGCAGTCGATACCCTGGCGGGCATAGGCCTGCCGTATTTCGCCTCGGCCTTTGCCATCTTTTTGCTGCGCCAGACCTTTATGGGCATACCCCGTGAGCTGGACGAGGCCGCACGCGTGGAAGGTGCCAGCACGCTGCAGATTCTCTGGCGTGTCTACGTACCGCTGGCCAGGCCGGTCTACACCGCGTTTGCGCTGGTTTCTGTGAGCTTTCACTGGAATAATTTTCTCTGGCCTCTGATCATCACCAACAGCGTGCAGGCGCGTCCGCTCACCGTAGGGCTGCAGGTTTTCTCCAGCGTGGAGTCGGGCGTGGAATGGTCGATCATCTGCGCCGCCACCCTGATGACTTCAGGGCCGCTGCTTATTGCATTCCTGCTGTTCCAGCGCCAGTTCGTGCAGAGCTTCATGCGCGCGGGAATCAAGTGACTGGGATACAGTCAAACCATTTGGGGAGTTGACAATGCCTGGTCCCGCTGCTGCTGGTGTGCTGATTTATGCCAAGGATTTCCAGAGTCTGGCAAGTTTCTATGAGCAGGTTCTGGGCATGCAGCGGCTGCATGAGGATGAGCACATCATCGTGCTGGAGTCCGTCGCCCTGCAACTGCTGATTCACGCACTGCCTGCCGAGATTGCCGCGCGGGTCCGGATCGGCAAGCCGCCGCAGCGCCGTGCCGATGTGGCGCTCAAGTTCTTCGTCACCGTGCCCGCGATCGCCGAGGCCGCAAGCGTCGCGCAGGCGCTGGGCGGACAGGTGTTCGACGAGCGCTGGCAAGGCCCCGGCTTTGTGGTCTGCAATGCCATGGACAGCGAAGGCAATGTGTTCCAGCTGCGCGAGGCCCTGGCCTGATCGGCTGCCAGCGCTGCGCAGGCAGGTGCTGCAGTCATTTTCAATGTGGAAAGAAGCGACAAGATGAATATCCTGAGCTGGAATGTGCAATGGTGCTGCGGCATGGATGGACAGGTCAGTGTGGAACGCATCGTGCGCCACGCGCTGCAAATGGGCGAGCAGGCCGGCGGACTGGATGTGCTGTGCCTGGAGGAGATCGCCGTCAACTACCCCGATCTGCAAGGGCGGCCCGGCGATCAGCCTGCCGAGCTGAAGGCGCTGTTGCCGGGCTGGCAGATTGTCTTTGGTGCCTCGGTCGACGAGTTCACACCCCGGGGACATCAGCGCTTTGGCAATCTGGTCGCCACTCGCCTGCCGCTGCTGCAGGTGCAGCACCATCCGCTGCCCATGCCGGCCGATGCCGATGTGCGCTGCATGCAGCGCATGTGCTCGGTGGTCACGGTCGCTGACGCGGCACTGGGGCCGGTGCGCGTCATGACCACGCACCTCGAGTACTTTTCGAAGCGCCAGCGCATGGCCCAGGCTGGCGCTCTGCGCGCCCTGCAGATGCAGGCCTGCGCACTGGCCGATGCCCCGCCGCAGCCGGCCAGTGACGGCTCGCCCTACCAGACCAAGCCGCATACCCGTCATGCCGTGCTTTGCGGGGACTTCAACTTCGAGCCGCACGAGCCCGAATATGCCGTTCTGTCCGCACCTTGGGCTGCCGGTGAGCAAGGCTGTCTGCAGGCCGGGCAGTGGCGCAATAGCTGGGATGTGCTGCACCCCGGCCAGCCGCAGCCCCCCACCTTCAGACTGGTGGACCGGACCTGGGGCGCCGAGCCCGGGGCCTGCGATCTGCTGTGGGTGAGCGACAGCCTGTGCCAGCATGTGCAGGCCTGGCGTGTGGACAGCACCACAGAGGCGTCCGACCACCAGCCGGTGATGTTGACGCTGGGCTGTGCTTCTTGCTAGGGTCGGAGCTGAAGTCGAGAGACGAGTGGCTGCACAAGTCGCACTGTTGTGAAACCCTGAGAACGTAAACACGTTCTAAAAGAGAGGAGTCTTCATGCCTGTAGAAATTCCGTCCATGTCCATCATGCTGCACCGTAGCTGGTGGGTGCTGTTGTTGCGCGGCGCCGCCGCCATCATCTTCGGCGTGCTGACCTGGATGCAGCCCGCAGCATCCGCTGCCGCACTGGTGCTGGTGTTTGGCGCCTATGTGTTTGTCGACGGCCTGCTGGGCATCTACACCGCCATCAAGAGCCGCCAGCAGTCGCGTCACTGGTGGCTGGTTCTGCTGTGGGGGCTGACCGGTGTGGTGGTGGGGGTGCTCACGGTCATCAACCCGGCGATCACCGCATTGGTGCTGACCATCTATATCGGTGTCTGGGCTCTGATGACCGGTGTGCTGCAGATCGTCGCGGCGCTGCGTCTGCGCAAGGAAATTCAGGGCGAATGGCTGCTGGTGCTCGGTGGGCTGCTGTCGGTGCTCTTCGGCATCTTCGTGCTGATGCAGCCCGGTGCGGGCATGATGGCCATGCTGTGGGTGCTGGCGACCTATGCCGTGATCTTCGGCGTGCTGATGGTGATACTGGCGTTCAAGATCAAGAAGTTCACGGGCTGAAAACGTAAACACGCTCCGAGAGGCAGTGACTTCGGCAAAAAAGCGGCTCGCAGAAGCCGCTTTTTTGTTGCCGCTTGTCTGAGCAGTCTGTTTGCCGGGCCATCTTTGGGACAATGCCTGCTGACTTCCAACAGCGCACAACGACATGGAACAAGGCATTCAGCGGTATTTCCAGCCCCCGAGAGTGAAACAGTCCTGGCGGGCCGTCGGCATGACGGCCGCCCTGTGGCTGGGTCTTGCCGCCAGCAGCCATGCCGTGCCCAGCTACGACGAGGTGCGCAGCGAGCATCGCTCCTCGGAGACTCTGCTGCTGTCGCGCGAGGGCGAGGTGCTGCAGCGTCTGCGCACCGACAGCACGGTGCGCCGCGGGCCCTGGGTGGCATTGGCCGACGTCTCGCCGGCACTGCGCACGGCCCTGGTGCTCAGCGAGGACAAGCGCTTCTACGAGCACAGCGGCGTGGACTGGGCTGCCGTCACCGCAGCTGCGTGGGGCAATCTCTGGAACACACGCACGCGCGGCGCGAGCACCATCACCATGCAGCTCGCGGGTCTGCTCGACGGCGACTGGCGTCAGGGTCCGGGTGGGCGCAGCGTGGTGCAGAAGGTGGGGCAGGCCGTGGCGGCCCAGGTGCTGGACAGGCGCTGGCGCAAGGACCAGATTCTCGAGGCCTATCTGAACATGGTGCCGTTCCGCGGCGAGATCGTAGGCATAGCTGCGCTGTCGCAAAGCCTGTACGGCAAGGCAGCTCATGGGCTGGATGCTCGCGAGGCGGCCATTGCTGCGGCCCTGGTGCGTGCGCCCAATGCGTCGGTGGAGCGTGTGGCCCAGCGTGCCTGCGGCGTGCTGCAGGTGATGGTGCCGGACGATGTGGCGGCCAAGGATTGTTCGGCCATGCAGCTCTATACCTCCAGTGTGCTGCAGCGGCGTCAATGGCTGGCCAGCGAGGGCGTGGCCTCGCATTTCGCGCGGCGCTGGCTGGCGCTGCCCCAGAACAGGGGGCAGGAGCAGGTGCGCTCAACCTTGAGCGCACCCTTGCAGCGCTTTGCCGTGGCCAGCCTGCAGCAGCATCTGCGCGAGTTGCAGGGCCGCAATGTGGAAGATGGTGCGGCCGTGGTGCTGGACAACCGAACAGGCGAGATTCTGGCCTGGGTGGGCTCTTCGGGCACGCTGAGCCAGGCATCCGAGGTCGATGGCGTCACCGCGCTGCGTCAGCCCGGCTCCACGCTCAAGCCTTTTCTCTACGCCCAGGCGATTGCCGAAAAGCGCATCACGGCCGCTTCGCTGATCGAGGATTCATCGGCCCATATTCCCACGCAGAACGGCCTCTACATTCCGCAGAACTACGACCGGCGCTTCAAGGGCTGGGTGTCGGCGCGCACGGCGCTGGCGTCCTCGCTCAATGTGCCTGCAGTGCGCACGCTGGTCATGATCACGCCCGATGCGTTTTTCGAGCAGCTCAAGAGGCTGGGTCTGCCGCTGCGCGAAAGCGGGGGCTACTACGGCTTCAGCCTGGCGCTGGGCAGCAGCGAGGTCGCGCTGCTCAATCTGACCAACGCCTATCGGGCACTGGGCAATGGCGGTCAATATCGTCCCGTGAGCTGGGCCTTGCCTCAGACTGAAAGCCGCAAGGCCGGCGGCAAAACCGGCGACGACGCGGTGCAGGCACTGGATGTGCGGGCGGCCTTTATCGTGGGCGACATTCTCTCCGACAATATGGCGCGGGCCCCGACCTTCGGCACCGACAGCGTGCTGGCCACGCGCTTCTGGACGGCCGTGAAAACCGGCACCAGCAAGGATATGCGCGACAACTGGGCCGTGGGCTGGTCCGAGCGCTACACCGTGGGCGTCTGGGTGGGCAATGCGGGTGGCGAGGCCATGCATTCAGTCAGCGGCACCAGCGGCGCAGCGCCCATCTGGGCCGACATCATGGGCTTTCTGCATCGCAATCTGTCCAGTCGTGCACCCCGGCCGCCCGCTGGCGTACTGCAGCAGCAAGTGCAGTTCGGTGCGTTGGCAAGCGGCGCCATGCCCATCGAAAGCACGCGTGGCGAATGGTTTGTGGAGGGCACGCAGCAATCCCTTTTTGCCATGGATCACGTCGCTGGCAGCGCAGAGCCGAAAAGCCCAGCCAGACAAAAGGGCAGCAAGTCCGGCAGCGCTGCGACCGCTGTCCGCATCTCGCGTCCGGCCAATGGCACGATTCTGGCGCTGGACCCCGATATTCCGCCTGACAGCCAGCGCGTGCAGCTGGTGGCGCGCCAGGCCGGCATGGCGGCCGAGCAGGACTGGCGTGACGGCAGCTTGCGCTGGCGCCTGGTGACCCGGCAATACGGCCCGCCTGCGGCTGCCGACAAGAATGCGCAACCCGTGATGCGGGAAGTGCAGCGCGAGCTGGGGCGCGGCAGTCAGCTGGGCTGGCTGCCCTGGCCGGGGCGCCACAAGCTGGAGCTGCTCGATGCTTCCGGCAAGGTGCTGGACAGCATCGCGCTGGAAGTGCGCGGCGCCGGTGCCCTGGTGGCCGGGCCGGAGCAGATCCAGAGCCAGCGCCGACGTTGAATGCCGGCCGGTCAACCGGCCAGGCGCTCAGTTGCCAGAATCGAACTGCGCTACCAGAAAGTCCAGCAGCACCCGCAGCTTGGGCGTCATATGCTGGCGCGACGGATAAATGGCGTAGAGCGTGGTCTCCACCGTGCTCCAGTCTTCCAGGGCGGCCTGCAACCGGCCCGTGCGCAGGTCTTCCTCGACATAGGGCCGCGGGATCAGGCTGACGCCAAAGCCCGCGCGCAATGCATCGCGCACCGCCAGGCTTGAGGACACCGAGTAGCGCGCATTGACCGCCACGCGCTCCATGCGCCCGCCTTGCTCGAATTCCCAGACATCTGCATGGCCCGATAGGCTGAAGCGTATGTGCTCCAGGCCGTTGAGGTCGGCAGGCGTGTGCGGGCGGCCGCGCTTTTCGAAATAGCCGGGCGCGGCGCACAGCACATGCGACATGGTTGTCAGCGGTCGCGCAATCAGCGAGGAGTCCTCGAGCCGGTCGCTGCCGCGTATGGCCAGATCGAAGCCCTCGCGCACGATGTCGACGCGTCTGTCGTCCAGGTGCAGATCCAGCTGCAGCCCGGGGTGGCGCTGCAGGAAGGCGGGGAGGGCGCAAGAGATCTGCGTCAGCGTGAATGTCATGGGCGCGCTGACCTTGAGCAGGCCGCTGGGCGCAGCCTTGAACGGGCATAGTGCCGAGTCTGCATCGGCCAGTGCATCCAGAGCCCGCGTGACATGCTCCAGATACAGGCGGCCTTCTTCCGTCAGCGCCATGCGTCGCGTGGTGCGCTGGATGAGGCGCGTGCCCACATGGGCCTCCAGCTCGGCGATGTTCTTGCTGATCGCGGCCGGCGACAGGCCCAGGCTGCGGCCCGCCTCGGCAAAGCTGCCGCACTGCGCGATGCGATGAAAGACTTGCAAGGCGGTCAGTCGGTCCATGTGATTCTTCTCTGTTGGTGAATGGTTTATTTTGATAATCGCCAATTATCAATTCGGGGTGAATTATCTACAGTCATGCCATGACGACACTTCATCCCGCACTCACCCTCATCGAGCAGCGCATCTCGGCCAACCGCTTCGATACCTCCCATCATCTGGCGGATGCCGACATAGCACGGCTGGTGCAGCTGGCCACGCGCGCACCCACGGCCTACAACCTTCAGAACTGGCGCTTCATCGCCGTGCGCACGCCTGGGGCCAAGGCCAGACTGCGCGCCATGGCGCAGGACCAGGCCAAGGTGCAGGAGGCGGCCGTCTGCTTCATCGTCTGCGGCGTGCTGGCCGACCCCGAGGCGCTGGCCGAACGGCTGCAGCCCTCTGTGGACGCGGGTTTCTTGCCTGCCGCCATGGCGCAGGGCTGGCTGCAGGCCGCGCAGCAGCAGTACGCCAGCGCGCAGGCGCTGCGCGACGAGGCCCTGCGTTCGGCCAGCTTCGGCGCCATGACGCTGATGCACGCGGCGCAGGCGCTGGGCCTGGCATCCTGTGCGATGACCGGCTTCGACGCCGAAGGCGTGGCGGCCGGCTTCGGTCTGGCGAGCGAGGAGGTGCCGGTCATGCTCGTCACCGTGGGCCGTGCTGCGCCCGGAAACTGGCCGCAGAAGCCACGCCGGCCGCTGGATCAGGTGCTGGAGTTCGCATGAGCGCCGGCCAATCTGCGTCTGGTTCCAGGCAGGCCCAGGCGCACGATCTGCTGCTGACGGCGCTGGCACCCGCCATCTGGGGCAGCAGCTACATCGTCACCACGCAGCTGCTGCCGCAGGTGCCCGCGATGACCGTGGCCTTGCTGCGCGCGCTGCCCGCAGGCCTGTTGTTGCTGGCATTTGCACGGCGCCTGCCGCAGGGCGTGTGGTGGCTGCGGGTGTTCATTCTGGGAGCGCTCAATTTCTCGGTGTTCTGGAGCATGCTGTTCGTCTCGGCCTACCGCCTGCCGGGAGGGGCGGCCGCCACCGTCGGGGCCGTGCAGCCGCTGGTGGTGGTGTTTCTTGCGTCCTGGGTGCTGGGCAGCACGCTGCGGCCGGCCTCGGTGCTGGGAGCCCTGGCCGGTCTGGCGGGCGTGGCCTTGCTGGTGCTCACGCCTGGTGTGAGGCTGGATGCTACGGGCATTGCGGCGGGCCTGGCCGGAGCGGTTTCCATGGCCTGCGGCACGGTGCTCACGCGCAAGTGGCGTCCTCCCGTTCCGCTGTTGACCTTCACTGCCTGGCAGCTCACGGCCGGCGGACTGTTGCTGCTGCCGGTGGCGCTGTGGGCCGGACCGGATTTTCCGGCGCCCACACCGGGCCATCTGATCGGACTGGCCTGGCTGGGTCTGGTGGGCGCGGCATTGACCTATGTGCTGTGGTTTCGCGGCATTGCCCGGCTGGAGCCGAACATGGTGGCCCCGCTGGGTTTTCTGAGTCCGCTGACGGCGATTTTGCTGGGCTGGGCATTCCTGGACCAGACGCTGACGGCTGTGCAGATGGCTGGCGTGGCCCTGGTCCTGGGCGGCATCTGGCTGGGGCAGCGGGGCGCGGCGCGATGATCCACGCAAGGCCCGGCCCAGGGCCGGAGCCTGCGCGGGATCAGTCCCGTACCAGCAGATCGCCAGTGATCTCCGAGACGTTCTTGACGCTGGTCAGCGTCATGGCCACGCGCATTTCCTTTTCGAGCAGGTTCAGCAGGTTGGTCACGCCGGCTTCACCTTCTGCGGCCAGCGCGTAGACGAAGGCGCGGCCTATCATGGTGCAGTCTGCGCCCAGCGCCAGCAGGCGCACGATGTCCAGGCCGTTGCGCACGCCCGAGTCGGCCAGGATCTTGATCTGGCCCTTGACGGCATCGGCGATGGCAGGCAGGGCGCGTGCCGACGAGAGCACGCCGTCGAGTTGGCGCCCGCCATGGTTGGAGACGATGATGCCGTCGGCGCCGAAGCGCACGGCATCCCTGGCGTCCTCGGGGTCGAGGATGCCTTTGATCAGCATGGGTCCCTTCCAGAAGTCGCGGATCCACTCCAGGTCCGACCAGGAGATGGAGGGGTCGAAGTTCGCGCCCAGATAGCCCATATAGTCTTCGAGCGAGACGTTCTGACCCTTGTAGGTGGAGATATTGCCCAGCGTGTGCGGGCGGCCCATCAGGCCCACGTCCAGGGCCCAGTGCGGATGGGTCACGGCCTGCAGGTAGCGGCGCATGGCGGCGTTGGGGCCGCTCATGCCAGAGTGCGCATCGCGGTAGCGGGCGCCGGGCACGGGCATGTCCACAGTGAAGACCAGGGTGGAGACGCCCACAGCCTGGGCACGCTCCAGCGCATTCTTCATGAAGCCCCGGTCCTTGAGGACATAGAGCTGGAACCACATCGGGCGGCCCAGCCTGGGCGCGACTTCCTCTATGGGGCAGACCGAGACGCTGGACATGGTGAAGGGAATGCCCTTCCTGTCGGCAGCCATGGCGGCCTGCACTTCGCCGCGGCGGGCGAACATGCCGGTCAGCCCGACGGGAGCCAGCGCCACGGGAATCGAGAACTTCTCGCCGAACAGCTCGATGCTGGTATCGAGCTGGCTCATGTCCTTGAGCACGCGCTGGCGCAGGGCCACGTCGGCAAGGTCGTCGACATTGCGCGCCAGCGTCTTCTCGGCATAGGCGCCGCCGTCAAGGTAGTGGAACAGAAAGGGCGGCAGGCGCTTTTGCGCAGCTGCGCGGTAGTCGGTGGTGGAGGAGATGATCATGAAAAAATGGCGGAGGAAGAGGAGAAACGATCCAGCCGCTTGCGTCGGGCCGCTTCGGCATCCGATTCGGACAGCTTTTCGTGAACATAGGCCAGGTGCTGGCCGATGGCGCTTCTGGCCTGCTCTGGTTCGCCGTCGACAATGGCCTGCATGAGGTTGCGGTGCTGCGCAGTCAGATGCTCCAGCGTCGAGAGATCATCATGCACGAACATCAGGCGCCGGTTCTGGGCCACGGTACCCAGTACCAATTCGAAGAGGCTGCCCATGAGCTGCACCAGCACGGCATTGTGCGAGGCTTCGGCAATTGCCAGATGGAACTGAGCGTCGGAGCGGGCCGCGCTGGCGGCATCGTGCGCCTGCTGGTGGCGCAGCATGTCGTCAAAGCAGTGGCGGATGCGGTCCCTGTCCTTGTCGGTGGCACGCTGGGCCGCATACCAGGCGGTGCTGAGCTCCAGCGCCTGGCGTGCTTCCAGCACGTCGTAGCGGTATTGGGGGTCGTCGCGGAGCAAGGACTCCAGCGGTGCGACGGCCTGCTCGTGCCACAGGGGCACGCGCGAGCCGACAAAAGTGCCGGCCCCCACGCGGCTTTCGAGCACGCCGCGGCTGGCAAGCTTCTGTATGGCCTCGCGCAGCGCCGTGCGCGAGACCCCCAGTTGCTCGGCCAGCGCCCGTTCAGTCGGTAGCTTTGCGCCGCTCTGGAGCTGGGTGCTCTGGATCAGCTCCAGCAATTGCTGGGCAACGCGGTCGGACAGGCGGATGGCGGGCATGGGGTCTGGCAGGAGTTTCAGGTGGTGGGAATCATCCACGGAAACACATAAGCCTGCAGCGTGCAGATGATGCCGATGAGCACCAGGAAGGCCAGGCTGTGCTTGACGGTAAAGCGGAACAGGTCCGATTCCTTGCCGGCCAGGCCTACGGCTGCGCAGGCAATGGCGATGGACTGGGGCGAGATCATCTTGCCGGTCACGCCGCCGGTGGTGTTGGCCGTCACGGCCAGAACCTCGGGCAGCCCCAGCTGCGCTGCCGTCGTGGCCTGCAGGGCGCCGAACAGCGCATTGGCCGAAGTGTCGGATCCCGTGAGGAACACACCGACCCAGCCCAGGAAGGGCGAGAAGAACGCAAAGGCCTTGCCTGTATGGGCCAGCGCCATGGCCAGCGTGGTGGACAGGCCGGAGTAGTTGGCGATGAAGGCGAAGGCGAGCACCATGCCGATGGAGTAGATGGGCAGTGCCAGTTCCTTGAAGGTCTCGCCCAGGGTCCGGACTGCCACGGCTGGCTTGAGGCGCAGCAAAAGAATGGCGAGCACGGAAGCGATCAGGATCGCGGTTCCCGTGGCCGACAGCCAGTTGAATGAGTAGACCGCGCCATAAGGCGTGGGCGTGGCAACGACGGGAGCCATTTTCTGCACCAGATTGTGCAGCATGGGCACGGGAATGCTGAAGACCGTGCCGGACAGCGCGCCACCCGAGGCGAACAGCGCCTTGAAGGGCTTGAGGCTCCAGATGGTCACCATGGCGGTGAGGATGATGAAGGGCGACCAGGCCTTGATCACCATGCCGGTCGTCAGCTTGACGGGGGCCGTCGTCTGGATCTTGGCTGCGCCCGGCTCGGTGTCGAAGCGGAAGATGCGCTTGGGCTGCCAGAACTTGAGAAAAGTGGTCAGTGTCACCAGGGCGAAGATGGCCGAAGTGATGTCCGGCAGTTCGGGGCCTATGTAGTTGGCCGTCAGAAACTGACCGAGTGCAAAGCTGCCGCCGCCGACCAGCACCGCAGGCCAGGTTTCCTTCACGCCGCGCCAGCCGTCCATGATGGCCATGAGCCAGAACAGCACGATGATGGTCATGAACGGCAGCTGGCGGCCGGCCATCTGGCTGATGGCCATGACATCGACGCCCGAGACCTGACCGGCCACGATGACGGGAATGCCCATGGCGCCAAAGGCCACGGGGGCGGTATTGCCGATCAGGCACAGGCCCGCTGCATACAGAGGCCTGAAGCCCAGGCCCACCAGCAGCGCTGCCGTGATGGCCACGGGGGCGCCGAACCCGGCGGCTCCCTCAAGGAAGGCACCGAAGCAAAAGCCCACCAGGATGAGCTGCAGGCGCTGGTCTTCGGTGACCGAGAGAATCGACGAGCGGATGATGTCGAACTGTCCGGTCTTGACCGAGACCTTGTAGAGAAAGACCGCCGCGACAATGATCCAGGCAATCGGCCACAGGCCGTAGAAGAAGCCGTAGACGCCTGCCGCCAGCGCATTGGCCACGGGCATGCGGTAGAAGAGCAGCGCCACGGCCAGGGACAGCGCCACCGTGATGGTGCCCGCCACATAGCCCTTGAGGCGCAGCTTGGTCAGCGCGAGAAAGAAAAAGATGATGGGTATCAGCGCCACCAGCGCCGACACCCACACATTGCCCGCGGGGTCGTAGTTCTGCGACCAGATTTCTTGCATTGCCTTGATCTCCTGGATTTATGCGGGGAGGGCAACCCTCCTGAGCGACCAGAAGCTTCCCCGTCAAATTTTCAAAAATGACCGTGCGCAAAACCGGCTGTGCCGCGCCATAGGCGGGCCTGAGCTATTCCAGTCTTGCCTGCTGAATTGGTATTACCAATATCAGTCGATTTCAAGTGGAATGGATTGTATGAAGCGAAATAAGTCTTGAAATTCATGGTTTTCCCTTGATTTTTGAAATTAATTGGTAGTACCAATTAAGGAGGATATGGAATTCTGAGAACATAAAAAAAACCGCAGGCCTGGGGCGCTGCGGCTTCTATGGACAGCTCATTGCCGGCCTGACGGGGGAGCGCGGTGCTCGAAACCGCCAGGGCGTAACCCTGGGGCAACGAGCAAGAGCCTGGGCGGCCCCGCCTGGGCGGCCCCGCCTGGGCGCCCTGCCGCCTCGCGGCGGGGCGCCTAGCCGAAGTTGCCGTCCCCCTGGGGGGAAGCCGCAAGGCGGCTCAGAGAGCGCGTCAATTCACCATCAGCTTGAACGGCCAGACATAGGCCTGCATGGTGACGAACAGGCCCATCAGGCAGGCCAGGGCGATGGAGTGGAAGAATACGTAACGCAGGATGTCGCCTTCGCGGTTGAACCAGCGTGTGGCGGTTGAAGCCACGACAATGGATTGCGCATCGATCATCTTGCCCATCACGCCGCCCGAGCTGTTGGCGGCGCCCATGAGGTTGGGGGACAGGCCCAGTTGGTCGGCGGCGACCTTCTGCATGCCGCCGAACAGCACGTTGGACGCCGTGTCCGAGCCTGTGAGTGCCACGCCCAGCCAGCCCATCAGCGTGCCGAAGAAGGGGTAGAGCACGCCGGTGTTGGCAAAGGCCAGGCCCAGGGTGGTGTCTGTGCCCGAGTAGCGTGTCAGTGTGCCCAGGGCCAGCATCAGCACGATGGTCAGCAGCGAGTAGCGCACCAGCCAGGTGGTCTTGAAGAAGGTGCGCACTATGGTCACCGGGTTGTACTTCATGACGAAGGCACTGACGATGGCCGAGAACAGAATGGCTGTTCCGGTGGCCGACAGCAGGTTCAGCGTGTAGACAGCACCTTCCTTGGTCGGCTGGGGCACCACGGGAGGCATTTTCTCGATCAGATTGTGCAGGCCCGTCATGGGGAAGGCGGGGGCAAACAGGCTGTTGAGCCAGGCCTTGACCGGCGGCAGGCCCCAGATGAAGACAAACACCGAGAGAATGATCCAGGGTGTCCAGGCGGCGATCAGCGCGTTCCTGCTGTGCTTGGCCACGGGCTGGGGCGGCTTGACTTCGGAGGCGCTGATATCCTTGCCGCGCAGCGAGGCCGAAGTCCAGATCTTCTTGGGCTGCCAGGCGCGCAGGAACAGGATCAGGCTGGCCATGGAAACAATGGCAGCAATGATGTCCACGAGTTCGGGGCCGATGAAGTTGGAGACCAGGTACTGGGGAATGGCAAACGACAGGCCGGTGACCAGAATCGCGGGCCAGATCTCCATCATGCCCTTGCGACCGGCAAAGGCCCAGATCAGCCAGAACGGCACCAGCACCGAGAAGAAAGGCAGCTGGCGGCCGATCATGGCGGTCACTTCCATCAGATCATAGCCATGGACCTTGGCCAGCGTGATGACGGGCGTGCCGAGGGCGCCAAAGGCCACGGGTGCGGTATTGGCGATCAACGACAGACCGGATGCCGCCAGCGGAGAAAAGCCCAGGCCTATCAGGATGGCTGCCGTCACGGCCACGGGCGTGCCGAAGCCGGCAGCGCCCTCGAAAAAGGCACCGAAAGAAAAGGCAATCAGCAGCAGCTGGATGCGGCGGTCTTCGGTGATCCCGGAAAGTGAATCCTGCAGCACCTTGAAGCTGCCGTTCTGCTCGGTCAGCTGGTGCAGGAAGATGATGTTCAGCACAATCCAGCCAATGGGCAGCAGCCCGGTAAAGCCGCCGAACAAAGCTGCGCGCCCTGCCATTTCGCCGGGCATGTTGTAGACAAAGACTGCAATCAGCAGTGCTGCAATCAGGCCAGCTCCTGCGGCCAGGTGGGCTTTCATGTGCAGAAAACCAAGGCCCACCAGCATCACCACGACCGGAATGGCCGCCAGCAATGTGGATAGCCACATGTTCGATAGGGGGTCGTAGACCTGTTGCCAAACCATCTCTGTTGTCTCCTGCTTGTTGTGGTGACAAGGATGGTGGCTGCGCAAACAGACTTGCATACCTAGCATTAGCCCTTGATTTTCCCTCGCTGCAGAAAATTTCAAAACCGGCATAAATCACTTCAAACCATAGTGAACTGCCGATGACGGCGATGAGGGCTACCATCGGGTTCAACTCCAATTACAAGGCTAGAAGTCGTGAGCGATCTTTCCAAAATCACCTGTATCGAAGACCTGCGTGTGGTGGCCAAGCGTCGTGTGCCGCGCATGTTCTATGACTACGCCGATTCGGGTTCGTATACCCAGGGCACGTATCGGGCCAACGAAGACGAGTTCCAGTCAATCAAGCTGCGTCAGCGTGTGGCCGTGAACATGGAAGGGCGCAGCACGCGCACGACCATGATCGGCGAGGAGGTCGCCATGCCGGTGGCGATTGCGCCCACGGGCCTGACCGGCATGCAGCATGCCGATGGCGAGATTCTTGGAGCCAAGGCCGCCAAGGCCTTTGGCGTGCCGTTCACGCTGTCCACCATGAGCATCTGCTCGCTGGAGGACATCGCCGAGCACACGGATCGCCATCCGTTCTGGTTCCAGCTCTATGTGATGCGCGACAAGGCCTTCATGGAGCGCTTGATCAATCGCGCCAAGGCGGCCAACTGCTCGGCGCTGGTGGTGACGCTGGACCTGCAGATCCTGGGTCAGCGGCACAAAGACATCAAGAACGGCCTGTCCACCCCGCCCAAGCCCACGCTGGCAAACCTCATCAATCTGGCGACCAAGCCGCACTGGTGCCTGGGAATGCTGGGTACCAAGCGCCGCAGCTTCGGCAATATCGTCGGCCATGTGGATGGTGTGGGCGATGTGTCCTCGCTGTCGTCCTGGACGGCAGATCAGTTCGATCCGTCACTGAACTGGAGCGATGTGGAATGGATCAAGAAGCTATGGGGCGGCAAGATCATTCTCAAGGGCGTGATGGATGCCGAAGATGCGCGCCTGGCAGCGCAAAGCGGTGCTGACGCGCTGGTGGTCAGCAACCATGGTGGCCGTCAGCTTGACGGCGCGCCTTCTTCGATTGCAGCCTTGCCGTCGATTGCAGAGGCTGCGGGCAAGGACATCGAAGTCTGGATGGATGGCGGCATTCGCAGCGGTCAGGACGTGCTCAAGGCCCGCGCACTGGGTGCGCAAGGCACGATGATAGGCCGCAGCTTCCTCTACGGTCTGGGGGCCTATGGCCAGGCCGGCGTGAGCAAGGCGCTGCAGATCATCCACAAGGAGCTGGACACCACCATGGCCTTCTGCGGGCACACCAATATCAACCAGGTCGGCAAAGAGATTCTGTTGCCCGGCACCTATCCCAAACCGTTTGCAGTGATCTGATCCGTGTTGTCGGCGGCTTGCTGCGCTGCAAGCCGCCGCGACCTCTGGCCGGAGGTCAGGAGTTGCCGGCCCTGGGCTTCCACTCCTGCACCTGCTGCTGGATCTTGGCCCGTTGCGCCGGCTTCAATTTCTTGGCAATGATTTCCTGCTGCTTGGCCGAATCCTTCTCGCCATCCCTGGCTGCCAGCAGCGCCCAGAAATAGGCCTGGGGCCAGCTTTGGCTGACACCGCGGCCCAGGGCATACATGGAGCCCACGTTGAACTGGCTATTGGCATCTCCTTGCGCTGCCGCAATCATGTACCACTTGAAGGCCTCCTTGCTGTCTTGCGCCACGCCACGGCCATGGTCGTACATATAGCCGAGATTGCTCTGGCTAGAGACATGGTTTTGTGCCACGGCAAGGCGATACAGCCTGACGGCTTCTTCCGGGTTCTCAGCCACGCCACGACCGTCGTCATACATCACGGCGAGGTTGAACAGGCCATCGACATCGCCTTGTTCTGCCGCCAGGCGATACCACTTGACGGCCTCTTCATCGCTTTGTGGCACGCCGCGTCCGCGGCCGTACAACAGGCCCATATTGGCCTGGCTTTCGGCGTGGCCCTGCTTTGCGGCCAGCATGAACCACTTGGCAGCTTCGTCATCATTCTTGGGGCCACCGCGGCCCGTGAGATAGACCGCCGCGAGCTTGAACTGCGCCTGGGCATCGCCCGCCTGGGCTTTTTGCAGCAGGTCGGCCGATTGCGCGATGGCCAGAGGGCAGGAGAGCAGCAGGGCGGCTGCGCAAAGAAGATGGCTGAATTGCTTTTTCATGGATCGCCTGTCGATAGGGAGTTATTGTTTCGAACGCGCAAATTCAGCGATTTGTCGTCTTGGGTTTCCAGGCACTGATTCTCTTGTTCAGGGTAGTGCGCTCTGCAGGCTTGAGCTTCTGTGCGACTGCATTGCGCAGCGACACCGTGCCCTCCAGGCCCTGGGCGGCCGCCAGGCAATACCAGAAATAGGCCTGAGACAGGCTGCGCTTGACGCCCCGGCCTTCCTCAAACATCGTGCCGAGATTGACCTGGGCCGTCGCATTGCCCTGCTCCGCGGCCAGGCCCAGCAGTCTGGCGGCCTCCTTCTCGTCGAGAGGCACGCCGCGACCGGTGGCATACATCACGGCGAGGTTGGCCTGGCCCGAGTCGTGGCCCTTGGCGGCCGTTATGCCAAACCATTTGGCGGCTTCCTGATCGCTTTGTTCCACCCCGCGGCCGCTGACGTACATCAGTCCCAGGTTGTACTGGGCATCGAGAAGGTTCTGCGCGGCTGCAAGCCGATACCACTTGACGGCCTCCCGATCGCTTTGCTCCACCCCGCGGCCGTCTTCGTACATCACGCCCAGATTGAACTGGCCGTTGGCCTCTCCCTGAGCTGCCGAAAGCCGGTACCACTTGACGGCCTCCTGGTCGCTTTGCTTCACGCCACGGCCGCGGTCATACATCAGGCCGAGATTGCTCTGGCTCAATGCATTGCCTTGTGCTGCCGCAAGACCAAACCAATGAGCGGCTCTCTCGTCGCTTTGCGCCACACCACGGCCTTCCACGTATATCTGGCCGAGATCCAGCTGTGCCTGTGCATCCCCCGCCTGTGCTTTATGCAGCAGGTCCGCTGGCTGAGCCATTGCCAAGGTGCTGGCAAGCAACAATGTGGCAGCGGAGTAAAGGTGAAGCTTTTTTTTTGCATTTTTCCTGATGTTCTTGGGATAGATGAGCTGTGCCCTGCCTGCAATGGCAGGGCAGCCCATGACTTCAGGCTGCCCTGATGTCTTTCCCTGCATGCTCGGGCAGACCCACGGTTCAGCAGTCGGCAGAGCGAGAGCGTGCCGCGAAGCAGCAAGGCGAGAGCGCCGACCATCGGGCACTGCTGATTCAGGCCGGCTATGGGCCTGGAGCCTCTGGAGCATCTGTCGGCGCCCTTCATGGCGCAGGCATTCCGATGTCCGGACTGTGGGCCGGAGCGAGGAGGCATTCTAGGGTCTGTTGAGATTTGATTTTTACCTTCCGGGGTGGCGTCACAATCGCGCTGTGATGCGATACGTTTTGACAGATGAACAATGGGCTCGTATGAGCCCATTGTGTTTAGGGAAGATTGGGGATCGAGGACGCAGTGGCTCCAACAATCGACTGTTCTTGGAAGCAGTGCTTTGGGTTGCGCGTACAGGTAGCCCTTGGCGAGATCTGCCGCCTGAATTTGGCAAGTGGAACACCGTCTTCAAACGGTTTCGCGACTGGGTCAAAGCTGATGTCTTTCAAAAGCTGTTTGACGCGGTCAGCGATCAACCGGACATGGAATACGTGATGGTGGATGCAACGATTGTGCGAGTGCACAGGCATGGACAGGGTGCAAAAGGGGGTCTGCGAGCCAGGCCATAGGTCGCAGTCGAGGTGGTTTGACCACCAAGATATTGGCGCTGACGGATGCCCTTGGAAACTTGATCCGATTTGTGTTGCTGCCAGGCCAACGGCATGATCTTCAAGGTGTAGAACAGCTGCTCGAAGGCATAGACCTGCGGACATTGCTGGCCGACAAAGCGTTTGACGCAGACTGGCTGAAGCAACACTTGCTGGCACAGGGTTGCCAAGTGGTGATTGCACAAAAGGCCAATCGTCGAGCGCCCTTGCAGATTGATATAGAGGTCTACAAGTGGCGGCACTTGATCGAGAACTTCTTTTGCAAGCTCAAGGAGTTCAAGCGCATTGCAATGCGCAGCGACAAGACAGACAGCAGCTTCGCTGCTGTCATCACGCTGGCATCGGCTGTGATCAATTCACGTTAAATCTCAACACGTCCTAGTCACCTGACAAGCAGCAGCCGCCAGTCGCTCATCGCGTCTGGCGGCTGCTGCTTGTTGATCAGGGCCGCTTGTCAGCCCCGAGCCCGACCGGGCATCGTGATCGGGAAGTGCTTATGCGTGCTGCAGGCGCTTGCGCATGGCAAAGCCATAGCCCAGTCCCAGCAAGGCTGCCATGGCCGAGCCTGCCAGAATGCCCAGCTTGGCTGCGCCCAGCAGCTTCGCATCCGCAAAGGCCAGGCCGCCGACAAAGATGGACATGGTAAAGCCTATGCCGGCCAGCAGGCCCACCAGCAACACGCCGCGCCAGTTCAGACCCTCAGGCAGGCTGCACAGCCCGCTCTTGACGGCCAGCCAGGTGCAGATGAAGATCCCCAGGGGCTTGCCCAGAACCAGGGCCACCAGCACGGCCATGGCGGTGGTCTGCGGTGCGGCAGCGCTCAGGTCTATGTCCGAGAACTGCACGCCGGCATTGGCCAGTGCAAAAATGGGCATGATGCAAAAAGCCACCCATGGATGAAGAATCATGGGCAGACGCAGAGCAGGCGGCAGCAGGTCGCGCTGTGCGAGCTGGGCAGCGCGCAACTGCTGCAGCAGATGTTGCGGATCGGGCCTGTCGCTGAGCATCTGCTCGCCGGCCTTGCGCATGGCCGTCTGTGCCGTTATCAGCAGCGGCATGGGAGCGGGGCGTACAAACACAGGCGTCATCAGACCCAGCACCACACCTGCCAGAGTGGGGTGAGCGCCGGTCTTGAGCAGGCCGAACCAGAGGATGGCTCCGGGCAGCACATACAGGGGCGCGGCGGCAATGCCCATGCGGTTGAACAGCAGCACCAGCAGCACGCCGGCTGCGGCGACCACAAAGCCCATGGCCTGCAGGCCGCCGGAGTAGAAGAAGGCGATGATGAGCACGGCCACGATGTCGTCGATGATGGCCAGGGCCAGCAGGAAGATACGCAGTGCACCCGGAATATTGCGGCCCAGCAAGGCCAGCACGCCCACGGCAAACGCGATGTCGGTCGCCGTCGGTATTGCCCAGCCGTTGAGCAGCGTCCTGTCGTTGCCCGCCAGGGCCACGTAGATGAGCGCGGGCACGGCCACGCCGCCGATGGCAGCGATCAGCGGCAGACTGGCCTGGCGCAGGCTGGCCAACGCGCCGTTGTGCAGCTCGCGCCGGATCTCCATGCCCACAACCAGGAAGAACACCGTCATCAGCACATCGTTGACGATGAAATGCAGATCGGTGCTGAAGCTCCAGGGGCCAAGCGTCAGCGCGACGGGGGCATGCCATAGTGCAAAGTAGCTTGGAGCTGCAGCGGAGTTGGCCCAGATCAGGGCTGCGGCAGCGGCCAGCATGAGCACCATGCCGGCAAAGGATTCGATATGCAGCAGGTGCGAGATTTGTGCCTGCACGCGCTCGGTCGCGGATTGCAGTGCGGGAACACGGGGTGAATTTGGGGATGCAAAAGGCGCAGGGGCCTGCACAAGTGTTTGTGGGTCCATGTGTCGGTAGGTGGCTGAAGTCGTGCGCTGAATGCGTTCTGCACCTGAGGCAATGCCTGCTGGTGCCGTCTGCACTGCTAGACGACTGGAGCGCTGGCGGCCCGACCTGCGCATGAACATTCACCTGCCATCGCCACCTCGTGCGGCGGGCACCCGGCCGAAATTGTAGCTAAAGATGCAGCAATGGTCTGGATTTGAGGTTATTTTGCCTGGGTGGAGACTTCGCCATCAGAACGGAAGCCGTTCGCACTTCACGTCGCCTCGGCTTGAGCGGGTGGACTGCACGAATCGCGTCAGCACCGTCCGGCAGCCAGCGCTATGCTGGCGCGCTAACAGAAAAGAAAGCGTCTCATGTCGGGCATAGGAATGGAATATTTGTGGGTGGGCGTGGTGCTGTTTGCGGCGGCGGCGCAGACGGTGCGCAACACGGCCCAGCGCTCGCTGACGGCTCAGGTCGGCACGCTGCCAGCCACCCTGGTGCGCTTTCTCTACGGCTTGCCGTTTGCCGCCATCTATCTGCTGGCGCTGTATGGCTTGGGCGATCCGTCCCAGGTGCTGCCGAAGTTCAGCGTCGCGTATCTGGGCTGGATTGCGCTTGGAGCCTTCTTTCAGGTCGCTGCCACGGCGGCCTTGCTGATGGCCATGAAGGAGCGCAACTTTGCCGTGGCGGTCACGCTGTCCAAGACCGAGGTGCTGCAGGTGGCCTTGTTTGCCGCCATGTTTCTGCACGAGCTGCCGACCCGGCTGGCGCTGCTGGCCATGGTGCTTGCCACGGTGGGCGTGCTGATGCTGTCGCTGCCGCCGCGCGGGCAGCTGTTCACGCTCTCGGCCTGGACCAGCAAATCCTCGGTCTACGGGCTGATCTGCGGCGCCTGTTTTGCGCTGGCCACCGTGGGCTTTCGCGGCGGCGCGGTCGAGATCGCAGCGCTGGGCGTGAGCTCGCCCTGGCTTTCCGGGGCCTGGGGCGTGCTGATTGCGCAGACCATGCAGTCCGTCGTCATGAGCGCCTGGATTGCCAGAACCCATGAGCAGGGCCTGCGCCCGATCTTCAAGGCCTGGCGCATCTCACTGCTGGCTGGCAGCATGGGCGCTGCGGCCTCGCTGGCCTGGTTCACCGCCTATGCCATGCAGGGGGCGGCTGCCGTGCGCACCCTGGGCATGGTGGAGGTGGTGTTCAGCTATATCGTCTCGCGCAAGGTGTTCAGCGAGAAGCTGTCGCTGACCGAAAAGCTGGGCATGGCGCTGATGATGCTGGGACTGGTGCTGATCTGTCTGCAGCTCTGATTTCAAGAGCTGCCTGCGCTTTCCATTGCTCATTTCTAAAGTGAAAAATCCTTTGAATGAAGCATGGAAGAGCACAAGAAGCTCCTGAATCAATCAGCGTATAGCCATGGCATCCCCAGTGCGGCTGTGCTGCGCCTCAGGCGGCTTGCTGTTGCGCTTGCGCCAGGCGATGGCGCTGCTCGGGCTTGACCGCGTAGAGCCGGTAGCCAATCGTCAGCAGCGCAAACCACAGGGGCGCGATATATAGGGCCACGCGGGTGCTGGCATCCAGCGACAGGCAGACCAGCACCACGGCCAGAAAGGCCAGCACAAACCAGTTGGTGAACGGTGCGCCGGGCATGCGGTAGGCCACGGCTGCCGCATGACCCAGCCTGACGGCGCGGCGATAGCGCAGATGGGAAAAGACAATGATGCCCCAGGTCCAGACGGCGCCGATGGTGGCAATGCTGGTCACGTAGATGAAAGCCTCCTCGGGCACCAGATAGTTCAGCACCACGCCAAGCAGCATGAATGCTGCCGACAAAACAATACCGGCCGCAGGCACATGGCGCGCATTGACCCTGCCCAGCCTGGCGGGAGCCTGTTTGAATTGCGCCAGCGTATAGAGCATGCGGCCCGTGCTGAAGATGCCGCTGTTGCATGAGGAGGCGGCGGCAGTGATGACCACGAAGTTGATGATGCCGGCGGCGGCAGGAATGCCCAGCTTGTCGAAGACATGGACGAAAGGGCTCATGTCGGGGCTGAGTTCGTTCCAGGGCACCAGCGACATGATGATGATCAGGGCGCCGATATAGAAGATCAGAATGCGGTAGACGATGCTGTTGGTGGCGCGGGGCAGCACTTTCTCGGGCGACTCGGCCTCGCCGGCCGTCACGCCGATCAATTCCACACCGGTATAGGCAAAGCAGGCTATCTGCAAGGTGAAGACCACGCCCACCATGCCCACGGGTGCAAAGCCTCCATGCGACCATAGGTTGGTGAAGCTTGCCGTCTGGCCCAGCGGTCCCCAGCCCGTGGTGATGATGGCCACACCCAGCACCAGCGTGGCCACGATGGTCACGACCTTGATCAGCGCGAACCAGAATTCCAGCTCGCCGAAGACCTTGACCGCAATCAGATTCACGCCCAGCAGCACGGCCAGGGTGGCGAGCGCCGGAACCCATTGCGGAATGGCCGGAAACCAGTAGTGGGTGTAGATGCCTATGGCCGTGAGCTCCGCCATGCCCGTCACCACCCAGGTGAACCAGTAGGTCCAGCTGGTGACGAATCAGGCCCAGGGGCTGACATAGGTTTCGGCATAGGTGGCAAAAGAGCCGGCCACAGGGCGGTGCACCAGCAACTCGCCCAGTGCCCGCATGATGAAGAAGATGGTCAGCCCCGCGATGGCGTAGCTGACCAGCAGCAGCGGCCCGGCCTTGTGGATCGCCTTGGCCGAGCCCAGGAACAGGCCCACGCCAATGGCACCGCCCAGGGCGATCAGCTGGATATGCCGGTCCTTGAGGCCGCGCTCCAGCTCCCCTGTCTGCTGCAGCGACTCCCCGGCTGCGCTTGGATGATTTCGACTCATGTTGTATGTCTCCGTTTGCCATTCACACGGCAACAGCTGCCCCTCACGGGGCGCTGCGGCTGCCGTGTCTGGCTTGTTGATGAGGTTTTCAGGTCGTGGTCAGGCGCTGGCGGTGGTCAGCTTGGCCGGCCGGGACTGCCTGCTGGCGCTGCCCATGGACTGCAGCACGAGGTCGCCGACCATGTCGGCGGTAACGGCCGACAAGGTCCAGCCCAGATGGCCGTGGCCGGTGTTGTAGAACACGCAGGGCTTGTTGCCAGGGCCCACGCGCGGCAGCATGTCCGGCATCATGGGACGCAGGCCCGCCCAGGGCACCACGCTGCGCGTGCTGACGCCCGGGAAGCACTGCTGCACCCATTCGATGAGAGGGCGGATGCGGTCGGCGCGGATGTCCTTGTTGTAGCCGTTGAACTCCGCCGTACCGGCAACTCGGAAGCGATCGTCACCCAGGCGGCTGGTGACCAGCTTGGTCTCGTCGTCCAGCAGACTCACCACGGGGGCTGCGGCGCGGCTGGCTTCGTCCGCCAGATTGACCGTGATGGAATAGCCCTTGACCGGATAGATGTTGACGCTGTCGCCGAGCTGAGCGGCCAGGGCGCGGCTGGCCGTGCCTGCGCAGACCACCATGGCGTCGAAAGTCGAGGTCTCGGTTGCCGGACCCTGGCGCACGGTCACGCTGGCCTGTTTGCCATTGCTGCTCACCGACACGATTTCCTGACCGTAGCGGCATTGCACGCCGAGTCGCTCACAGGCAGCGGCAAGGCCGCTGGTGAACTTGTGGATGTCGCCTGTGGAGTCGCTCTCGGTGAAGTAGCCGCCATAGAAGGTTCCGGACAGGGTCGGCTCGATGGAGCGCATCTCCTGCGGTGTCACGGCGCGGCGCTCCAGCCCGCCTTTGGCCAGCAACTGGGAAACCTTGCCCGCATGTTCAAAGCCTGCTCGGTCACGGTAGATATGCAGGATGCCTTTTTGCTTCAGATCGAAGTCAATGCCTTCGCGAGCCGCCCATTCGAACAGGTGCTCGCGTGCCGCAATCGCCAGCCTGGCGGTCTCCACGGTGTTTTTCTCATAGTGGGGGATGGCAGCGAGAAACTGGCAGAACCAGGAAATCTTGTGCCAGCTGGGCTTGGGGTTGAGCAGCAGCGGAGCATCGCTCTTGAGCATCCACTTGAGGCCTTTGACAATGGTGGACCAATGGGTCCAGACCTCGGCGTTCGAGGCCGAGAGCTGGCCGCCATTGGCGAACGAGGTTTCCATGGCGGCGTAGCGCTGTTTCTCGAACAGGGTGACGGAAAATCCGCGGCGAGCGAGAGCGTAGGCGGTGGTCACGCCCGTGATGCCACCGCCGATGACGGCGATTGTCTTCATGATTCAGATTCCAGAAACGTCAAGGGTGGAGCCCGTGCGCAACATGCGCAGCGGACGCCCCCTCTGTTCTGGACCTGAGAGATTCACGAGGCATGGCCTTGCGGCGCTGCTCGCTTGCTCCTTCGGTATGCCCGGCGGACGATGACGTCCGGACATTCTTCAGAGTGTGTGAAAGCGATGCCGATCCTTTGGCCTGAGAGTTTCCGGGGCGGTTGCTCCTTCGGCGCTGCATGCGCCAAGTTTGCGCTGCAGTCTCTCTCGGCATCACCGGGCTGAGTGCCTGTGGGCAAATGTAGGAAGAACGGCGGCGCCTGGATATACGGGTTTACTAGACTTCTGCGCCAGGGCCCAGTCATGGCTGATCATGTGGAGTCCACGCTATTTGATAGCGCTTTGCGTTTATCGTTCAAGGAAATATTGAGTATTTGTCTATGAAAATGAATTTATTCAAGCGCAGTGCGCTTCTAAATTCATAGCGATAGACGCTGTCAAGTGCCGCCGAGCAGCCCCAGAGTCAGCCCCTGCATTGGCATGGCGGGCCATGGCCGGCAGTGGATTTGGGCAAAATATCGTCTTTGCCTGTCAATGGGCCCGGCGATATCACCGCTTTGCCATTGAAGCGCCCGACTGGGGTGGCTGCCGATTCAGGATGCGACTGGCCTATCCGCCATGGCGTTCTGCTGTCATGGCTTCGTTCCTTTGTCCTTGTTGCCCGCGACCGTCATGGTCGCCTTTTTGCGTTGCCTGTCGCAGCGCCTGCGGGATGGTTGGGTGTTTTGTCCGGATGGGCGCAAACCATTACAACAAGACATTTATGTCCCAACCCAACTCAAGCCAGCAGCTCGCGCCGACTGGCGATGGTGACGATAAGCAGCCCCGCTTGCACCGGGTGCTCAAGCAGCGCCACCTGAGCATGATCGCCATTGGCGGCGCCATCGGAACGGGCCTGTTTGTGGCCTCCGGCTCGGCCATCGCCCAGATCGGCCCCGGCGGAGCCGTGCTCACCTATCTTCTCATCGGCATCATGGTGTACTACATCATGACCAGCCTGGGTGAGCTGGCTGCCTTCATGCCGGTGGCCGGCTCTTTCTCTACCTATGCCTCGCGCTATGTGGATCGCGGCTTCGGCTTTGCGCTGGGCTGGAACTTCTGGTTCAGCTGGGCCGTGGTGGTGGCGGTGGACCTGGTGGCCTCGCAACTGGTCATGGCCTACTGGTTTCCCAATGTGCCGGGCATCCTCTGGAGCGGCCTGTTCCTGCTGCTGATGGTGGGGCTGAACGCGTTTTCCGCGCGCGGCTTTGCCGAGGCCGAGTACTGGTTCGCACTGATCAAGGTGCTGGCCGTGGTGGCCTTTCTGATCACCGGCGTGCTGATTCTGTTCGGCATCATCAGCAACGGCCATGTGCCCGGCTTCGAGAACTGGACCACGGGCGATGCGCCATTCGTCGGCAATTTCGCGACCTTTGTGGGCGTGGCCATGATCGTGGCCTATTCCTTCCAGGGCACGGAGCTGGTGGGCGTGGCGGCGGGCGAATCCGAGAACCCGCGCGAGAACGTGCCGCGTGCGATTCGCCAGGTGTTCTGGCGCATCCTGCTGTTCTATGTGCTGGCGATTGTCGTCATCGGCTTTCTGATTCCCTATACCGATCCGCAACTGCTGCGCACTGATGTCGCCGATATCGCCGTGAGCCCGTTCACGCTGGTGTTCCAGCACGCAGGCCTGCTGTCGGCGGCTACGGTGATGAATGCGGTGATCCTGACCTCGGTGCTGTCGGCCGGCAACTCGGGCATGTATGCGGCCACGCGCATGCTCTACAACATGGCAACCGAGGGCAATGCGCCGCGCATCTTCTCCCGGCTGACCCAGAACGGCGTGCCGCTGGTGGCCTTGATCGGCAGCACGCTGGTCGCCAGCCTGTGCCTGTTTTCCTCGCTCTACAGCCCGCAGGCCGTCTATATCTGGCTGCTGAATCTGGCCGGCATGACGGAGTTCATCGTCTGGCTCGGCATTGCCGTCAGTCACTACCGCTTCCGTCGCGGCTATGTCATGCATGGCCACGATGTGGGCCTGCTGCCCTACAAGGCCGGCGCCTTCCCCTTCGGTCCCATCTTTGCCTTTGTGCTGTGCCTGGTGGTGACGCTGGGCCAGAACTATCAGGCCTTCCTGGAAGATCGCATCGATTGGGGCGGCGTGGTCTCGACCTATCTGGGCATTCCGCTGTTCCTGCTGTTCTGGCTGGGTTACTGGCTGGTCAAGCGCAAGACCTGGGTCAGCTATGCCGATATGCGCTTTGACGAGCTCGAAGACATCAAGCTGGGCAAGGTTTCGTCCTGAGGCGGTTTGAGCCTTTCCCCTCTCTGTTCGGGAGGGGGTAGCAGCAGGGCCGGGGGCTGGCGCTGCTTGCTGTTTCCTGGTGCCTGTATGCCTGTTTGACGCATGGCTGCCGTCTCTTGCCAGCGCAGGCAAAATCGGCACTGTGAGCGATCTTCCCACCAGCCCCGAGCCCAGACCCAGGCGCATAGCGCATCTGGACATGGACGCGTTCTACGCCTCCGTGGAGCTGCTGCGCTACCCGCAGCTCAAGGGGCTGCCGGTGGTGATCGGCGGCGGGCGGCGCAGCTTTGACGAAGAGCTGCTGGCGCGGCATGCGGGGCGGCCGCTGTCCGAGATCCCGGTGGCGGACTTTCCGCTGCTGCGCGACTACACGGGGCGCGGCGTGATCACCACGGCCACCTATCCGGCACGGCAGTTCGGCGTGGGCTCGGCCATGGGCATGATGAAGGCCGCCAGACTGTGCCCGCAGGCGATTCTTCTGCCCGTGGACTTTGGCGAGTACCGGCGCTTTTCCCGGGCCTTCAAAGAGATCATCGTGTCGATTGCTCCGCTGATGGAGAACCGCGGCGTGGACGAGGTCTACATCGACTTCACCGACGTGCCCGGCGGCCAGCGCGAAGGCGGACGCGTGCTGGCCCGGCTGATCCAGAAAGCTATTTTCGATGCCACGGGCCTGACCTGCTCGGTCGGTGTGGCTCCCAACAAGCTGCTGGCCAAGATGGCCAGCGAGTTCAACAAGCCCAACGGCATCTCCATCGTCCAGCCCGAAGATCTGCAAAGCCAGATCTGGCCGCTGGCCTGCCGCAAGGTCAACGGCATAGGACCCAAGGCCGATGCCAAGCTCAAGAGCCTGGGCATAGAAACCATTGGCGATCTGGCCGCGCAAAGCCTGCCGCAGCTGCTGCACTGGTTTGGCAAAAGCTATGGCCACTGGCTGCACGAGTCGGCCTGGGGGCGGGACGAGCGTGCCGTGGTGACCGAGAGCGAGCCGGTTTCCATGAGTCGCGAAACCACCTTCGAGCGCGATCTGCATGCCGTACGCGACAAAGCCGAGCTGGGCGCGATCTTCACGGACCTGTGCGAGCGTCTGGCAGAGGATCTGAAGCGCAAGGGCTATGTGGGGCGCACCGTGGGCATCAAGCTGCGCTATGACGATTTCAGGATCGCCACGCGGGACCAGACCCTGAACCTGCCGATACAGGAGGCGGCAGCCATCCGCCTGGCCGCGGGCCAATGCCTCAAGCGCGTACCGCTTGGCAAGCGCATCAGGCTGCTGGGGGTCAAGGTCTCGGGCCTGATTGCCGAGCAGCTCTGGCAGGCAAGTGCCGGCGATCCTGCGGCTCGCGAACTGCTGCTCAGGCCTCATGGTTTGACCTCGGTCAAGTATTCGGATCCATATACCGCATCTCTGTTCTGAGCTTGGGGCCACGGGAATCATCGCTGTGCGATGATTCAATTGTGAATTTGTGTATCTGGTTAACCAGCTGCCTACGGTATGCCTGATGCTCACTCTCGAACAAAAACTACATAGGCCTATTGGAGGAGTGCAAAGCATGCGCCTGAACCTGCCGGTATCTCAACAAAACTACGACTTTCCAGGTGACGAGCTGCTGGTCTCCAGCACCAACACCAAGGGCGAGATCACTCATTGCAACCCGGCCTTCGTGCGCGTCAGCGGCTTTGCCTACGAAGAGCTGATCGGCCAGCCGCACAATCTGATTCGCCACCCCGACATGCCGGCCGCTGCCTTCAAGGATATGTGGCGCACCATTGCCCATGGCTATCCCTGGACGGCACTGGTCAAGAACCGACGCAAGAACGGTGACCACTACTGGGTGCGCGCCAATGTCACGCCCATCATGGAGGGCGGCAAGCCAAGCGGCTATCTTTCGGTGCGTACCAAGCCTTCGGCCAGGGAAGTGGCTGAAGCCGAAGCGCTGTACGCGCGCATGCGCAACGAGGAAAAGCAGGGGCAGGCCAGCTTCCGCCTGCGCGCGGGCGCGGTGCGTCGTCTGGGGCTGATGGGCTGGTGGGATGGTCGCAAGGATGTGGGCCTGGTGGCGCGCATGGCCTGGTTGCTGGCCATCATGGCCTTGACCGCCATGCTGCCCGATATGCTGGGTTGGCAGGGGGCAGCTGCCTGGGGCTGGCGTGCTGCAAGCCTGGTGGTGGGCGGCGGATTCGTGCTGTGGCGCTTTCAACGGCGCTGCGTGGCGGGACTGGAGGAAGCCAGCAGCTTTGCGGCCGATGTGGCTGCCTGCAATCTGAGCACCGAATGCAGCCAGAGCTACAGCGGTGCCGTGGGGGCGCTGATGCTGAGGCTGCAGCAGATTCAGATCAATCTGCGCGCCGTGGTGGGCGATGTGCGTACCGAGGTGCAGGGCTTTGCCCAGACCGCCCATGAAATCGCCCAGAGCAGTTTCGATCTGGCGGGGCGTACCGAATCGCAGGCCTCCAGCCTTCAGCAGACGGCGGCCTCGATGGAGGAAATTTCGGGCACCGTGTCGCAGACGGCCGATACGGCACAGTTCATGGCCGGTGCCAGCGACGAGAGCAGCAAGGTGGCCAGCCGCAGCGGCGCGGCCATCAGCGAAGTGGGACTGGCCATGGAGCATATCCGCGGCTCCTCCACCCGCATGAGCGAGATCATTGGCGTGATCGAGAGCATTGCCTTCCAGACCAATCTGCTGGCCCTGAACGCGGCCGTTGAGGCGGCGCGTGCCGGCGAGCAGGGGCGCGGCTTTGCCGTGGTGGCGGGCGAGGTGCGGGCACTGGCCCAGCGCAGTGCCGAGGCGGCCAAGGAAATCAGCGTGCTCATCAACCGCACGGTCGATGGCATCAATGACGGAAATGCGCGCATGCGTGCTGCGGGTCAGACCATAGACGGCATGGCGCAGGCCGTGGACAAGGTCGGCTCCCTGGTGCACCAGATCAGCATTGCCACGCGCGAACAATCGATAGGCATCTCGCAAGTCAACGAGGCCGTGGCCAAGCTCGACTCGGTGACCCAGCAGAATGCGGCTCTGGTGGAGCAGTCGACCAGTGCCGCGCAATCGCTGCGCCAGAGTGCCAGGACGCTGGAGCGTTCGGTGGACGTGTTCCATCTTTAGGCTTTTGCCACATTGCTCTGAAAAGGCAGCCGCTGAGCTGCCTTTTTCACATCGGCTTTCGGTAGGATTGCGGCATGAGTGTTGTGCTGACCCTGATCGCCATTGCGGCGCTGGCCCTGTGTTTGCTGATCTGGCTGATATCGCGTTTGCGCGAAGACGCGAGAGCGGCATCGTCTGGAACTTCCGAGCAGGAGGCTGATCAGCCTGCGGGCCAGGCCAGAGCCCAGTCGGAGGCGGCGGCGCAGATACCCTCCGGTCAGGAGCTTTCGGCGCAGGCGGATACGGCGTCCGAGGCCAGCAGGGATGTGAACTTTCGCCCCCAGGGCGAGCGCGGCATGGGCGGTCCCATCTATGGCGATGTGCTGTGCGCGGACGGCGTCTATCTGCCCCATGTCTGGGAGATGGACATGCACACCTCCTATGACGGGCGCTGGCTGCGCACGGGCTTTTATGACAGCGAGGCCGCCCATCTGGTCGACCGCAAATCACGTCGCAGCTGGGTGATCAGCAAGCCGGAAGGCGAGCTGCTGGATGCCATCCACTGGCGCATGCCGCGCTGGAGTGGCGAGAGCATCAACGAAAGCGGCATTGCCGACGATGCGCATGTGATCATGTCCGATGCCAGCTTCGAGGCCTGGTTGGGCGAGCATATGGCCGCGCAGCCGCAGCCCCTGCTGCAGGTGGTGGATCTCTGGGTGCCGGCCGACTGCCTGCCTGCCGAAGTCGCCCGGCCCATGCCAACGCTGCCACAACCGGCTCAGCCCACCTCGGTGCCGCCGGTGGCGCTGCAGCGCCACTGGCCGGCTTCGCTGCGCAAGCTGCGCTACCCCATGGCTCCGCTGCAGAATCCGCACTGGCAACTGATGCTGGGTGAGGCCGCCCAGCCTTGGGTGCTGGACGAAAGCCACAGCATGGTCTGGCGTGCCGATGCCCAGGCCTTTGCGCTCTATGCCTACCCCACACAGGGCGATGCCAGCCAGGCCAGCCTGCGGCTGGCTGTCTGGACCATGGAGCGAGGCTGGCAGCAATGGCCGGAGTTGATGCCCGAGGACCGCAAACCCTGGGCGCTGGGCCTGCCGGATCCTGAGCCGCCGAGCGAGCCGCAAGCGCCAGCGGTTTTGCCGCTGAGCTGGCTCAATGAGCTGCTGCTGCAGAAGGTGCAGCTCGATACGCCCGAGACCGAGCGCCTGCACGATGGCACCAGCATCAGCTGCGCCATGAGCGAGGTGGATGTCTGCGCTGCCCATCAGCGCGATGGCCTGCCCATCATCAAACCCTCGCTGCCCGTGAGTTTCGACTGGCTGCGTGATCCGGCGCAGCCCGCGCTGTGGCGCGCGCAGAGTGAGCCGCTCAAGGGGCAGCGCCTGATCTGGACCCTGTCCAAGCCCGCCAGGGAGGAGCTTGGCGAAACGGCGGCCTACAACCTGCAATGGGGCGAGCGCCATCTGCCCGGAACCTGGGCACTGGAACACGTGATCGTGCAGGGACGCTGGGCGATTCTCATGCCGCATGGTCGTGCCCCGATTCGCGGTGGCAGCGGCAGCCTGCAGGTCTGGGACGGGGAGCGCCTGCAAAGCGTGGACCTGCCCTGGCCCGTGGTGCGGCTGGCCGCTGTTCCTTCCGTCAAGGGCGGCATGGCCGCCCGCATGCGCGTGCTGGCGCTGACGGCCAGTCTGGCGGACAAGGACTGGGACCCCGCCACCGCATCCTGGCGCTGGCCTTTGCAGTCTGTATCGGCCAGCCATCTGGCAAGACCCGACTGGCGTCCGCTTTACTCCGAGCGCGAACTGGCGCCCGACGCGCAAGGGCGCTGGCAATTGCTGCCGCGCTGGCGCGAGGTGAGACAGATTCAACACCCTTGCTCCGACGGCGACTATGTCTGGCGTGACGAGGTGCGCGGCGACACCGTCTGGTGGTGGGGCGGCGTGAACGAGCGCGTCAACCACTATTGGCAGCATGATGAACCTCGCAAGGACGGCGTGATCATGACGCGCAGCGGTCTGGCGTTCTGCGGTGTCGGGCCCTGCGCCTGTCCCCATCCTTCAGGCGAAGGCTGGGCCTTGCTGGAGCCTGTGGAGACACGTTATGGCGAGCCGGGGCAGTGGCAGCTGCACTGGCTCAACCCCGTGGAAAAGGAAGTGCGCACGCTGACTCTCAAGGCGCGCATGCCGGTGCTGCAGGGCTGGGATGCCCAGGGCCTGCATTGGCAGGATTTGCCCTTGCCCGATGCTGAGCTGCAGCAGGGCGAGGCGAACGCGGCCTACAAAGCACGGGCAGAGCCGGCCGCGCCGCGCCAGCTGGTGGTGGCGCAGACCTGGCAGCGTGCTGCCGTCGAGCCCCTGCGCCAGGGCATGAACGGGCTGTGGCTGCGCATTCAGGATCTGCGTTATGCCGAGGCTTTGCTGGGGCAGGATGACTGCCCATGGAAGAGTTGATCCCCCTGAGCGGGACGGCAGCCTTGCCGCGGGGCGGCCCTTGCTTGGGTCGTGCCGATGCTACTGGCGTGCCGTACGCACATTGGCGGGCAGGGCGCCCGGGCGGCTGGTGCGGAAGGGGGGTGATGTCCAGGCCGCCAGCCTGCAGCAGACGGCAGCCTCGATGGAAGAGATATCAGGCACCGTGGCGCAGACCACCGACACGGCCCAGCTTATGGCCCATGAAAGCGACCAGAGCGGCCAGGGCGCTGGCAGGAGCGGCGCCGCCATCCCGAGCGGGCGCAGCCATGGAGCCCATCCGCGGCTCCTCGCGCCGCATGGACGAGATCATCGGCGTGATCGAAAGCACTGCCTTCCAGGCCAACCTGCTGGCCCTGAATGCCGCCGTCGAAGCAGCACGCGCAGGTGGCTAGGCTTTAGTAATCTTCCTGTTCATCACAGACCTAGCCAACCAGCAAAACCTGCCTGTGCATGTAGAAAGCGATTCAGGCAAGATAGGTTCCGCCGTCCACCGCGTTCAGCGAAAGCTGCGTCAACGCTAGCATCGAGTCTGTGTGCTACGCCCAGTCCTTCAGCACCTCGCCCGTGTGAGATCCAACAACCGGAGACGATTTGACAGGAGGATTGGGAGTGCTTTGGAATCGTGGCACAGCGTCGGGCATTCGGATGGAACCGAAATCTGGATCCGGCGCGGCAGCAATGGAGTTTCGAGCGATGAAGTGTGGGTTGGCAAACACATCCTCGATCGTGGCAACTTGTGCGAATGCAACGCCTGCACGCTCAAATTCAGACGAGATCGTTGCTAGCGATTTGGTGGCGCACCATCCGCCGAGGATCTCGTCGAGGTCGTCTCGATGGTCGATTCTTGCCACATTCGTGTTGTACCGCGGATCGTCGGGTAGTTTCGGATGCCCAAGCACTGCACAAAGCTTTGCGAACTGATTGGGGCTATTGGAGATGACGGTGACCCATTTGTGATCTGACGTCGCAAAAATACCTCCTGGAGCGCTGTGTGCGGGTGCGTTTCCCGTGCGCGATCGGACGTTTCCCGTCTGGTCGTACTCCGCCACCATCACGTCCATGATGCGCAGCAATGCATCGGACAGTGACAGGTCGACGGTTTGTCCTGGCGCACCAGCCTTCTTCGCAAGAAGCGCGGAAACGGCACCAAGCGCTCCAAACAAGGCTCCAATTGCATCGGCAACGGCAACGCCGGGGTGCAACGGCGACCCCTCGGCCGTTCCGCATAGGCTCGCAAATCCGGTCATAGCTTCAAAGACGCGGCCAAACCCAGGGCTCTGACTCAAGGGCCCAGCCTGTCCAAATCCCGTCACGCGAAGAATGATCAAAGACGGATTCGCTTCTAAAAGCCGATCTTCAGAGAGACCCCACCGATCCAGGGTGCCTGGCTTGAAGTTCTCGATCAGAATATCCACGCCCGGCAGGATGCGGTTTAGGGCGTGTTTTCCCTCCGGCATCTGCAGGTCGAGCAGCATTGAGCGCTTGCCGCGATTGACCACTTTTTCCCAAAGCGATATTCCCTCCTTCAGCGGTGCAAGATCCCGGATTGGATCGGAACGTTCCGGTGACTCGACCTTCACGACATCAGCGCCAAGGTCTGCCAGAAAAGCCCCGATCCAGGGTGCAGCAACCATCGTTGAAAGGTCGAGGACGCGAACCCCCTTCAACGGACCGGCTCCGGCAGTTCGAGCGCCACGGTGGTCTTGGGAAGTGGCGTTCTCTGTCGCTAAGCGATATTGCTGCTTGTCCATGACTCAGACTCTTTCAATCAAAAGTGCGATCCCCTGGCCGACTCCGATGCACATGGTGCAAAGAGCGTATCGCGCTGAGTGGACCATCAGTTGATTGACCGCAGTGGTGACAAGGCGCGCTCCACTTGCACCCAGAGGGTGACCCAGTGCGATGGCCCCTCCGTAGCGATTGACCCGGGGATCATCATCGTCAAGTCCAAGCCCGCGCATGACGGCGAGGCCTTGCGCCGCAAAGGCCTCGTTGAGTTCGATCACCTCGATCTGGTCCAAGCTCATTCCTGCAAGCGCGAGAACCTTTTGCGTCGCGGGCAAAGGTCCCATGCCCATCAATCGCGGCGCCACCCCCGCTGTAGACATCGCCACGATGCGAGCGCGTGGTTGCAGGTGGTGTGCGGCGATGGCCGAATCGCTGGCAATGATCAAAGCGCAGGCGCCATCGTTCACACCGCTCGCATTCCCGGCAGTCACGGTTCCTTCAGGGCGCACGATGCCTCTGAGCCTGGACAACGCTTCAAGGGACGTAGAACGGGGATGCTCATCGCGCGTGACAACCACGGCGTCCCCCTTTTTCTGTGGGATGACCACCGGTACGATCTCTGCGTTGAAGAATCCCTGCTCCTGCGCAGCCAAGGCACGTTGCTGGCTCCTCAACGCCATCAAATCCTGTGCTTCACGTTCGATACGAAATTCCAGGGCGACGTTTTCTGCCGTTTCCGGCATTGTGTCGATGCCGAATTGAGCCTTCATCAGCCTGTTCACGAAACGCCAGCCGATCGTGGTGTCGTAGACCGCGTTGTCGCGACTGAAGGCGGAACCCGCCTTGGGCATGACGAATGGTGCTCGACTCATGCTCTCGACGCCACCCGCAATCATCAGGTTGGCTTCACCGGCTTTGATAGCTCGTGCAGCGGTCCCGATAGCATCCAGTCCCGACCCACACAGCCGATTGACCGTTGAACCTGCAACATCGACAGGTAAGCCACCTAGGAGTGCAGCCATTCGGGCAACGTTCCGATTGTCCTCCCCGGCCTGGTTGGCACAGCCGTAAATGACGTCGTCGACGGCTGCCCAGTCGACACCGCTGTTGCGTTCGATCAATGCCTTGATGGGAATGGCGCCGAGGTCGTCGGTTCGGACGGTCGACAGCGCACCGCCGTAGCGGCCAATGGGGGTGCGAACGGCGTCGCAGATGTAAGCAGAATTCGTCATGCGACTTGCGATATAGAGGTTGCCGGGGTGGATCTGACTTCAGGAGATGACAAAGGCAGCTTCAGCTGCGCGCGCCTTCGAAGCCACGAGGAGGCGCGGTACCTCGGATCACCTGTGCTGCCATGCACGCAATCCAGCACTTCAAGGATCCGTGCTGGCCCGATTCTGTCGGCCCATTCGAAGGGACCAAAGGGATGCCCCAGGGCAAGTCGGATAGCTGCATCCACGTCGGTCGGCGCTGCGACCCCTTGCTGAGCGATCTCGCACGCCAGATTGACGATGCAGGCGATCACGCGTGGAGCAACGTAGCCAGGGGTGTCTGCGATTGCAAACGTGGGAACTCCGCGCGATGCGAATGCCGCTTGCACCTGTTGCAGCACCCCGGGCTCCGTTGCCGGGCATGACATTACTGTCACACCACGGATGGAGCTGAAGAAAGGATCGACAGCGATGACTTTTTGAGGGTTCGCCTCACCGGCACTTGCCAGCGTCGAGAGATCCGAGCACGCTGGCGAACTCACGATCACTTCAGCGGTTTCGGCATCCGTTTCCGGCCAGTGGGCTTCAAAGAGTGCTCTGACAGCAGCTGTCGGCTCCGCGGGTCCTTTTCCCGCACTCCATCGAAGTGCTTTGCCCTCACCGCCAGTAAAGATGTCCGGTGGTGCAATTCGGGCACCGCCGCTCGTGTAGTCATAGAAGCCACGTCCTGACTTGCGGCCGAGCAGTCCTCCGTTTAGCCTGATCCTTGCAACTGCCGCAGGCCTATAGCGATCGTCACCATAGTACTGTTGAAAAATGGCTTCGGAGGCAGGCAGGGAAACGTCGAGTCCCGTCAGGTCCATCAGTTCGAATGGGCCCATGCGAAAACCGCCGCAATTGCGCAGGAGCGCGTCGAGAACGTCGTGGTTCGCACACTTGTCAGCCAGCAAACGAAGTCCTTCGGTGACGAATGCACGACCGATATGGTTGACCACGAAACCGGGCGAATCTTCGACGGAAATGGCCCGGTGGCCGAATTCGTTGGTAAGGCTCAATAGCCGGTCGATGGTTTGCGGCGACGTTCGCACCGCCCGGATGACCTCGGCAAGTTTCATGCGCGGCACCGGATTGAAAAAGTGCCAGCCAGCGACTCGCTCGGGATGTTCGCACGCGGCAGCGATCTCCGTCACGCTGAGTGAAGACGTGTTGGTGACCAGGATGCATTTTTCGTTGACGACGGATTCCAAGCTGGCAAAGAGTGAACGCTTTGCCTGCACATCCTCGATGATGGCTTCTACGATCACATCGCAGTCTGCAAGCTCGCCGAGCGTTGCGGGCAGTGTCAACCGGGCCACAGCGCGCTGGACGTCGCTTGGCGTCAGGGCGGCCTGTCTCACTCGTTTTGAGAGACTGTCCTGAATGAGTTCGACGGCTCTAAGCGCTGCTCCATCGGCCGCATCGAAAAGTCGTACCCGAAAGCCCGCAGCGGCTGCGGTTTCAGCGATGCCGCGACCCATCGCACCCGCGCCGATCACGCCGATTGTTTCCGTTCGCTCCGTCAATTGATGTGTCATCACGTCTCCTGCATCACTGGGGTTTCTGGCATCGCTATCTTTACGATGTGATTTCTAGCCAGGGACTCGATTTCGGCCTCCCCGTACCCGACCATGGCCAGCATGCTCCGTGTGTCCGCACCGACTTCTGGCGGTGCGACGGTCCGGGAGCGCCCGGCCTCAAGCATGTCGTACGGCAGTCCGAAACTCTGGTAACCGGCTTCCTGCTCGTTCGAATCGACGTCGATCAACATGCGACTCTTCGAGAAATCGGGGCCAGCCAAGACCTCGCTGTAGCTGCGCACGGCACCGGCAACGATGTTGTTATCAGCAAGCAGATTGATCGCTTCGTCGGTCGTCAGCCTCTGGAATGCGGTACTCAAAGCCTGCTTCATTGCCGACCTGTTCGCCACCCGCAACTCGTTCCGGCAAAAACGTGGGTCGTCAGCCAGTTCTGGCATGCCCAGCACTCTGCAGAGCCGCTGCCAGTGCGACTCGATGTAAGCCGACACCACGATCTGACCGTCCGCCGTTTGCATCAAGTCGGCTGCCGGTGCATTGAGTGGTTGCCCCTCGCCTGTGCGAAACGGCTGGACGCCGCGTACGAGATAGTCACTCCACGTGGGGAGCTGCAAGTGGAGTGCGACCTCTAGCAAGGAGATATCGATCGTCTCACCGCCGCCAAAACGCTCCTTGCGAAGCAGCGCAGCCAGTACAGCCTGAGCTGCGAGCTGGGCTGTCGCGGTATCCACGATCGGTGCGCCGACTTTTTGAGGTGAACCGTTCGGGTCTCCGGTCAAAGACATGAGACCGCTCTCCGCCTGGGCGGCTATGTCATACCCGGCACGTGCATTGGAGGGACTTTCGGCAGGGAATCCGGTGATCGAGCAATAGATCAGCGAAGGATTCTCTTTGCGCAAGGCTTTCGCGCCAAGTCCTAGACGATCTGCTGCGCCTGGCCGAAGATTCTGGATTACCACGTCCGAGGAGGCGATAAGCCTCACAGCAGCCTGCAGCCCATCGCGCGTGCGCAAATCGATCGCAACGGACTTCTTGCTTCGATTGAATGACCGCAGCATGGCATTGCCGTAATGTCCGGCGTGCCGCGCCATGTCACCTTCCATTGCTTCGATCTTCACGACCTCGGCACCGAGATCTCCCAGGGTCATTGCTGCGCCTGGACCGGCTATGTAGTTCCCGATCTCTACAACGCGAATGCCATGAAGAGGAAGTGTAGAGCCGCTGCCATGAGCGGCACTGATATTTGCGAGGGTCATGGAGCTTCTCAGTCGAGCTTGATGTTCGCGCGTTTGATGATGTCGGCGAACGTCTTGTGCTCAAAATCGACTCGCTGGCTCACTACTGCCGGCGCATCGGGTGCCGGCTCGAAGCCCAAGGCTTGCAGCCGTTCAATGACTTCAGGCTTGCGCAGGGATTCGTTGAGGGCTTTGTTGAACGCTGAGATGGCGGCAGGTGCTGTGCCGCTCGGCGCCCATATCGCGAAATTTGAAGGAAAGTCAAAGTCCTTGATGCCTGCTTCAGCGAGCGTCGGAACGTTCGGCAACCTGGGGGAGCGCTTTGACGTCATGACCGCGAGCGCCCGAAGCTTGCCATTTTCGATGAACGGCAGGTATGGACCGATGTTGTCGAAAGACACTTGCACGATACCGCCGATGAGGTCGGTGATCAGTGGGGAACTTCCTCGGTACGTCGCACCCACCATCTTTGTGCCCACCGCCGCGGAAAACAATTCGGCGTTGATCTGGCTCAGCGTCCCTGCGCCGGCGGTTCCGTAGTTCAAACCTCGAGGCGTCTGCTTCGCATAGGCAATGAATTCCTGCACGTTCTTCACAGGCATCGAAGCATTGACCATGATCGCAGTCGGAAGTCTTGCGACCATGCCCACAGGAGCCAGGTCCTTCTTTGGGTTGAAGCCCGCAGCACGTTCAATCGCGAGGTTGATCGCTAATGGCGTCGTTCCGTTGAAGAGCATTGTGTTGCCGTCAGGTTGCGCCGATGCGACGAATGCACTGCCGATGTTTCCGCCTGCTCCTGAGCGGTTGTCCACAATGATGCTGCGCTGCATAACTTCGGCCATCGACATCGCAACGATGCGCGCAACTACGTCGGTCGCGCCACCTGGAGCGTAGGGAACAACGAGCTTGATCGGGGATGGTGCGCTGAACGCCAGACCAGGCGCAGCGGCTGCCAAGCTGGTCGCGGCAGCAGTCATGAGAAGGCTTCGACGGTGCATTGATGTCTCCGTTGGTTTACTTGTGCTTGAACTTTAGAGTTGATGCAAAATTCCGAAAAGTGCATTATTCGAAAACATCATTTACCAAATGGAATGAATGAAGAATCGCTGACAAAGCTCCTCCTGCGCAAGTTGCGCCTTCGGCACTTTGAACTGCTAAGTGTGCTCAGTGACTCGGAAAGCCTTCGCGTCGCGGCCGAGCGTCTTCATCTGAGCCAGCCGGCGATCAGCAAGATGCTCAAGGAAATTGAGAGTGCGTTTGGGGGCACGTTGTTCGCACGCTCGAAGGCCGGGTTGAAACCGACGCCCGCGGGAGAGGTGGCGGTGCGACAAGCGCAGATCCTTCGAAGCGAATTACAGGTCACCGCTGGTGCGGTACTGGCGGCGTTTGAAGGCAAGCGCAGAGTGCTCAGATTGGGCAGTTTGACCGTGACATCGATTGTTCCAAAGGCCATCGGCCACTACCGAGAACTGATCCCAGGGGCAAAAGTCCAGATCCGTGAGGCCAGCGTCGATGTTCTTCTCAGGGATCTGCTTGAGAACAATATCGACTGTGTTGTCGGAGCCTTGCCTTTGGACGTTGCCAGTTCTTCACTGGTCGAGGGTCTTGAGGTCACACCTGTCTCGCGGGATTGGATCTGCATGGTCTGCTCCCCCGAGCATGCCCTGGCAAGGCGGCGTAAAGTCTCATGGCAGGAAGTCTTTGAGTTCGACTGGGTCCTTCCTCCTTCCCACACGATGCTGCGCCAGATGTTCGTCGCTGCATGCCTTCAGCGTGGGTTGGAGCCGCCATCCGCAACGATCGAGTCGATGTCTCCGCTCACACTGACACAACTGCTGAAAACCGATCGCTCGCTGATCGGCGTGATGCGCAGAGAGCAACTTCGTGGCGAAACAAGCCCGTCGAGCCTCCGAGTCCTGCCAGTCGAGTCGCCCATCGAGTTGCCAACACTGTCTTTCATCACCAAGCGCTCAGGCTCTCCTCTGCCTGTCGCTGTTCAGACTTTTTTTAGATCCATAGAAATGGCTGTTGCTTGCGAGGCGACTCCTCATTCAAAAGAATGGATCAAGAAAGCTTGATGAGAAAGGCGAGGGCTGCTCTGTAGCTGTCGGCCATTCGATGACGAAGAGGCTCCTTGCTGCGCAGGGGCCGGCGCCCATAGATGACTGTTGTGTGTCACCGATGGGCTTTGTTGGGCTTTGTTGCACAAAGACGGTCGCCCATGCTGGTAGCCTGGGCACATGACTGAACCCAAGGGCGTCAAGTCCCGCTACAAGACTACCCACTGGGCCGAGTACAACGTAGCCCTGAAGTCCCGAGGGGCCCTGACGATCTGGCTGGACAAAACATGCCGTGGTACGCGAGCGCCAGTGGCAAACGAGGCCGGCAGCAAGGATTCAGCGATGCGGCCCTCCAGTTCTGTCTAAGCATCAAATGCCTGTTCGGACTGGCCCTGCACCAAAGCCTGGGCCTGATGCAAAGCCTGCTGCGCCTGGCCAAACTGGATTGGCGGATGCCCGGGTTCAGCACCATCAGCCGCCGCTGAACCGCACCGTGGTTGAGCTGGTCAAAGAAACCGGCATCAACGCCGTCACCCTGCGCACTTGGCGTGATGCAGTCCGTCAGGAAGGGTGCTGCGTGCCCGCTGACAAGCCCAGGGAGCGCTGGAGCAGCACCAAGAAATTACAGGCAGTTCTGCAGACAGCGCCGCTCAGTGAAGAGGAGATCGCGACTTAGTGCCGAACCAGGGGCATCTTGCCCGAGCAGCTGCAGCAATGGCACCAAGCCTGTGAACGGGCCAACGGCGGCGCAGCTCCTGTACATGAACAGGACCCTGTGATCAGCTCTGACACGCAGCAGCAGCTACGCAATCTCGAGCGGGAACTGCAGCGCAAATCCGAGGCGTTGGCGGAGGCAGCAGCGTTGCTGGTTCTCAGAAAAAAGGCGGATGCGATCTGGGGCAGGGACGAGGACGTCTGATCAATACCCAAGATCGCAAACAGGCCATGGAGTTGATCGACGAAGCCATTGGCGGTGGTGCCCGGCACGGACAGCCAACAAGCTCGGCGAAGCCGAACGTCAGCCTGTGCTCGATGTCGCCAATCGGGCCGACTGCGCCAGTCTCACGCCACACCAGATCGTGCCAAAGCCGGCCGACTAGGGCCTGCATCTGGCCAGCGAATCGACGTTCTACCGCGTGCTCAGGGCTGCAGGCGTGAACCGGCGACGGGGACGCAGCAAAGCGCCGGTGGCGCGGCCCTTGACCACGCACTGAGCGGATGCACCCAAGCAGCTGTGGAGCTGGGACCACCTGGATGCCAGGCACCGTCAAGGGCCGCTTCTTCTACTGGTACATGGTCAAGGACACCTACAGCAGGAAGCTCGTTGCCAATGAAGTGCACGAAGCAAAATCCTCGCAGCATGCATCCCAACTGCTGCACAAGGCATGCCTGCGTGAGCAAACGGCAGGTAGCCCGCTGGTGCTGCATTCGGACAATGGCTCGGTAATGAAGGGCGGCAATGCAGACCCTGGGCGTGGTGCCGTCATACAGCCGGCCTCGGGCCAGCAACGACAACGCCTACGCCGAGGCCTTGTTCCGCACGGCCAGATACTGTCCGCTGTGGATCGCCCGCCCGTTCGGCAACGTGCAGCAGGCCAGGCAACGGGTGCTGCGCTTTGTAGCTTGGTACAACGAAGAGCATCGCCACAGCGCGCTGAAGTATGTAAGGCCAGGCCAGCGTCACAGAAGGCAGTACCGGCGGTTGCTGCAGCAACGCATGCAGCTGTACGCGCAGGCCAGAAAGCACAACCCGCAGCGCCGGAGCGCGGGGCCGCTCAACTGGCATCGGCCGGATGAGGTGTGCCTCAATCCGGAGCGTGCGCAAAACGAGATGAGCAGGCGAGTGGCCTGACTACTGACGCGACAACTACCTTGGCACACGCCGCATTTCAATAGCAAGCTATCTAATGAATTCCGTGTTTTCGACGATTCATCTTTGTCAGCTCAATCGAGGCGAAATAGGCTCAAATAGGGTGATCTGAAAAGTCAACCTGAATCGGTGCGGGACGATTCCTATTTTTCAGAATTCAGGTGCGGGTCGCCGACAAGAGTCTGAGTTCGGGGGGACATGCCGCTGCGGCGTCGGCATGCCGGTGAAAAGCTTGAAATGACGGCCGGCCTGAGGATGGCCGGCCGCCTCTTTTACTGCCGCGCCGAGCGCACGTTGGCCGGCAAGGCGCCCGGGTGGCTGGTGCGGAAGGGGTTGATGTCCAGGCCGCCGCGGCGCGTATAGCGGGCGTAGACGGCCAGCTTGATGGGTTTGCAGCGGGTCCAGATGTCCATGAAGATGCGTTCCACGCATTGCTCATGGAATTCGTTGTGGTTGCGAAAGCTCACCAGGTACTGCAGCAGACCTTCCTGCTCGATCTGCGCACCGCTGTATTGAATCTGCACACTGCCCCAGTCGGGCTGGCCGGTGACCAGGCAGTTGCTCTTGAGCAGGTTGCTGACCAGGGTTTCGCTGACGGGGGCTTCGTCATGGTTGGCGCGCAGCAGCTCGGGAGCCGGCGTGTACTGGGTGCACTCCACATCGAGGCGGTCCAGCAGCAGACCGTCGAGCTCGTGCACTTGCTGGGCATCGAACTGCTGCGCTTCCAGCAGTCGCACGCCCACGCTGCCCTGGGTCTCGCTGCCGCGCCAGGTGGCTTCGGACAGATCGGTGCGCAGGCGCGCCAGCACCTCGCTGGCGTCGGCAAAACGGGTGTTGTTGAAGCTGTTCAGATACAGCTTGAAGGACTTGCTCTCGATCAGGTTGGGCGTTTCGCAAGGGATGGTGAAATGCGCCAGCGCCACCTGGGGCTTGCCGCGCAGGTTGAGCCACGAAACTTCGAATGCCGTCCACAGATCGGCACCAAAGAAAGGCGGGTTGATGGCGGCGCCGATTTCCTCGCGCTTGGCGAGGCGTGGCAGGGGAAAGAGCAGGGATGCGTCGTACTGGTCCACATAGGCCGAGCTTTTGCCCAGCTGCGATTGTTCAGGGGTGTGCATGATTCAAAAACAAAATGGCCAGCAGTAGAAAAGATAGCTGCTGGCGCTTTATGGGTAAGGGTTGGAGCCTGTTTTTACTTGAACTCTCGTTCGCGCAGCCACTTGGTGGCAATCCATTTTTCGCCCTCCAGCACGGGAGCGCCGCCGTGCAGGGTCTTGGTGGCCGGGTCGGGCCGGTTATAGCTGAAGAATACGGCATTGCCACGACGCGGAACGACCTGCAGCCCTACATCGGGAAAGGTGGTTGCGCCGCCGCGCGCGGGCTCGTTGAGATACACGACCAGGGTCCCCACGCGCTGGCCACCACGCTTGAGTATGGTCGGCGTGCCGGGCTCGTTGGGCGCAAAGTAGTCGTAATGCGGCTTGTATTCGGCGCCTGGTCGGTAGTGCAGCACCTGCATGCCTTCGCCGTTTTCCAGCGGCCAGTTCAGCAGTCGGGCAATGCGCTGCTCCACACGGCTGATGAGGTCGTTCTCACCGCGCTGGAAGAACATGCCATTGCTGGTGCGGTCGTCATTGACGGCCTCGCCGCCGCTCTGGTTGTCCACGGTCAGCGAGCGCTGCATGCGCGGGCGCGCTGCTGCGATGATGGCATCGCATTCCTCGTTGGAGAGCAGGTTGCCGAACACCACCACTCGCGGGTGGCGCACGCTCATCAGCACATGGACATCGCGATCGCCGGCATGGACGCAGCAGGGATCGGTCAGCAGATCGGGCTCGGGAACGCCCGACTCATGGACCTGCACTGCCACTTCGGCTTCGGGCCTGGCTGCTGCGAAAGGCAAGGGCAGTTCACCCTCTTCGGGCAGGGCCAGCGCGCGGCGCGCCAGATGCTCGGCCCAGCCTGCCTTGCGCATGGATTGCAGCAGCGATGGCAGTGGCACGCCAGAGGCCCTTTGTGTTCGCACCCATTGCATCAGCTCGGGTGTCAGGCCGGGAGGTGTGACGAACTCGTCTTGGGTGGAGGTGCTCATGTCGACAATGCTAGTGTGCACTGATGCCGATTTCAATGCGCAGCGTCAGTCTTGCTGCTTGCGGCGGAACACCAGCTTGCCGGGCGTGCTGGCCTGCTCGGCCAGTGCATAGCCTTCCAGGTCGAACTTGCGCAGGTCGGCCACCTTCCTGGCCTTGTGTTGCACGGCCCAGCGCACCATCAGCCCGCGCGCGCGCTTGGCATGGAAGCTGATGATCTTGTATTTGCCGCCCTTGAAGTCCTCGAAAACGCATTCGACCACGGGGACCTTGAGCGCCTTGAGATCCACGGCCTTGAAGTATTCCTGCGATGCCAGGTTGACGACAATGCGCTCGGTCTGGGCATCACCGTGCTCGGCTTGCGCACCACTGCGCTCGTTCAGATAGTCGGCAATCTGGGTTCCCCAGAACTGATAGAGGTTGCTGCCCTTGGCGTTTTCCAGCCGGGTGCCCATCTCCAGGCGATAGGGCTGCAGCAGGTCCAGCGGGCGCAGCACGCCGTAGAGGCCGCTCAGAATCACGACATGCTCCTGGGCCCAGTCCAGCTCCTTGGGCTTGAGGCTGGCGGCATTCAGACCCTCATAGACATCGCCATTGAAGGCCAGCACCGCCTGGCGTGAGTTCTTGGCGGTGAACCTGGCACTGAACGCTTCGTAGCGGCCCACATTGAGTACGGCCAGCTTGTCGCTGATGCTCATGAGCTCCGAAATCTGCTGGGGCGATTTCTCGCGCAGCACTTCAATCAGTTCCAGGGGCTGCTTTTTGAAAACCGGCAGCGTGTGCGGCAGTTCGGCGGAAATAGGGCTTTCATAGTCCAGCGATTTGGCTGGAGAGATCAGAAACAACATGGCTTGACGTTCACTCAATCAAAGAAAGGGCGCATGAAAAAGGGCCAAGGCCCCATCCACCGAAGTGGACAGTCCCCTTGGCCCTGTGATGCCGGAAGGCAGTCTGCTTAGGCGTTGACGCCTGCAGCCTGTTCTTCCTTCTCGAATGGCAGCTGCATCAGGCTCAGATCCTTGCGGGTCTCGACCAGAATCAGCGGGCCTTCGTCGAGCACCACCACGGGTGGGCGCTCGCGCGGAATGCGCACGGGCTTGGGCTCGGCGGCAATCGCAGCCTGGACGGCGGCGATCTTTTCGGCATCGGAGTTGATCCATTCCAGGCCCGATGCGGCTGCCAGGGCTTGGAGTTCGGCAATCGGCAGCGCATAGCTCTGAGCCTTGGGCGTTGCGACTGCCGGGGCAGGAGTCACGGTTTCAGCCACAAGCTCCACGGCGGCAGCTTGAGGCTCTGCGGCAGCAGCAGGCTCTGCCTGCACGGGCTGAGAGAGTTCTGCAACAGGCGCGACAGCTGCTGCCACGGCTTCTGCAATCACGGGCGCCTGCACTTCTGCAGCAACAGGTGCCTGTTCTGCTTGAGCCTGAGGTGCAACAGCATCAAAGTAGCTGCGGCGTGCCGGCTGCTCGCCAGCGTCGGTGGCAGGCGCTTCGACCGGAGCCTGGGCTTCGGCAGTCTGCTCTGCAGCCTGGCCTTCTGCCTGGGCATCGCGCGGTGCACGGTCACGGCGGTCACGACCATAGCGGTCACGCGAACGGCGCTGACGGGGCTCGCGAGCCTCGCCGCCTTGTGTGCCATCCTGCGCCTGAGCGTCAGAACCTTCGACCTGGGCGGTGTTCAGCGCCGCTTCGTCGACCACGGCCTGCATGGCGGGCTGGGCGTCGGCGTTGCGATTCTGGCGCTCGCGGCGGCCTTCACCGCGTTCGCCGCGCTCATTGCGTTCCGCACGGTCACCACGTTCCTGGCGGTTGCGCTCGGGCTTGGGAGCTGCGTTGAACTCTTCGCCGTTCAGAGCGGCTTCTGCCACCTGGGGCTGGCGGTCGTCGCGGCGCTCGTTGCGTTCGCCACCGCGGCGGTTGCCGCGCTCGGGGCGGTCCTGACGCTGTTGCTGCTGCTCGGGACGCTCGTTGCGTTGCTGCTCATCACGGCCCTGGGCATTGCGGCGGTTGTTGCGGTCTCCGCGTTCGCTGCCATTGCGCTCTGCGCTGTTGCGGTCGCTGCGCTCGTTGCGGTCACCTCCACGGCGATTGCGATCGCCGCCACGGCCTTCGCCTCGGCGGCCGTCGCGGCTGCCTTCACGGGCGGCAGGAGCGGGAGCCTCGACCACGGCAGCGGGCGCTGCCACGGGGGCGGGTGTGCCGAAGCCGAACAGATTCTTGAGCCAGGCAAAGAAGCCTTGCTCGCGCACCACCGGGCGGGCCGCAGCGGGAGCGGGCGTCGCAGCGGCAGCGCGAGGCTGGCGGGGTGGACGAGGCTCTGCAATCGGTGCGGGAGCATCGGGCAGGACCCCCTTGATGACGGGAGTCTGCTTGTTGGTGGGCTCCTGCGAGCGGCGGGTGACGGTGGTCACCTCTTCGGGCTCGTCGGCCAGCTTGTAGCTGGCTTCCATGGATTCCAGGCGCGAGTCGTCGTGCTTGAGGCGTTCGAGCTTGTAGTGCGGCGTGTCCATGGACTTGTTGGGCACCATGATCACGTTGACGCGCTGCTTGAGCTCGATCTTGGTGATTTCGCTGCGCTTCTCGTTGAGCAGGAAGGAGGCCACTTCCACGGGCACCTGGCAGTGCACGGCGGCCGTGTTGTCCTTCATGGACTCTTCCTGGATGATGCGCAGAATCTGCAGCGCCGAGCTTTCCGTGTCGCGGATGTGGCCGGAGCCGCCGCAGCGCGGGCAGTTGATGTGGGCGCCCTCGGACAAGGCGGGCTTGAGGCGCTGGCGGCTCATTTCCATCAGGCCGAACTTGCTGATGGTGCCGAACTGCACGCGGGCGCGGTCCTGGCGCAGGGCATCGCGCAGGCGGTTTTCCACTTCGCGGCGGTTCTTGGCCTCTTCCATGTCGATGAAGTCGATCACGATCAGGCCGCCCAGGTCGCGCAGGCGCATCTGGCGTGCCACTTCGTCGGCTGCCTCGAGGTTGGTGCGGGTCGCGGTTTCCTCGATATCGCCGCCCTTGATGGCGCGAGCCGAGTTCACATCCACGGAGACAAGGGCTTCGGTGTGATCGATCACGATGGCGCCGCCCGAGGGCAGGGTCACGGTGCGCGAGTAGGCGGACTCGATCTGGTGCTCGATCTGGAAGCGCGAGAACAGGGGGGCGTCGTCGCGGTAGCGCTTGACGCGGGCAGCGTGCTCGGGCATCACATGTGCCATGAACTGCTGGGCCTGTTCGTAGATGTCATCGGTGTCGATCAGGATATCGCCGATGTCATTGTTGAAATAGTCGCGGATGGCGCGGATCACCAGGCTGGATTCCTGATAGATCAGGAAGGCGCCCTTGGAGGCCTTGGCGGCGCCGTCGATGGCGCTCCACAGCTTGAGCAGGTAGTTCAGGTCCCACTGCAGCTCGGGAGCCGAGCGGCCGATACCGGCAGTGCGTGCAATGATGGACATGCCCTTGGGGTACTCGAGCTGATCCATGGCCTCCTTGAGCTCGGCGCGGTCCTCGCCCTCGATGCGGCGCGAGACGCCACCGCCACGGGGGTTGTTGGGCATCAGCACCACATAGCGGCCGGCCAGAGAGATGAAGGTGGTCAGGGCTGCACCCTTGTTGCCGCGCTCTTCCTTCTCGACCTGGACGATCAGTTCCTGACCTTCGCGGATCACGTCGTTGATGCGGGCCTGGCTGGGCGAGACGCCTTCGGCAAAGTATTGCTTGGAGATTTCCTTGAAGGGCAGAAAGCCGTGGCGGTCTTCGCCATAGTCCACAAAGCAGGCTTCGAGAGACGGCTCGACGCGGGTCACGACGGCCTTGTAGATATTGCCCTTGCGTTGTTCGCGACCTTCGATTTCGATCTCGTAGTCCAGCAGCTTCTGGCCGTCCACAATGGCCAGGCGGCGTTCTTCAGACTGCGTCGCGTTAATCAGCATCCGTTTCATGATGCACTTCCTTTATTCGTTTTATGGGGCACGTTGGTCACAGACCAACGCACCTTTGACTGGTAATCAAAGACAGGCTCAACAGGAGCCGTGATGCCAGACGAACGAGTTGAAACGGATGAGGAATCTGGGGCGGTACAGGACGGCGCTACTGGCCTGATCTCAAGTCAGTAGCGGAGGTACAGGCCGGGGGACGAGCGGGAGAGGACGCGCATGCAGACGGGGTACAAAAGAAGCCGACGCGCGTGCTAGGGAGGTGGGTGGTTTCTTCGAGACACGACTCGTCCCGGGGGCCGGCCGTGCCTTGCCCCAGAGGTTGATCAGCAATGTCCAAAAGATCCACATGCTCGTTGAGAGAACCGGCAGTTGCAGGCTGCTTTTGCCTGGACAACTACACGGTATGAGATTCCGTATCAGTGTTTCAATTCGTCAGCCTTTGCCAGGCTTTCACAGGCTGCTGCAGCTCATCTTGACTGCAATTTGCGTGTGCAAAACTGGCGGGCATCGACCTGCCTGTGCGGTGGGAAATGATTGTTTGGACTAAACTCCATGCGAATCAATCACTTACAACTAAGCTCGGCACAGGTGAAACACATTATAGAGGGCAAACCGGCACAGGACCGGTCCCAGAATACGGCCACGGCCTCGGTACGGCTGATCGAGGTCGATGAAGACTCCGCCGGACAGCGACTCGACAACTTTCTCATGCGCCACCTCAAGGGGGTGCCCAAGACCCATGTCTACCGCATCATCCGCAGTGGTGAAGTACGGATCAACAAGGGACGCGTGAGTGCCGAGACCCGGGTTCAGCCTGGCGATGTGGTGCGTCTTCCTCCGGTCCGGATCTCCGACAAGGTGGCTGAAAAAGCAGAACGCCCGGCGCCGGCTAAGGACTTTCCCGCCCTGTTGGATGACGAACACATGCTTGCGTTGTCCAAGCCTGCCGGCGTGGCCGTGCATGGAGGCTCGGGCGTGAGCTTTGGCGTCATCGAGCAACTGCGCCAGGCGCGTCCCGATGCCAAGTTCCTCGAGCTGGTGCACCGGCTGGATCGCGAAACCTCGGGCATTTTGCTGGTCGCAAAAAAGCGCTCCGCACTCATCAATCTGCAGGACCAGTTTCGCGAACGCGAGACCGGCAAGACCTATCTGGCACTGGTGCAGGGGGCCTGGCCGGCCAACAAGAAGGTCATTGACCTGCCACTGCACAAGTATCTGCAGGCGGACGGCGAGCGTCGCGTGCGTGTGACCACGGCCGATGACCCGGACGGAATGCGATCCATCACCCTGGTCAAGGTCAGAAAGCTGATCGAGCCGCGCCCTCTGCAGGGACTGCCTGCCATGAGCCTGCTGGAGGTGACCATCAAGACGGGCCGCACCCACCAGATTCGCGTGCATCTGTCGTCTCAGGGGCATCCCATCGTGGGCGATGACAAATATGGTGATTTTGATCTCAACCGTCGTGTGCAAAAGCAGGGCCTCAAACGCATGTTTCTGCACGCCTGGCGGCTACAGTTCAATCATCCCGCCAGTGGCGAGCGTGTCGAGCTGCGCGCCGAGCTGCCGCCGGAGCTGGCGGATTTTGTGAACTGACTAGGCTTCATGACTACTGAAAACCATAGCGCCCGGCGACCACGCCGCTTCGATCTGATTGCATTCGACTGGGACGGGACCGTGGCGGATTCCACGGCCATCATCAGTCGCAGCATCCAGGAGGCAGTGCGTGATGTGGGGGGCATCGTGCCCAGCGACGAGCAGGCTGCCTATGTGATCGGCATGGCGCTGATGCCGGCACTGGCGCGCGCGGCTCCCGATGTGCCACCCGAAAAATACCCGGAGCTGGCCAATCGCTATCGCTTCCACTTCTTCAAGCATCAGGACGATATCTGCGTGTTTGACGGCATCCTGCCGTTGCTTGCCGAGCTGCGCGAGCGGGGGCACTGGCTGACCGTGGCCACCGGCAAGAGCCGCATGGGACTCAACCACGCGCTGCAGGACCCGCAGCTCAAGGGATTGTTCGACGGTTCGCGCACGGCCGACGAGACCGCCGGCAAGCCCAGTCCGCTGATGCTGCACGAGCTGATGGCCGAATTCGGTGTGGATCCCGAGCGAACACTGATGATTGGCGACACCACGCACGATCTGCAGATGGCGCAGAATGCCGGCTGTGCCTGTGTGGGGGTGTCCTATGGTGCCCATGCACCCGACGGCTTTGCCCAGTTCGATCCGCTGTTCGTGGCCGATTCCGCGGCGCAGTTGCGGGCCTGGCTGTTGGCCAACGCGTGAAGCCAGATATGACAGATGCCGTGGAGCTGTGCGCCAGTGCCGATCTGGTCGACGGCGGCCGGGCGGTGAGCTTTGATGTGCTGTATGCCGGTCAGAGCAACCGCGCTTTTGCGATTCGCTACCAGGGGCAGGTCTATGCCTATCTGAATCGCTGCAGCCATATTCCCATGGAAATGGACTACCAGGAAGGTCAGTTTTTTGACGATTCCGGTCGCTGGCTGTTGTGTTCTACCCACGCAGCGGCCTACGAACCTGACAGCGGTGCCTGTGCAGGCGGTCCTTGCCGTGGCGGGCTGGTAAAAATCGCCTTGAGCGAAAGCGATGGCGTGGTGCGCTGGCATACTGGGCCACAACTGAAACCTCCAGAGTTTTGAGATGAGTTCCCCAAACACCCCTGACAACCATGACTCCCAGCCGCATGTGACGCCGGGCGCGGACCTGTGGTCCAAGGCTTCTGCCGCATCCGCAGAGGCGCCCGCCGCAGCCAAGGCCTCCGGGAATGGGGGCTGGGAGCGCGATGTGCTGGAAAAGCTGGTATTCGCTTCCATCAAGGAACAGCGAGCAGCACGGCGTTGGCGCTTTTTCAGCCGTCTGCTGTGGTCCGTGGTGGTGTTGCTGGTGCTGTGGGCAGTGTTCTTCAAGGATACGGCCACCAAGACCAGCACCTCGCCCCATACCGCAGTGGTGGAGATCAAGGGCGAGATCGCCTCGGGAGCGGACGCCAGTGCCGAGTTCGTGGTGGCCGCCATGCGCAGCGCCTTTGAGGATTCGGGTTCGCGCGCCGTGGTGCTGCTGATCAACTCGCCCGGCGGCAGCCCCGTGCAGGCAGGCATCATCAACGACGAGATGACGCGTCTCAAGGCCAAGTACAACAAGCCTCTGTATGCGGTGGTCGAAGAGTCCTGCGCCTCGGCGGCCTACTACATCGCGGCGGCGGCCGACGAGATTTTTGTCGACAAGGCCAGCATCGTGGGCAGCATCGGCGTGCTCATGGACGGCTTCGGCTTCACGGGGGTGATGGACAAGGTGGGTGTTGAACGCCGTCTGCTGACGGCTGGCGAGAACAAGGGCTTTCTCGATCCGTTCAGCCCCATGTCGGCGCAGCAGAAGGAATTTGCGCTGCAGATGCTGGAGCAGATTCACCAGCAGTTCATCGGCGTGGTCAAGGCCGGCCGCGGTGACCGTCTGCATGAAACTCCCGAAATGTTCAGCGGACTGTTCTGGACCGGCCAGCAGGCCGTGGAGCTGGGTCTGGCCGACAAGCTGGGCAGCCTCGACTTTGTGGCACGTGAAGTGGTCAAGGCCGAGGAAGTCATTGACTACACCCGTCGGGACAATGTGGCCGAACGTCTGGCCAAGCGATTTGGTGCCGCCATTGGCGAGGGATCGGTAAAAGCCATGCGCGGGCTGGTGCCCAGCATTCGCTGATCGCGCATCAGAGAGGTGCCAACCATTTCTGGATAAGCGTCGGTAGCTATCAAAAAAGCCTGCGGTTTGGCTGCAGGCTTTTTTGTTTCTTGGCGCTCAACGGCCTATGGCAAACACCACCGGCGTGCGATTGTCGGGTGGTGCATTGCGCTGGCGCCATTCGCGCACCAGATGGCTTTCAATGCGCGCTGTCTCCAGCGTCAATCCGCTGGCCAGAGCCAGCCTGGTATTGGGCTGCAAGGTTTGCAGCAGCGCCTGCCAAAGGGCTGCGTTGCGGTACGGCGTCTCGATGAACTGCTGGGTCTGGCCATGGCGCAGGGCCAGGCTCTCCAGTTCCTTGATGCGGGCCGTGCGCTCGGTGCCATCCTGAGGTACATAGCCGACAAAGGCGAAATTTTGGCCGTTGAGGCCGCTGGCCGCCAGGCCCAGCAGCAGCGAGACTGGTCCCGTCAGCGGCACGACACGAATGCCCAGATCATGGGCGGCACGCACGATGGAGCTGCCGGGGTCGGCCACGGCGGGCATGCCCGCCTCGCTGATCAAACCCATGTCCTGCCCGGCCAGTGCCGGTGCCAGCAGGGGTTTGGGGTCGAAGACGGCGCCGCCCTTGTTGCCATGGTCGCCTTTTTTGTGGGCTTCGCGTGGCAACTCGGCAATGTTCTGGGACTGCAGCGGAGCAGCGAGCGGGAACAAGGCGTCGATGCGCTTGAGATAGGCGCGTGCCGTCTTGGCGTTTTCGCTGATCCAGTGAGTCAGAGAGGCGGCACGGCGCAGCGTGCCTTCGGGCAGCACCTCGGTCAAAGCAGTCTGGCTTTCGCAGCCGAAATCGAGTGGGGCGGGCACCAGATAAAGGGTGCCCGCTTTGCTTCTTGATGTTTCGCTCATGGCAGAACCACTCCTGCGGCACGCAGCAACTGGCAGGTGCGGATCAGCGGCAGACCTATCAGTGCCGTGGGGTCGTCGCTGACGATGGCGTCCAGCAGGGCGATGCCCAGGCCTTCGCTCTTGGCCGAGCCTGCGCAGTCATAGGGCTGCTCGGCGCGCAGATAGCGCTCGATCTCGAGGTCGTTCAGTTCGCGAAAGCGCACTTGTACCGTGACCACGCTGGATTCCGTGAAGCCGGTTTCGGCACAGCTCACGCAGACGCCGGTGTGGAAATTCATCTGGCGACCGCTCATCTGGCGCAGCTGTTCGGTGGCGCGCTCATGGCTGCCGGGCTTGGACAGGGGCTGGCCATCGAGCTCGGGCACCTGGTCGGAGCCGATCACGATGGCGTCGGGGTGCAGTTGGGCCACGGCCTGCGCCTTGGCTACGGCCAGGCGCAGACTCAGCCCGTGGGGTGTTTCGCCGCTGAGCGGGGTTTCATCCACTTCCGGAGACACCGTCTCGAATGGCAGTTGCAGGCGGCTGAGCAGCTCACGACGGTAGCGCGAGGTGGAGCCAAGAATCAATGGACGCTCAAGTCGTCCGGCAATCAATAAGTCGGGCATTGCGGGATTCTCTTACACTGGCTGCATGAGCAAGGATTTTTCTGCGACCCGGCTGGATGTGCGTGCTTTCGCGCAGGCTGAAGGTCATCTGCATGGTCAGGCACCATTGTCGGACTTCAAGCGTCTGGCGGCCGATGCGCTGGCGATTACCGGCGAGCAGCCCCTGGTGCGCTGGGAAGCCGAAGGCGAGCTGGTGGAGCAAAAAGGCGGCAGCGGCCATGTGTGGCTGCACCTGAGCGCCGAGGTGGCTTTGCCGCTGACCTGCCAGCGCTGCCTGACCGAGGCCGATATTCCCCTTTACGTGGATCGGTCATTTCGCTTCGTTCCGGACGAAGCGACGGCAGAACTGGAAGATGACGACAGCGATGAGGATGTGCTGGCATTGAGCAGCGAGTTCAATCTGCTGGAGTTGATCGAGGACGAGCTGCTGATGGAAGTGCCTGTAGTGCCTCGCCATGAGGTCTGCCCGGTACCCGTCAAGCTGGAGGTCAGCGACGACGCCTTCGAGCAGGTCAATGAGCAAAAGGAAAACCCTTTTGCCGTGCTGCAATCTCTCAATGTAGGCAAGTCTGCCGACTGATCCATCCCATGGCGCGGTGGGGATTTGATTTTGTATAGGCTGCGAAAAGCGTTTGCGCTATAATCGTGAGCTTCGCGCGAAACCCCCTCGTGTCTTTAATGGGCTGATCGCGTTTTTTTAGGACTTGCACAGACAAGGGCGCTCTCTAGATAGGTGCGTCAAAAGGCAGAGTTTTTTGCCCGGTCTTGCTGTGTGGGTCGTGTTACCAACCCTTTCAAGATACACAGGAGCCATCATGGCTGTTCAGCAAAACAAGAAGTCTCCCTCCAAGCGCGGCATGCACCGTTCGCACAATGCACTGAATGTGCCTGGCATCGCTGTTGAAGCCACTACTGGTGAGACACACCTGCGCCATCACATCAGCCCCAACGGCGTGTACCGTGGCCGTCAAGTGCTGAAGAACAAGTCCGAAGCCTAAGCGACGACTGCATTCGCAAAGCCTGTTGCTACATTTTTTGTAGCAACAGGCTTTTGTTTTTATGGAAGATATTTGCAAAACCTGTCATGGCGGGCCTTGCTGCAAAATCTCAGCGCCGGTTTTGCAAATAACTTCTGTTGCGGTCCTCGGATCCTTCAATTCATCATCCCAAGCCTAATTGGATTTGTCAGTCGCCCATGATTAATTTGGCTGTTGACTGCATGGGGGGCGACCATGGCCCCCGCGTCACGCTGGTCGCGTGCCGTCAGTTTCTGAATTCACACCCCGATGCGCATCTGCTGCTTGTCGGCAAGGCCGAGGAGTTGGCCGGCTTCAAGCATGAGCGCGTGACCATCGTTCCCGCCACGGAAGTGGTGAGCATGGATGACCCTGTGGAAATAGCCCTGCGCAAGAAAAAGGATTCGTCCATGCGCGTGGCCGTACAGCAGGTCAAGAATGGTGCGGCTCAGGCTGCAGTGTCGGCGGGCAATACCGGGGCGCTGATGGCGATCTCGCGCTATCTGCTCAAGACGCTGGATGGTATTGACCGTCCTGCCATTGCCTTTGGTTTGCCCAACGCCAAGGGTAGCGACACCACCATGCTGGACCTGGGGGCCAATGTGGACTGCACGGCGGAGCATCTGCTGCAGTTTGCGGTCATGGGCTCGGCCCTGGTGTCGGCGCTCAAGAACACGGAAGCACCCAGCGTCGGCCTGCTCAATATCGGTGAAGAGCTGATCAAGGGCAGCGAAGTCATCAAGCGTGCCGGCGAGCTGCTGCGCGCTGCAGGCGATGCGGGCAACCTCAACTTCTACGGCAATGTGGAAGGCAACGACACCTTCAAGGGTGTGGTGGACATTGTCGTGTGCGATGGTTTCGTTGGTAACGTCGCGCTCAAGACCACCGAGGGGGTTGCCTCGATGATCTCGGGGATTCTCAAGGAAGAGTTCAAGCGCAACATCTTCACCAAGATTGCTGCCATCATTGCCTATCCGGTGCTATCTGCGCTGATGAAGCGTGTTGATCACCGTCGTTACAACGGTGCCGCGTTGCTGGGTCTGCGAGGGCTGGTCTTCAAAAGCCATGGCTCGGCCGATGCAATGGCATTCGAGCATGCTTTGAACCGCGCGTATGATGCGGCACGCAACAACCTGCTTGACCGTGTCCGCAGCCGTATTGCTGCTGCCGCACCATTGCTGCTGGCAGCACAGACGGAATCTGGAACTTCGGCGCCCTGATAGAAGACATGAGACGCTACGCACGCATCATTGGCACCGGCAGTTACCTGCCGCCCCGCCGCCTGACCAATAACGACCTCGCAGCCGAGCTGGCTCAGCGCGGCCTGGAAACCTCGGACGAGTGGATCGTCGAGCGCACAGGCATTCGTGCTCGCCACTTTGCCGAGCCCGATGTGACCAGCAGCGACCTGGCTCTGGAAGCCAGTCGCAAGGCTATCGAGGCTGCAGGCATAGAGGCTTCGGATATCGATCTGATCATTGTCGCCACGTCCACTCCGGACATGGTGTTTCCCTCGACGGCCGCCATCCTGCAGCACAAGCTGGGCATCAGCAACGGTTGCCCTGCCTTCGATGTGCAGGCGGTGTGCAGCGGTTTCGTCTATGCCCTGACGGTGGCCGATTCCATGATCCAGACCGGCGCTGCCAAGCGCGTGCTGGTGGTGGGCTCGGAAGTCTTCAGCCGCATCCTGGATTTCAATGACCGCACGACCTGCGTGCTGTTCGGCGACGGCGCCGGCGCCGTGGTGCTGGAGGCGTCCGACGAGCCCGGCATTCTGTCCACCGAGCTGCACGCCGATGGCAGTCATGTCGGCATTCTCTGCGTGCCGGGCAATGTCTCCGGCGGCAATGTGCTGGGCGATCCCTTGCTCAAGATGGACGGTCAGGCCGTGTTCAAGCTGGCAGTGAGCGTGCTGGACAAGGCGGCTCGCTCCGCACTGGAAAAGGCAGGTCTGACGGATGCCGACATCGATTGGCTGATTCCGCATCAGGCCAATATTCGCATCATGCAAAGCACGGCGCGAAAGCTCAAGCTGTCCATGGACAAGGTGGTAGTGACCGTTGATCAGCATGGCAACACCTCGGCTGCGTCGATTCCCCTGGCGCTGGACCATGGCGTGCGCAGCGGTCAGGTCAAAAAAGGCCAGACTGTGCTACTCGAAGGTGTGGGTGGTGGCTTCACCTGGGGTGCTGTGCTCCTCAAAATGTAGCTTTAAACGAAATATAGATAAGCGTTTCAGGCAATTTTTATACTAAGAAATATGAAGAAGTTCGCATTTGTATTTCCTGGCCAGGGCTCTCAGTCCGTAGGCATGCTGGACGGCTGGGGTGACCATCCTGTCGTGGCCCAGACCGTGGCTGAGGCCTCCGAAGCTCTGGGTGAGGATGTGGGTCTGCTGATCAAGCAAGGCCCCAAGGAAGCGCTGGCGCTGACCACCAATACCCAGCCCGTGATGCTGGTGGCCGGTGTGGCGGCCTGGCGTGTCTGGCAGGCCGAAGGCGGTGCGCTGCCCGATACCGTGGCCGGTCACTCCCTGGGTGAATACTCCGCGCTGGTTGCGTCCGGCGTGCTGACGCTGGCTCAGGCCGCACCCCTGGTGCGTCTGCGTGCTGCTGCCATGCAGGATGCCGTGCCTGTGGGCACGGGCGGCATGGCGGCCGTGCTGGCGCTGGATGCCGAAAAGGTCAAGGCAGTCTGTGCCGAAGTGACGGCCCAGCTGGGCGGCGCTGAAGTGGTGGAAGCCGTGAACTTCAACGACCCTGGTCAGACCGTGATTGCCGGCAGCAAGCTGGCCGTGGAAAAGGCCTGCGAAGCGGTCAAGGCGGCCGGTGCCAAGCGCGCCCTGCCTCTGCCGGTCTCCGCACCTTTCCACTCCAGCCTGATGAAGCCCGCTGCAGAAAAGCTCAAGGCCGCGCTGGCCGAGCTGACGCTGGCTGCACCCTCGATTCCCGTCATCAACAATATCGACGTCACCGTCCAGACGGACGCTGATGCGATTCGCGATGCCCTGTATCGTCAGGCCTTTGGTCCGGTGCGCTGGGTGGAGTGCGTGCAGGCCATCAAGGCACGCGGCGTGACCCATATCGTGGAGTGTGGACCCGGCAAGGTGCTGGCCGGCATGGTCAAGCGTATTGACGCCGACCTGACGGGTGTTCCCCTGTTTGATGCAGCCACCCTGGCTGACGTGAAAGAATTGCTCGCATGACTGATAACCAGACCAAGCCCCAGGTTGCCCTGGTCACCGGTGCCACCCGTGGCATTGGTGCCGCCATCGCGCAGGAGCTGGCCTCCAAGGGCTATCAAGTGATTGGCACTGCCACCTCGGATGCCGGTGCTGAAAAGATCAGCCAGGCGCTGTCCGCCTTCGGTGGCCGTGGTGTCACGCTGAACGTGACCGACGGCGCTGCCGTGGATGCCCTGATCGACTCCATTGTCAAGAATGACGGCGGCCTGCATGTGCTGGTCAATAACGCCGGCATCACCCGCGATACCCTGGCGATGCGCATGAAGGATGACGACTGGGATGCCGTCACCGACACCAATCTGAAGGCTGTTTTCCGAGTCAGCCGTGCGGCTATTCGTCCCATGATGAAGCAGCGTTTCGGCCGCATCATCAGCATCACCAGCGTGGTCGGTGCCTCGGGCAATGCCGGTCAGGCCAACTACGCCGCAGCCAAGGCTGGCGTGGCTGGCATGACCCGTGCCCTGGCCAAGGAACTGGGCAGCCGCGGCATCACCGTGAACTGCGTGGCTCCCGGCTTCATCGCCACGGACATGACGGCAGATCTGCCAGAGGCGCAGAAGGCTGCGCTCAAGGCCCAGATCGCCATGGGCGATCTGGGTCAACCCAGTGACATTGCCCATGCCGTAGCCTATCTGGCTTCTGCTGGTGCCGGCTATGTGACGGGTCAGGAACTGCACGTCAACGGCGGCATGTACATGTAAGAAATTTCGGCAGTTTGCGCGGCGTTTGTCGCACTTGCTGCCAGAAGCTGAACACTTTTGCAAGTTCAGTGGCCGTTTCCTCGCGACGGCCAGCCGCCAAGGGGCTTCTCCCGAAACGGCTAGAATCGCGGGTTCATTCACAACCCCCTGAGGGAAACCATGAGCGATATCGAAGCACGTGTCAAAAAAATCATTGCCGAACAACTCGGCGTTGAAGAGTCCCAAGTGACCAACGAAAAGGCCTTTGTGGCTGACCTGGGCGCTGACTCCCTGGACACAGTGGAACTGGTGATGGCCCTGGAAGATGAATTCGGCATCGAGATCCCTGACGAAGACGCAGAGAAGATCACGACGGTGCAAAACGCCATCGACTACGCCAATACCCACCAAAAGGCCTAAGGTCTTTTTTCAGCGATCAGTTAAAGGTTTGAACGCATGAGCCGTCGTCGCGTTGTCGTGACCGGTCTGGGCTGCATCTCCCCCGTGGGTAACACGGTGGGCGAAGCCTGGGCCAATCTTTTGGCCGGCCAGTCCGGTATTGACCTCATCACCAAGTTCGATGCATCGAACTTCTCCTGCAAGATTGCGGGTGAGGTCAAGGGATTTGATGTGGAGAAGTACATGAGCGCCAAAGATGCGCGCTCCATGGATACCTTCATTCATTACGGCATCGCGGCTGCGGAGCAAGCCGTTCTGGACGCAGGCCTGCCCACAGGTGAAGCCCTGTCCGAAGACCTGGCCACACGCATTGCCTGCGTGATCGGCTCGGGCATTGGCGGCCTGCCGCTGATCGAAAACACTCACGCAGAACTGGCTGCCCGCGGTCCTCGCCGCATCACGCCGTTCTTCGTGCCTGCTTCCATCATCAATATGGTGGCAGGGCATGTGTCCATGCGATTTGGCTTCAAGGGGCCGAATCTGTCGATCGTGACAGCCTGCACCACAGGCCTGCACTGTATCGGCGAAGCCGGACGCATGATCGAATACGGCGATGCTGACATCGTCGTGGCCGGTGGTACGGAAGCCACCGTCTCGCCTCTGGGGGTCGGCGGCTTCGCTGCCATGCGTGCGCTTTCCACGCGCAACGACGACCCCAAGGCTGCCTCGCGCCCCTGGGACAAGGATCGTGACGGCTTCGTACTCGGCGAAGGTGCCGGCGTGCTGGTGCTCGAAGAGTACGAACATGCCAAGGCCCGTGGCGCCAAGATTTACGCGGAGCTGGCAGGCTTTGGCATGAGTGCCGACGCAGGTCACATGACGGCTCCCAACATGGACGGCCCCCGCCGCGCCATGCTCAATGCTTTGCGCAATGCCGGTGTGAACCAGGATCAGGTCAACTACCTGAATGCGCACGGAACGTCCACGCCGCTGGGCGATGCGAACGAGTCCAATGCCATCAAGGCGGCCATGGGCGAGTTTGCGAAGAAGAATCTGGTGGTCAGCTCGACCAAGTCCATGACGGGTCACCTGCTGGGTGGCGCAGGTGGTATCGAGAGCGTTTTCACCGTGATGGCGCTGCACGACCAGAAGATTCCTCCGACCATCAACTTGATCAACCAGGATCCCGAGTGCGATCTGGACTATTGCGCCAATACGGCGCGTGACGCCAAGCTGGAAGTCGCCGTGAAGAACAACTTCGGCTTCGGTGGCACCAACGGCACGCTGGTCTTCAAGCGCGTCTGAGTCGCTGCTAGCCGCTTCTGCACAAGCCCGCACAGGCCCAGGCCTTGCGGGCTTTGCTCTATGTGCGGCTTGATCGTGCTTTCCCTAGCTTTGCGGCAGCCGGTTTTTCGCACATGGTCAGCCCATGAGTGCCCGCTACCATGCTCCTGCCGTTGCCTATGTCTTCTTCCGGCCTGGCTGGGCCGGAGGGGTGCTGCTGCTGACCGGGATAGTATTGCTGATGGCCCTGCTGGTCTGGTGCCTGCACGTCCAATCGGGCTGGTTGCAGGTGTTGCTGGCTTTACCCGCCTTGATCCTGACTGCGGTGCTGCTTTGCGGACAGTGGCGTAACTGGCCGCAAGGACGTCTGCTCTGGAATGGTGAGCATTGGATGCTGGAGGCCGAAAACCTGTCAACCGCTCGGTCACTGCCTGTGCGGCTGGCGGTGGGGCTTGATGGTGGCCACTGGCTTTGGCTCAGTGTTTCGGATGTTTTGGTGTTCAGGACCAAGGGCGGCAGGCGCAAGGTGCTATGGATTTTCCTGTCTCAGCGACACAGCCCTGAGCAGTGGGGAGACTTGCGGCGTGCGGTATATTCCTCCATCGTGCCGCTGGCAGAGCAAGGCTAGGCCTTCGCCGGTTATGGCAGCACGCCGCTTGGCCTTTCATGACACCTCCCGATTTTCCCACTCCCTCTGCCGACAGCGATCTGGCTCTGGTCGAACGAGCCAATGCTGGCGACACGCGGGCTTTTGAGCTGCTGGTCATCAAGTACCAGCGTCGTATCGAACGTCTGGTGGGCCGCATGGTGCGCGATGTCGATCTGGTGCCCGACATCACGCAGGAAACCTTCATCCGCGCCTATAAGGCCTTGCACCAGTTTCGCGGCGAGGCCCAGTTCTACACCTGGCTGTACCGCATTGCCGTCAACACGGCCAAGAAGGCCTTGATGGAAATGCATCGCTCGCCGGTGATGACCGAGAGCGCGTTACACACTGGGGACGATGAGGATGAAACTTCTGTTCACAGACAGGAACTAACGACTCAGGAAACCCCGGAAACAGTGTTGGCGGCGCGTGAAATTGCCGAAGCCGTCAATGCCGCCATGGAAGCTTTGCCCGAGGATTTGCGCCAGGCGGTCACGCTGCGCGAAATCGAGGGGCTAAGCTATGAGGAAATCGCGCAGGCGATGGACTGTCCCATAGGCACGGTGCGCTCGCGCATCTTTCGGGCACGCGAAGCGATTTCGGCCAGGGTCAAGCCCCTGCTGGAGCGCCAGGGTGGAAAGCGTTGGTAGTACAGGCAAGACGAGCAGGTGAACTTCATGAATGACGATCTGATCAAGCAGGAACAGTTGTCGGCCCTGGTGGATGGCGAAGCCTCCTCGGTCCGGATGCAGGCCGTGCTTTCCTATGCGGAAAGCGACGAAGGCCGGCAGTCCTGGGCCATGTATCACCTGATTGGCGATGTGCTGCGTTCTCCCGAACTGGCCCATCACAGCCAGCACGATATTCTGAGCGGCGTGCGCGCCCATATGGAGCGCGAGCCGATTCGCGGCATCCATCTGCCCGGAGTGACCGCAGATGTGGCCAGTTCCCTGGGCTTGGGCGGTCTGGAGCAGATCACTGCAGCCGAGGAGCGGGGCCAGGCACTGGGCAACGGCGCAACGGTGGTCAGCCTGCCTGCCCGTCAGGCGGCCAATGCATCGGTCTTTCGCTGGAAGATGGCAGCCGGCTTTGCCTCGGTTGCAGCCGTGGCCGCCGTTGGCTGGGGAGTCATGCTTGCAGGCTCGGGGGGGCTGTACGGTCGCCAGGGTGGGGCGCAACTCGCCGCTCTCAGCCCGAATGCCGTGGTGGCCGCCGCGCCTGCCGCATCGCTGGGCTTGAGCCAGCCTGTTTCTGGCAGTGAGGAGACGGCCATGCCCTTGGGTTCGGAAGCCCAGTCTTCCACCGTGGTGGCAGTTGCTGGTCCCAACGGCCAGACCGTGATGCTGCGTGATCCGCGTCTGGACGAGCTGCTGGCTTCTCACCCTCAACAAAGCAGCGCGCCCAATCTGCAGATGCCTGCCAGCTTTTTGCGCAATGCAGGCTTTGCTACGGCTACCCGCCATTGATGCTTCTTCGCACAGCAGTCTTAGGCCTGAAATGCATGGTTTCAAGCCTAGGCTTTTATGCTGCTTGCGTACGCAGCTATTGATTTAGGATCAGTTGGGCGCAGATACTGTTTTATCTGTGCCCAATTTGACGGGCCGGAGCGCTTTCGGTCGATGGCGGCTTTTGCCAGAATGCGCTTCAATGCTCTCACCTGTTTTCTCTCATGGGTCTGATTTGGCGACCCGTTCTGTCCGACGACTCGAACAAGGAATAAAAACGATGCGCACACCAGCCTGGATGACGCTCAAATCCCGTGTTTCGGCTACAGCCATTGCCAGTTCGATGGCGATCGCGGCCCTGATCGCAGGAGGCATGCTGCCGGTTACTGCTGCTCATGCCCAAAGTGCTGCAACGGCGCGCGGCCTGCCGGACTTCACGGATCTGGTCGATCAGGTCGGTCCTTCGGTGGTCAACATTCGAACGCTGGAGAAGGTCTCCAACAACAGCGCCGAAGCTCTGGGCATGGATGAAGACATGCTGGAGTTCTTTCGCCGCTTCGGCCTTCCCGTGCCCAATGTGCCGCGTCAGCGCTCGCCCAAGGGCGGTCAGTCCGAGGAAGAGCAGCCACGTGGCGTGGGATCCGGATTCATCCTCACGGCTGACGGCTATGTGATGACCAATGCCCATGTGGTTGATGGCGCCGATGAGGTCATCGTCACGCTGACCGACAAGCGGGAGTTCAAGGCAAAAATAGTCGGCGCAGACAAGCGTACCGATGTGGCCGTGGTCAAGATCGATGCCAAAGGGCTTCCTGCAGTCAAGATCGGCGATGTGAGCAAGCTGCGCGTGGGCGAGTGGGTCATGGCGATAGGCTCGCCCTTCGGGCTCGAAAATTCGGTCACTGCCGGCATTGTCTCGGCCAAGCAGCGCGATACCGGCGACTATCTGCCCTTTATCCAGACCGACGTGGCCATCAATCCCGGCAACTCGGGCGGACCGCTGATCAATATGCGCGGCGAGGTGGTGGGGATCAATAGCCAGATCTATTCGCGCTCGGGTGGCTTCATGGGCATCAGCTTTGCAATTCCCGTGGATGAAGCGATTCGTGTCAGCGATCAACTGCGTGCCACTGGCAAGGTCACGCGCGGGCGTATCGGCGTGCAGATCGGCCCCGTGACCAAGGATGTGGCCGAGTCCATAGGCCTGGGCAAGCCAGAAGGCGCCCTGGTGTCGGCCGTCGAGCCGGACTCTCCTGCGGCCAAGGCCGGTGTGGAGGCGGGCGACGTGATCACCAAGTTCGATGGCAAGGCCATCGAGAAGGTCTCCGATCTGCCGCGTCTCGTGGGCAATACCAAGCCCGGCACCAAGAGCAGCATTACCGTGCTGCGCCGTGGCAAGCTCAAGGAGTTGAGCATGGTGATTGCCGAAGTGCCTTCCGACGAATCTGCCAAGACCAAGGCTGGCAGCGGCGGTGCAGGCAAGACTCCATCCGGCACGCTGGAGAACAAGTCGCTGGGTCTGACGCTGAGCGAGCTGACGGCTGCGCAGAAGAAGGAGCTGGCCATCAAGGGCGGCGTGCGCGTGTCGGCTGCGGTGGATGCCGCAGCCCGTGCCGGCCTGCGTGAAGGTGATGTGATCCTGCAACTGGCGAATGCGGAAGTCTCGGATCTCAAGAGCTTCGAGGCCGCCTGGGCCAAGGCCGACAAGTCCAAACCCGTCAATGTGCTGGTGCGCCGTGGTGACTGGGCGCAGTATGTGTTGATTCGCCCTGCCAAATAACTGTGGTGAAAAGCCTGCATGGGCTTGTTGCCATTTCGTGATCTGAAATGACAACAAGCCCTCAGCCTGTCAGTGCCCCTATGCCATTGGGTAGAATCCCACGCAAATGCATGGTGGTTGGACGCAAAAAATCACGCTGACAGGCGGTTTTCAAGCGGTGCAAAAGCCTTTGCAATCTCCGGCTGCTGATGGCTAAACGGTGTTTTCTGGTTTGTGGATAATTTGTTGATAAATGAATTCGAAGATCACAAACCGAAACTTGTCAAGCCTTGCTGGGTCTTGGCTTGCGGCCAGTTTTGCCTACAATAAAGTCCCAACTATCGCAGTTGCCAGAGATTGTTGGTTAAGGGCGCGCCGCTTGAGGGACGCGCCCTTTTTTCTTGCTGCTGCAGGCCACTTTTTTCAATTCCAAGCTGTCTTTCTCGTTGATGAATCACATCCGTAATTTCTCCATCATTGCGCACATTGACCATGGCAAGTCCACGCTGGCGGACCGCCTGATCCAGCGCTGCGGCGGCCTCGCCGAACGCGATATGGAAGCCCAGGTGCTGGACTCGATGGACATCGAGAAAGAGCGCGGCATCACCATCAAGGCCCAGACCGCGGCCCTGCAGTACAAGGCCAAGGACGGCAATGTCTACAACCTGAACCTGATCGACACCCCCGGTCACGTGGACTTCTCCTATGAAGTCTCGCGTTCGCTGTCCGCCTGCGAAGGCGGTCTGCTGGTGGTTGATGCCTCCCAGGGCGTGGAAGCCCAGACCGTGGCCAACTGCTACACGGCGCTTGATCTGGGCGTGGAGGTATTCGCCGTTCTCAACAAGATGGACCTGCCCCAGGCCGATCCCGAGAATGCCAAGGCCGAGATCGAGGACGTGATCGGTATCGATGCCAGCGACGCCATTCCCTGTTCGGCCAAGACCGGCATGGGCATCGACGAGATTCTGGAAGCCATCGTGGCCAAGGTGCCGGCCCCCAAGGGCAATCCCGATGGCCCTCTGCGTGCCATGATCGTGGACAGCTGGTTCGACCCCTATGTGGGCGTCGTGATGCTGGTGCGCGTGGTGGATGGCGAACTCAAGAAGAACGAGCGCTTCAAGATGATGGCCAGCGGTGCTGCCTATGAAGCCAACAGCATCGGCGTGTTCACTCCTGCCAACCAGCCGCGCGACGTGCTCAGGGCCGGTGAGGTGGGTTACATCATTGCCGGCATCAAGGAGTTGAAGGCCGCCAAGGTGGGTGACACCATCACGCTGGAAAAAAAGCTGCCCAACAATCTGGGGCCTGCCGACAAGCCCCTGCCTGGCTTCAAGGAGGTCAAGCCCCAGGTGTTTGCGGGGCTGTACCCCACCGAAGCCAGTGAGTATGACCAGTTGCGTGATGCACTGGAAAAGCTGCAGCTCAACGATGCGGCACTGCAGTTCGAACCCGAAGTCTCGCAGGCTCTGGGCTTTGGCTTCCGCTGCGGTTTCCTGGGCCTGCTGCACATGGAAATCGTGCAGGAGCGTCTGGAGCGTGAATTCGACCAGGATCTGATCACCACGGCCCCCAGCGTGGTCTACCAGGTGGTCAAGGGTGATGGCGAGCTGATCGACGTGGAAAACCCGTCCAAGATGCCCGATGTCGGCCGCATCCAGGAGATTCGCGAGCCCATCGTGACCGTGCACCTCTACATGCCGCAAGACTATGTGGGCCCGGTGATGACGCTGGCCAACCAGAAGCGTGGCGTGCAGATGAATATGCAGTACCACGGCCGTCAGGTCATGCTGACCTACGAGATGCCGCTGGGCGAAATCGTGCTGGACTTCTTCGACAAGCTCAAGAGCGTCTCGCGCGGCTATGCCTCCATGGACTATGAGTTCAAGGAATATCGCGCGTCCGACGTGGTGAAGGTCGATATCTTGCTCAACGGCGAAAAGGTGGATGCACTGTCCATCATCGTGCACCGCTCGCAGTCCGTGTATCGCGGCCGCGCCGTGGTTGCCAAGATGCGCGAGATCATCAGCCGTCAGATGTTCGATGTGGCCATCCAGGCTGCCATCGGTGCCAACATCATTGCGCGTGAAACCGTCAAGGCCATGCGCAAGAACGTGCTGGCCAAGTGCTATGGCGGCGACATCACGCGTAAGCGCAAGCTGCTCGAAAAGCAGAAGGCCGGCAAGAAGCGTATGAAGCAGATCGGTTCGGTGGAAGTGCCGCAGGAAGCCTTCCTGGCCATTCTGCAAGTGGAGGATTGATGCAAGTCATGCAGTGGATCACGGCCGCCATCCTGGCGGCCTTTGTAGGCTATATCGCGGCCTGGTACACCGGCTCCATCGAGGGCAACTTCGCGCTGCTGCTGTTTCTGGCAACCGTGGTGACCGGCGTGTACTGGCTGGCCGAGCGCTTTTACTTCTGGCCTCGGCGCCGCGCGGCTGCGGCTGCGCTGGAGCAGGCCGCCGTCGAGCGCCGCGCCGAGCTGGATCGCATGGGCATTGCCAAGACTGACATCGAAGTCTCCGAAGACGCCAAGGGTCGCATTCTCATGCAGCCCTGGTGGCTGGACTGGACCGCCGGTCTGTTCCCGGTGATCGCCATCGTCTTCGTGCTGCGCTCCTTCCTGTTCGAGCCGTTCAAGATTCCCTCGGGCTCCATGATTCCGACGCTGATGGTGGGCGATCTGATCCTGGTCAACAAGTTCACCTACGGCATCCGTCTGCCCGTGATCAACAAGAAGATCACCGAAGGCAACAAGCCCCAGCGTGGCGATGTGATGGTGTTCCGCTACCCGCCCCAGCCCACGCTGGACTACATCAAGCGTGTGGTGGGCGTGCCCGGCGATGAAGTGGCCTATATCAACAAGCGTCTGAGCATCAACGGCAAGGAGCTGCCCACGCGCGAGCTGCCGGACTTTCTGGACCGTGACGTGATGCGCTACTTCAAGCAGTTCGAGGAAACTCTGGGCGAGCAGGCGCACCGCGCCATCGTCAACAACGATGTGCCGGCCTTCATTCAGGGGGCAAGCAACTTCGATTTCAAGGAAAACTGCCGCTACAGCGTTGAAGGCGTGACCTGCAAGGTGCCAGAAGGCCATTACTTCATGATGGGCGACAACCGCGACAACTCGCTGGATTCGCGCTACTGGGGCTTTGTGCCGGACCAGAACATCGTGGGCAAGGCATTCTTTGTCTGGATGAACTTCGGTGATCTGGGCCGTATCGGCCGTTTCCACTGAGCATTGGCAATCGTTTCGTCATTTTTCTGGGATACACGGGCAGGAACATGCCCGACTTGCGAGGGGAAAAGCATGAAAAATCTGGCATCGCGCTCCAGGCAGCGTGGTCTGTCCTTCATCGGTCTGGTGTTTCTCGTGGCCATCATCGTGGCGGTTGCCGCAATTGGCGCACAATCGGTGCCCGTCTTCCTGGAGTACCAGGCCATCACCAAGGCGGCCAACAAGGCCGCCGCTGAAGGCAGTACCGTTGCCGAAGTCAAGGCCAGCTTCGATCGTTCGGCCTCCATTGATGATTTCAAGTCCATCTCCGGCAACGATCTGAACGTGACCAAGGTCAACGACAAGATCGTCGTGGGCTTCGAGTATTCCCGTGAGATTCATCTGGCAGGCCCTGCCTACCTTGTTTACCGTTTCAAGAAATAGACCTTTCAGGTGGAACCTGCTCTAGTCGCTCTGCAGCAAAGGCTGCAACATCAATTTGCCAACCCGGCGCTGCTGCAGCGTGCCATCACGCACCGCAGCTTTTCGGCCGACAACAACGAGCGACTGGAGTTTCTGGGCGACTCGGTGCTCAGTCTGGCCATCTCCAGCTTGCTCTATGCCAAGCTGGCTTCCATGCCCGAAGGCGATCTCTCGCGTGTTCGGGCCAATCTCGTCAAGGAAGGCACGCTGCACAAGATTGCGCTGAAGCTGCAGCTGCCTGATTTGCTGCGCCTGGGTGAGGGCGAAGCCAAGTCCGGTGGCAAGCAGCGCCCGTCCATCCTGGCCGATGCCGTGGAGGCGCTGATCGGTGCCGTCTACCTCGATGCCGGCTTTGCCGCAGGCGAGAAAGTCGTCCACCACCTCTTCGAGGGCGTGGACATCAACCCCCATATGCGTGCGGCCGACAAAGACCCCAAGACCGCACTGCAGGAATTGCTACAGGGCAAGCGCATGAAGCTGCCGCAATACCATGTGGTGGAAATCAGTGGCGCGGCGCACAAGCAGACCTTCAAGGTCGAGTGCACGATTGCCGAATGGAATATCAGCGCCCAGGGCTCGGGAGCATCCCGTCGCATGGGCGAGCAGGCAGCCGCCGCTGCCTTGCTGGAAAAAGTGAAAGCCAAAAATCCATGACCGATGCTGCTAAGAAAAAGATAGCGGGCACCGCAGGTGCAGAAAAAGCCAAGGGCCAAAAAGGCCCCAAGTCTGTGACTACCGATATCAGCGACCCCAGCCTGGACTACATCAGCGCCATGCTGGCTGCTGCCAAGCCCGGCAGCACGCCGACCGCCATCCGCGACCAGGAAGAGGAGGCTCCGGCGCGCGTCTACGCGCCCGAAGAGCAGCGCTGCGGCCTGATCGCCATCGTCGGCAAGCCCAATGTGGGCAAGTCCACGCTGATGAACGCACTGGTGGGCCAGAAGATCTCCATCACGTCGCGCAAGGCCCAGACTACGCGCCACCGCATCACCGGCATCCGCACCAAGGACGAGACCCAGTTCGTCTTTGTGGATACCCCCGGCTTCCAGACCAAGCATTCCACCGCCCTGAACAAGTCGCTCAACAAGACCGTGATGGGCGCCATCGGAGATGTGGACCTGATCCTGTTCGTGGTGGAGGCGGGCAGCTTCACGCTGGCCGATGCCAAGGTGCTGAGCCTGTTCAAGCCCGGCATTCCCACGCTCCTGATCGCCAACAAGCTCGATACCGTGGGTCGCCGCGCCGAGATCGCTCCCTGGCTGCGCGATATGCAGGAGCGCCATCCTTTTGCCGAGTTCGTGCCCATGTCGGCCAAGAACAAAAAGGATATCGAGCGCATGTATGGCATCTGCGCCAAATACCTGCCGCAGCAGCCCTGGTTCTACGGCGAGGACGAACTGACCGACCGCAGCGAGAAGTTCCTGGCTTCCGAGACCCTGCGCGAGAAGCTGTTCCGTTTCACGGGCGACGAGCTGCCCTATACCTCCACCGTGGTCATCGACAAGTTCGAGGAGGAGCCCAGCCCCAAGTTCGGTCGCTTCATGCGCGTTGCCGCCACCATCGTGGTCGAGCGCGACGGCCACAAGGCCATGGTGATCGGCCAGGGCGGCGAGCGCCTCAAGCGCATCTCCACCGAAACCCGCCAGGAACTGGAAAAGCTGCTCAACGCCAAGGTGTTCCTGGAAGTCTGGGTCAAGGTCAAGTCCGGCTGGGCCGATGACGAGGCCCGGGTCAAATCCTTCGGCTACGAGTAAACTTTTTTGACCCCCACGCTCGCTCACTGCGTGTGCTCGCTGCCCCCGAGGGGACCCTGACCCGGCTTAGGCCGGGTTTTGCCTTGGGGCGGCCCGGCGGCAAAACCGCCCCCTTCACATTCTTGTTGTGGTACGGAGCAATTCATGGCTAGCGCCAAACGCGTCGGCGACGAACCCGCATATATCCTGCACCAGTACGACTGGAGCGAATCCAGCCTGATCCTGGAGGTGTTCACGCGCCATCGCGGGCGCGTGGCGCTCGCGGCCAAGGGAGTCAAGCGTCATACCTCCAACTTTCGCCCCGTGCTGCTGCCGCTGCAGCCGCTCAAGCTCAGCTACACGCTGGGTGCGGAGGGCAATGCCGAGATTCACACGCTCAAGGGCGCGGAATGGGCGGGCGGCCATGTCATGCCCCAGGGCGATGCACTGTGGTCGGGCATGTACCTGAACGAGCTGCTGCTGCGCCTGCTGGCGCGCGATGATCCGTATGCGGCGCTGTTCGACATCTATGCCGGTGTGGTGCGCGTGCTGGCAGGCCAGCATGGCGGTACTACCGAGGCCATCGAACCCGTGCTGCGCGCCTTCGAGCTGGTGCTGCTGCGCGAACTCGGTCACCTGCCCGATCTGAGGCAGGAAAGCGCCACACTCAGCCAGGTCAACAGTGTTTTTCGCTACACCCTGGTGGCCGACGGTGGCCTGCGCCAGGCCGCAGGCTACGAACGCGCGGCGCTGACCGGCCTGCAGTGGCAGGGCATAGAGCTGGCGCTGCAGGCCGAGCAGCCATTTCCGCGAACCCTGAACGCGCTGGCCGAGCCCGAAGTGGCCCAGGCCCTGAAGCCGCAATTGCGCCATCTTCTGCAATACCATTGCGGCTCAACCATGCTGCGCACCCGCCAGCTGATGATGGATCTGCAATCGCTATGAATACCTCTGCCTCCCCCCGCACCGCGCTTTCGGTCAATGTCAACAAGGTGGCGCTGCTGCGCAATACCCGCCATCTGGGCATTCCATCGGTGACGCGTGCGGCGCAGATCTGCCTTGAAGCGGGAGCGCAGGGCATCACCATTCACCCGCGTCCCGATGAGCGCCATATCCGTGCGCAGGATGTGTTCGAGCTGCACGAGCTGCTCAAGAACTGGCCTGAGGCCGAATTCAATATCGAAGGCAATCCCACGCAGAACCTGATGGATTTCATCCGCCAGACGCGTCCGCATCAGGCCACCTTCGTGCCCGACAGCGAAGACCAGTTCACCAGCGACCATGGCTGGAGCTTTCCCCAGGATGCCGAGCGCCTCAAGCCGCTGATTGCCGAATGCAAGGCGCTGGGCGTGCGCGTGAGCCTGTTCATGGACCCCATTCCCGAGCAGATGGCGGCTGCCAAGGCCGTCGGCGCCGACCGCGTGGAGCTCTACACCGAGCCTTTTGCCGCCAACTGGGGCAAGTCCGGGCAGGAGCAGCAACTGCAAGCCTATGCCATGGCCGCCCAGGCCGCGCTGGATGCGGGCCTGGGCATCAATGCCGGCCATGACCTGAACCGCGACAATCTGGCCGTCTTTGTAGCCCGGGTGCCCGGTCTGGCCGAAGTCTCCATCGGCCATGCCCTGATCGCCGATGCACTGGAGCTGGGCTATTCCGAGACCGTCAAGGCCTACCAGGCCTGCATCGACTCTGGCATGGCACAGAAGAAGTCCTGAAAATATAGCTTTCAACGCTTGGTAGATAAGCGCTTGCAGCATTTTTCTCTATAAGGAGCCAGGGATGATCTACGGCATCGGAACCGATATCTGCGATGTGCGCCGCATACGCGCAAGCCTGGAAAAGCATGGCGAGCGTTTTGCCCGCAAGGTTCTGGCCGATGGCGAATTGGCGACCTGGAAGGCGCGCAGCGAGCGCTGGCCCGAACGAGGCATCCGCTATATGGCCACGCGCTTTTCTGCCAAGGAAGCGTTCAGCAAGGCCGTGGGAATGGGCATGGTCATGCCCATGACCTGGCGCCATTGCGAAGTCATCAAGCTGCCCAGCGGCCAGCCTGCGATTCGTCTGCATGGCGAACTCAAGGAATGGTTTGAGAAGAACAATCTGACGGCCCATCTTTCAGTCACCGATGAGTCCGACTATGCAGCCAGCTTTTGCGTGGTCGAAAGAAAAGAATGAAATATGGTGCTGGCGCTTAATGGATAAGCGCTAGTAGCTATCAAAAACAAAGTACATCATGAGCATGCACGCCCCTCTCATCATCGATATTGCAGGTACATCGCTGACCGATGTGGACCGCGCACGCCTGGCCCATCCTCTGGTGGGTGGCATCATTCTCTTCAAGCGTAACTGGGAGGACCGCAGCGCGCTGGTCCAGCTGTGCGCCGATATCAAGGCCGTCAAGCCCGACCTGCTGATCAGCGTGGACCATGAGGGCGGCCGCGTGCAGCGCTTTCGCACCGATGGCTTCACGCATATTCCGCCGATGCGCGCCTTTGGCGAGATGTGGATGGATGACGGCGGCAAGGGCAGGAAGTACCGCGAAGGCAGTGGCGCCATGCGTGCCATGAACGCCGCCACGGCCGCCGGTTATGTGCTGGGGACGGAGCTGCGCGCCTGCGGTGTGGATTTCAGCTTCACGCCCGTGCTGGATCTGGATTATGGCGAATCCTCGGTCATCGGTGACCGCAGCTTTCACCGCGACCCGCGCGTGGTGGCAGCCCTGGCCAGGAGCCTGATGCACGGCCTGTTGCAGGCCGGCATGGGCAACTGCGGCAAGCATTTCCCCGGTCACGGCTTTGTCAAGGCGGACTCGCATGTGGACATTCCCGTCGACAAGCGCAGCCTGACGGCCATTCTCGACGAAGACGCTGCCCCCTATCCCTGGCTGTCCAGCGTGCTCACCGCCGTCATGCCTGCCCATGTGATCTACCCCAAGGTGGACAAGCGCCCGGCAGGCTTCAGCGAAAAATGGCTCAAGGACATCCTGCGTGCTCGCTTGCGCTATGACGGTGCCATCTTCAGCGACGACCTCAGCATGGAGGGCGCGCGCCGTATCGGTGGCGAGCTCATCAGCTACACCGATGCTGCGTTGACGGCCCTGAATGCGGGCTGCGACATGGTGCTGCTGTGCAACCAGAGCCTGGGTCTGGGCGAGCATGTGGATGAGTTGCTGGACGGCATGGACGCTGCGCTGCGCGATGGCCGCTGGGTGCCCGATATCGACTCCGAATCGCGCCGTGTCTCGTTGCTGCCCGATACCGAACCCCAGGCCTGGGAGGATCTGATGCGCCAGCCGGCCTATCTGCAGGCGCTGGATCTGTTGCCCTAGACGGTACTGGGCCGACCCCGCCATCCGCTGCCTTTGACGCAAGGGCAGCGGATTTTTTTATGTCTTTCGAAGGCCGGGCAGGGCGCTGCCGGCATTTAAGTCTGGCCTCAGCTAGCCGGCTTAGGGTGTGCTCAGAAGCCTGGCAGCGGCATCACCGCTGCGCCAGTTGTTCATGAATCACCGAAAGCCTGCATGAATTCCAAGAGCCCGGGACTTGAGTCCTGCAAACACCGGCCAGGCGTGCTGCGCCAGGCCTTTACCCTGACCCGGCCCTATTTCCAGTCCAAGGAGAAATGGAGGGCCTGGGGGCTGCTGGCCGCCATCGTAGGCCTCAATCTCGCCGCAGTGTTCATGCTGGTGCAGATCAATGAATGGAACCGTGTGTTCTACGACGCATTGCAGAACAAGCAGGCCGAGGTGTTCTGGCAGCAGCTATGGCGCTTTCTCTGGCTGGCCCTGGTGTATATCGTCATCGCGGTCTACAAGTTCTATCTGACGCAGTTGCTGCAGCTCAACTGGCGGCGCTGGCTGACCGAGCACATATTGCAGCGCTGGCTGTCGGCCAAGGCGTTCTACCGGCTGGAGCTGGGGCGCTATGGCGTGGACGGCAATGCCAAGGCCCCCGACAACCCCGACCAGCGGATTCAGGAGGACCTGAATCTCTTCACCACCTATACCGTGTCGCTGTCCATGGGGCTGCTGAATGCGGCCGTCACCTTTGTGAGCTTCGTCGGCATTCTGTGGAGCCTGAGTTCCGTCGTCGATATCGGTCTGCCGGCCCTGTTCGGCGGCGGACAGCTGCAGATTTCCGGCTTCATGGTCTGGATGGCGGTACTGTATTGTCTGGTCGGCAGTGCGATCACCTTCTGGATCGGCAAGCCTCAGGTCCGTCTCAACAACCGTCAGCAGCAGCTGGAGGCCAATTTCCGCCACCACCTGATCCGCGTGCGCGAGCATGCCGAAGCCATCGCCCTGGACGGTGGCGAGCGCGTCGAGGGAGCGCAGATCGGCCTGCGTTTTGGCGACGCTCTGAGCAACTACCTGAACCTGATCAAGAAGCAGAAGAGCCTGGGCTGGTTTACCAATTTCTTCGGCCAGGCCGCGGTGGTCTTCCCTTTCATCATTGCGGCGCCGCGCTTTTTCAGCGGCGCCATCCAGCTGGGTCAGCTCATGCAGATAGGCTCCGCCTTCAATCAGGTGCAGGATTCGCTGAGCTGGATCGTCAACAACTACTCCGATATCGCTGCCTGGCGGGCCACGACTGAGCGTCTGGCGGGATTTGACGAGAGCTTGCGCGAGCAGGAAGACAGTCAGGCCGGTGTGCAGCTCGTGCCGTCGGCCCAGTTGCAGACCCGGGCTCTCGATGTGTTCCTGCCCGCAGGCGGTCGCATCGTGACGGATGCCAGCCTTGAGATACGGCCGGGCCAGAGGTTGCTGATCAGCGGGCCTTCGGGCAGCGGCAAGTCCACCTTGCTGCGGGCGCTTGCTGGCATCTGGCCCTATGCGCGAGGCCAGGTGCAGCGGCCTCTGGACGCGATGTTCATTCCTCAGCGCCCCTATTTTCCCGACGGCAGCCTGCGCGATGCCCTGGCCTATCCGGAGCCGGCGGCAAGCTACAGCGACGCCGAGCTCAAGCAGGTCTTGCGCGAGGCGCAGCTGCCGCAGCTGCAGGAGCGGCTGGACAGCCAGGCGGCCTGGAACAGCAGCCTGTCGGGGGGAGAGCTGCAGCGGCTGTCCGTGGCGCGAGTCTTGCTCAAGCGTCCGGCCTGGGTGTTTGCGGACGAGGCCACGAGTGCACTGGACAATGCTGCCGAAGCACAGATCTACAGCCGGCTGGTGCAGCTGGTGCAGGGCAGAGGCGGGGCGCTGGTCTCGGTGGCCCACCGCGACAGCGTGACGGAATTCCACACAGCCCGCTGGTTGCTGCAGCCGCAGCAAGAGGTCCGGGAGGCTGTACTGCCCTAGAGCCGCTGAAGCAGGTGGGGTCGGGGACAAGCAGTCTCAACTGCGGTGCAGGCCTGGGAGGCTTTGGCAGCGACTTTCTCGTGGGATGATGTGCACTCGAGAATCTTTGGAGAGCGAGCCCATGCGCGTTGGTGTGCTGACCGGTGGCGGCGATTGCCCCGGCCTCAATGCGGTGATCCGTGCGGTCACCAAGTCCCTGATCAACCATGGCCAGTGCGAGGTGCTGGGCATTGCCGACGGCTTTGAAGGGCTGATGGATGCGAGCCCGCGCGTCAGAGCTCTGAGCTGGGACGAGGTCAGCGGCATTTTGCATATTGGCGGCACGATCCTGGGCACCAGCAACAGCGCCAACCCGCTGCGCGATGCGGCCACGCTGGCCCAGGTGGGGCGCAATGTCAAGGCGCTGGCACTGGATGTGGTGGTCGCCATCGGCGGCGACGGCACCATGAGTCTGGCCCACGGCCTGGCACAGGTCGGCCTGCAATGCGTGGGGGTGCCCAAGACCATCGATAACGACATTGCCAACTGCGAGCGCAGCTTCGGCTTCGATACGGCCGTGGCCACGGTGACCGAAAGCCTGCGCCGCATCGAGAGCACGGCCATGAGCCACCACCGAGTGATGATCGTGGAGACCATGGGCCGCCACGCGGGCTGGCTGGCGCTGGAGTCCGGTATCGCCGGTGCCGCCGACATCATCTTGCTGCCCGAGATCGATTACGACCTGCAGTCCATCATCAAGGTCTGTCAGGAGCGTGAGCGGCGTCAGCGCTACACCATCATCTGTATCGGCGAGGGGGCCAAGGAAAGCGGCCAGAGCCTGACGGTGCGTGAACGGATTGCGCACAGTCCCGACCCCGTGCGCCTGGGCGGCGTCGGCCATGTGCTGCGCGAGCGCCTGCAACCCCATCTCCAGAGCGAGGTGCGCACCACGGTGCTGGGCCATGTGCAGCGCGGCGGCGATCCGACGCCGTTTGACAGGGTGCTGGCCACGCAGTTCGGCCACCATGCGGCGCAACTGGTGCTGGGCGGCCAGCTGGGCCATATGGTCACGCTGCAGAACGGCCGCATCGGCAGTGTGGCGATTGCCGATGTGGCCAATACCCAGCGCACCGTGCCGCTGGACAGCCCGCTGCTGACCATGGCGCGCGATATCGGAATTTGCTTCGGCGAGGCCTGAGCTGCGCTAAGGTGTGAGCCTGCGCGCACTTTCGGCGCGCCGGAGAAATTCAGCATGGACCGACATGAAGAAGCCGTGATGCAGCTGCTCACGGCCAACGGTGAGACTTTTGTGGCCCCCAAGTACGAGGTGGCCGATGGCTGGCAATGCCCGGCCTTCGTGGCATTGCGCCCGGCTCGTCGCCAGGTCTATGTGGTCGAGGTATCGGCTTCCGGCTATCCGCTGGCGCTGGTCAACCGTCTCAACGAGCGGGTCGAGAAATGGTATGCCCCGCTGCTTTCGCAGCTGCACGGCCTGGGCATCACGCAGCCCGACTGGGAGATCGCCTGCCTGGTATTTGTGCGCAGCGATCAGATCGACTGGCTCAAGGAACGCGTCAAGGACTTGAGCGGCGTTCATGTGCTCGGCCTGGAGCAGGCCAGCAGCCCCTGGGTCTGGGACGATGCGGTCTGGACTTCCGAGATGCGGTTCGACGCGGGAAGTATTCCGCAGCGTGGGGGCAAGGCCGTCGGTCTGACGCATTGATGTCATCTGGATATTTCCATGAAATTGGCCTCAATCCATTTTTATGGAGGCTTTTTTTGCTATCAATGTGATAGTTTTAAAAGCCATGAACACCACTCGCTTGCAGGTAGGCAGATGACTCTTTTCCGAATTCTGATCGCGGCGGCTTTGACCGCCTGCGCCGCTGCCGTCCAGGCTGCTGACTGGCAGATCTGCGATCTCAAGGTGCAGGTGCGAGAAAAGCAAAGCGGTGGTCGTGCGTTGCAGACCCGCGTGCTCGAAGCCAAAGCCAGCGGCGATGCCGAGTGTCCGCAACCGGGCACGGCGCTGAGCTTCAGGCCAGAAACGGTGGACTATCAAAGCGAGCTGCCGCGCAGGCAGTGGCCCAGTCCTGGCGCAGCCGTGACGGTACGCTACCGCTATCTGGACGGGCAATGCAAGAATCGCGGTGCCTGCCGCATCGAGCATTACTCGCCGATGCCGCACTGAATCTTCAATCAGCCGCGCCATGCGCTTCATAGCTCGGCGCTGAAAGCGGCTGAATTGCCAAGCCGCAGCCAGGAAAGGGTTACCTGCTCGCCTATGATCGGGTGCTTGGCCCCATATATGCAGGATGCAACCATGACCACCCTAGGAACCCCTCTCTCCCCCAATGCCACCAAAGTCATGCTGCTGGGCAGCGGCGAACTGGGCAAGGAAGTGCTGATTGCCCTGCAGCGCCTGGGCGTGGAAACCATTGCTGTGGACCGTTATGAAAACGCGCCTGGCCAGCAGGTGGCCCACCATGCGCGCACCATCACCATGAGCGATCCGGCCCAGCTCAAGGCGCTGATCGAAGAGGTCAAGCCCGATCTGGTCGTGCCCGAGATAGAAGCCATTGCCACGCCCATGCTGGAAGAGCTGGAGGCCGCAGGCATCATCACCTGCATTCCCACGGCCCGCGCCGCGCGTCTGACCATGGACCGTGAAGGTATTCGCCGTCTGGCTGCTGAAACCCTGGGCCTGCCCACCAGCCCCTATCGTTTCTGCGACTCCCTGGCCGAGCTGCAGGCCGCGATCGACGGCAGCGACGGCCAGCCCGCCATCGGCTACCCCTGTGTGGTCAAGCCTGTGATGAGCAGCTCGGGCAAGGGCCAGAGCAAGATCGACGGCCCGGCCGATGTGGCCAAGGCCTGGGATTACGCCATGGCCGGCGGCCGTGTCGCCAAGGGCCGCGTGATCGTCGAAGGCTTTATCGACTTCGATTACGAAATCACCCAGCTCACCGTGCGCGCCAAGGGCGCGGATGGCCAGATCGAAACCCATTTCTGCGACCCCGTGGGTCATGTCCAGCAGGCCGGCGATTATGTGGAAAGCTGGCAGCCTCACCCCATGCATCCAGCAGCGCTGGAGAAATCGCGCCAGATTGCCAAGGCCGTCACCGACGACCTGGGCGGCCTGGGTCTGTTTGGCGTGGAACTGTTTGTGAAGGGTGAGCAGGTCTGGTTCAGCGAAGTCTCGCCACGCCCTCATGACACAGGTCTGGTGACGCTGTGCACGCAGTGGCAAAGCGAGTTCGAGTTGCATGCCCGCGCGATTCTGGGTCTGCCTGTGGATGCCAGCCTGCGCAACCCCGGAGCCAGTGCCGTGATCTACGGCGGTCAGGATGCCGAAGGCCTGGTGTTTGATGGTGTGGAGCAAGCCCTGGCAGTGCCTGGCACCGATTTGCGCCTCTTCGGCAAGCCCGAGAGCTTTGTCAAGCGTCGCATGGGCGTGGCCCTGGCGCGCGCCAGCGATGTGGAGCAGGCCCGTGTGAATGCCAAGCTGGCTGCGAGCAAGGTCAGGCCGCGTCTGCCTTGATGGAATCAAAAAAGGGCTTCTCAGGAAGCCCTTTTGCATGGAGGCCGGGTCTCAGCCGCTCTCAGCCCGAGGCAGCTGCGCTGCCGCCAGGAGTCGTGATTGCCACGGCGCACGCTTCTTCCTGGCTGGTGGCTGGCGTGTTCTCCGTCACCATCGGCATCCCGCCTTTCCAGCGGCGAATGACACGCTGGAAGATCAGTGAGTTGGGAATCTGCAGCAGATTGGGCATGCCTGCCGGTGCGCTGTCATCCTGCAAGGTGATGTAGAGCATATTGAGATCGATCACGCGGCCCTTGGCGCCAGGCTTCTCGGCAGTGTCGAGCACCTCGATATAGTCGCCCAGGCGGAAGGGACCGACGGTGACGATCAGCAGCGCGCAAAACAGATTGGAGAGCACGCTCCAGGCTGCGAAGAAGGCAACGGCACCCACTGTGGCAAAGCCGGTGAAAGCCGTCCAGAGCACGGTAGCCGACATGCCCAGGCGCTCCAGAATCGCCAGTATGGCGGCGGCGATGATGATCCAGCGAAACACGCCGCGCAGCGGCATGAGCAGCTCATGAGGCAGGTCATATGCCTTGCCTGCGCGCGAGATGATGCGCTTGATGAGCCAGTTGATCAGCCAGGCCACCAGGATGATGAGAAAGATCTGAACCCCGGGAATCAGGATTTCAAGCCAGTCCTGCATCCAATCGGGCAGGCGCATTTGAAGACGACGCATAACCAGTCACTCGAGAAAAACGGCAGAGGTCAGCCCCGAAGGGCTGACAGGACAATGCGCCAATCCTAGCGTCTCTTGAGAGCGGAGCTGGTAAGTGTCGATTGGGTAGGCCGTGCCGCAACGCTGCCTGGCGGACTGCTAGATCTGTCTCTGCTCTATGGTGTCCATCTGCATCTCGAAGCTGAAGAAGCGGTTGCGCCCTTGAGACTTGGCGGCATACAGGGCTTCGTCAGCCCGCATCAGCATGGATTCGGCGCTGGTGTGCTCGTCGGGAATGCAGGTGGTAATGCCGCCGGAGAGGGTCAGCGGAATATCCTCGGCGGCTCCTGGCGGGCGAATCTTGAGGAACTTGAGCATTTGGCCGAGAGCGCGTGCGAAGGTCATCGAGCCGGAGCGCGGGGTATTGGGCAGGATCATGGCAAACTCTTCACCGCCGTAGCGTGCGGCGATGTCGCGCGGGCGCACGCAGACTTCGCGCAGCAGACGCCCGACCTGCTTGAGGCATTCGTCACCCTGGACATGGCCGTAGGTATCGTTGAAGTGCTTGAAGTGATCGAGGTCGCAAAGCATCAGCGTCAGTGGCCTGCTCTCGCGCCTTGCCGCAGCAATTTCGGCATGCAGCATGCGATCGAGGCCCCGGCGATTGACCAGACCCGTGAGCGCATCGAGCTCCACCATTTCGTTGAGCTTTTGATTCGCCAGATGCAGCTCTGCAGAGACCGTGACCAGGCGGCGGCGCATGTCCAGCAGGCGGCGCATGGCGCGCAGCTTGGCGACCAGCACAATGGGTTTGACGGGTTTGACCAGATAGTCGTCGCCACCCGCTTCAATGCCGCGCCAGACGTCAAGATCGTTGTCCAGGCCGGAGAGAAAGATGATGGGGGTCCACTCCCCGGGCTCGGCCTCGCGCAGCTGACGCGCGACCCAGTAGCCGTCTTCGCCGGGGAGGCGGATGTCCAGCAGCACCAGATCGGGTCTTTCGCTGCGAAACAGTGCCAGCGCGGTGCGGCCGTTTTCGGCTTCCAGCACCTGGGTCACGCCGGCCTGGCGAAGTTCCGTCACCAGAGCAGCGCGCATGACTGCCTGATCCTCGACGACCAGTACGGAGAATGGGGTTGCAGAATCGGGTGACGAGAACCGTGCCCCGCTGGATTCGATGGCAGACAAAGCTGATGCGGAAGATGGCTGAGCTGTCATGGGAGGAAGATCAGGGTCGGACGCATCTGTGGTTCAGGCATGTTCCGAAAAATATATTGTTACCTTATACGCCGGTTTAGGGCAACAGGCTTTGCGAATGGTCACGGAGATACTCAGGCCAATGCCAGCGTGGAGTGCGCCTTGCTGCTTTCATCGTGCCAGATGACAAAAGTCTGTGCCGTCGGGCACTGCGTCGTCGCACCCAGCTGGTCGATAAAGCGACAGGCCGCGAACTGCGCCGATCTGGCCTCGTAGTCCGATACCCACTGCTGGCGCGAAGCCTGTGAGGCGGCCGGCAGGGGCCAGCGCCTTTCCTGGGTGGACAGGCCATTCAGGCCCATGCGCCAGGGTTTGCCGCTGACACGAGCGCGAAAGCACTGCTGCTGGTTGCACAGCATGGCGTAGAGAGGGTCAACCTCGAGTTGCTGGAACAGCGCCTGAACCTCGGGGGAAGAGGGGCTGAATGCGGCGTGAGTGACAATGACGCGCAATCCTTTGGGCGTTTCGTAGACGCGCAGGCCCCAATCCGGGTGTCCGACCGCAAAAGCCTGAACCTTTGCCAGAGCGGCATCGATGGGCGGTGGCTGCAGGGCTTCGGCGCGCCGCGCATGGCGGGCATGCAACCATTGCTTGAGGCCCGACCAGAAGACCAGGCCGATGCCGGCCACCAGCAGCATCAATATCGCGGCACCGAGACTCCAGGTCAGCGGGGTCATCCACAGCCAGGGCAGGGCCAGAGCCAGCAGCAGCGACGAGATGACAGGGAAGCGGGCAGGCTTTTTCTGCCGCGGAAAGTCGATATCGGCAATGGCCACGTTCTCTGTATTCAGGCAGTGTGCGCCATAGCTGTTGCGGGTCAAGACGGACTCATCACGCCGCTCCAGCACCTCTTCGCGAATGGGTGTGCCGCCGTCCAGCCCGTATTCACCACGCCATTCCATGCGCTCGAACCCCGCATCGAGGTGGCGTTGCGTGGGGGCGGCCAGCACGGCGTCCAGCGCGTCCTGGGCTCGTTGCTGCGCATGGTTCTCTGCTTCCTGCTGGCTGTGGTCGGACCAGCCCCAACGCTGGACGGTCGCGCCGTGGCGTTGGCCGGTTGCATGGCGCAGCCGCGCTTGCGCCCAGTATTGAGGGATATGCATGGTGGGCCAGTATAGCCATGGGGCTGATGCCACTGTCGCTGGCCAGATGGCCGACAGCGATTGGATGAGCTTGCGCCGGGCTTTGGCTTGCGCGGCTGAACAGGCTCTCAGGATTGAATGGGCGCGAACGGCAGGTAGTCGATCTGCGTGCCACGCACGACGATCGCCGTCGACTCGGGCACCTGTGCCCAGGCCTGCGGCAGATCGACCAGCGGCTCGGACACGATCAAATACGCATCGTCACCAACGGCCGCGATGCGCGGGTCGTCGGGGTAGAGCGCGTGAAGATGCTTGAAGGAGGTGCTGTGATAGAGCGAGCGCGGCGACTGGCCTTCGCTCGCGTAGCGCACGGCCACCAGTTGCTCGCCATCGCTGGCACACACGGTCATGCTCAGCGGGTGAGCTATCCCGTGGCTGCGCGCCGTGGTCTCGACAAAGCCCGCCATGCGCGCGATGGCCGGCACAGGACTGTGCTCCAGCCCGAAACTCATGGCCAGAAGAAACATGGTCTCCGAGTCCGTCGAGCCTTCCAGCGAGGTGAAGAACTGCGGATCGATGGCCATGAGCAGATCGCGCCGTACCAGAGGAAAGTCCTCGATCATGCCGTTGTGCATGAACATCCAGCGCCGGTGGCGGAAGGGATGGCAGTTGGTCTCCTGCACAGGCGTATGCGTTGCCGCGCGAACATGCGCAAGAAACATGGGCGCCGACACGGCGCGCGACAGCTCGCGCAGGTTGTGATCGTGCCAGGCCGGCTGGATGCAGCGATAGCGAAAGGGCATGTCGCGCGGATGCTGGTACCAGCCCAGTCCGAAGCCATCGCCATTGGTCGTCGTCGCTCCGAATCTCGAATGCAGGCTTTGGTCGATCAGCGAATGGCGTGCGTGGAACAGCATTGTTTCCAGGGAAACAGGATTGCCGGTATAGGCCAGCCAACGACACATGGCGCTCTCCTTGTGGACATGGAACCGAGGATTCATCCTATCGGCACCAGACGCCACCGGGGCAATACCGGTATTTTGCTGATTTTTAATAGCTGGTAGCGCCTGCTCTGCCTGGTTTTCAGTAATAAAAGTATCTGAAAACCAAGACAGTCAAGCGCTAACAGCTATCAATTTTCAGGCTTACTGTTCGCGGCGCAGGGCAGGGAACAGAATCACGTCGCGGATGCTGGCGCTGTCGGTCAGCAGCATCATGAAGCGGTCGATACCGATGCCGCAGCCGCCGGTGGGGGGCATGCCGTACTCGAGTGCGCGCACAAAGTCGTGGTCGAAGTACATGGCTTCGTCGTCGCCGCCGTCCTTGGCTTCCACCTGGGCATTGAAGCGGGCGGCCTGGTCTTCGGCGTCATTGAGCTCGGAGAAACCGTTGCCGAATTCGCGGCCGGTGATGTAGAGCTCGAAGCGCTCGGTCACTTCGGGACGCTCGTCGTTGGCACGCGCCAGTGGCGAGATCTCGGTGGGGTGTTCCATGATGAAGGTGGGGTTCCACAGCTTCTCTTCCACCACCTCTTCGAAGTACAGCACCTGCAGGCTGGCCAGGGTGCGGGTGGACAGCTTGTCCTTGTCTTCCTTCATGCCCAGCTTCTTCAGGGCATTGGTCAGCCATTCGCGGTTGGCCACGTTGTCGCCGGCTTCGGTGTACTTGACGATGGCTTCGGGGATGGTCAGGCGCTCGAAGGGCTTGGCCAGGTCCACGGGCTTGCCGCCATAGCTCAGCGAAAGAGTCCCCACGGCCTTGATGGCTGCGTCGCGGATCAGCTTTTCGGTGTAGTCCATCAGGTCCTGGTAGTTCCAGTAGGCCGCGTAGAACTCCATCATGGTGAACTCGGGGTTGTGGCGCACCGAGATACCTTCGTTGCGGAAGTTGCGGTTGATCTCGAACACGCGCTCGAAGCCGCCGACGATCAGGCGCTTGAGGTAGAGCTCAGGCGCGATGCGCAGGTACATCTCCTGGTCCAGCGCATTGTGGTGGGTGATGAAGGGCTTGGCATTGGCACCGCCGGGGATGGGGTGCAGCATGGGTGTCTCGACTTCGAGGAAGCCGTGTTCGACCATGAAGTCGCGGATGCCGGCCACAGCCTTGCTGCGGGCCACGAAGCGCTTGCGAGCCTCCTCGTCGGTCATCAGGTCCACATAGCGCTGGCGCACCTTCTGCTCCAGGTCTGCCATGCCGTGGAACTTGTCGGGCATGGGGCGCAGGCTCTTGGTGAGCAGGCGGATTTTCGTGGCCTTGATCGACAGCTCGCCGGTCTTGGTCTTCATCAGCTGACCTTCGACGGAGATGATGTCGCCCAGATCCCATTTCTTGAAGTCGGCGTAGACCTCTTCACCCACGGCATCGCGGGTGACATAGGCCTGGATACGACCCGTGGCGTCCTGTACGGTGGCAAAGCTGGCCTTGCCCATCACGCGCTTGAGCATCATGCGGCCAGCCACGCTGACGGCGACGGCTGCAGCGTCCAGAGCTTCGGCATCCTTGTCGCTGTGCTCGGCGATCAGGGCTGCGGCGCGGTGCTCGGGCTTGAAATCGTTGGGAAAGGCAACGCCGCCGTTGGCCTTGGAGGACTCGCGCAGGGCTTTGAGTTTTTCGCGGCGCTCGGCGATGAGTTTGTTTTCGTCCTGAGGGGCGGTGTTTTCTGCCGCAGAAGAGATGTTTTGTTCAGTCATGAAAAGAGAGCGCCAGCGACAAGCGCCGGTTGGAGGCCAGGAATAAGGGCGCGGCAAGGATAGCCGCTGCCCGAAACCGGTGATTTTAAGTTTTTTGCCGAGTCAGCGGTAAGCGACCGGGCAAAGCGCTCGCAGGAACTGCGGAATGTCGCCTCCATGGCCCAGACTGCCGCCGGGCAAGCCAGCTGAATGCTGCCGAAAAAGTAGTGTTTCTACGCCGCCGCTAAAGGGAGGAGCCCAATTCAGGCTTCCTCCTGCGGGCCTGATCCGGTAATGCCGCTTTGCTCCAGCACATCGGCAATCAGCTCCAGTCGCAGCAGCGGGGCATCCAATGTCATGAGCTGCTGCTTGACCCGCACCGGCAGGGGCAGCATCTCGGCCCAGCGATTGGCAACCCAGGCGCAGTCGTGCATCTGCGTCGGAGTGGGCAGTTGCGCGTGGTCGGGGTCGTGGGCCTGCAGGTTCAGCAAGGCCTGAGCCAGTGCATAGGAGGTGCTGAGCAAATGCTTGGGAACAGTGACCTTGGGGTCGTCGGGCAGCATGGCGACATCGGCTACCCACAGGCCATGCGGCAACTGCCAGCAGCGCTGGATATGAAAGCGCTGGATGCCCTTGCATTGCAGGTGTAGCAGTCCGGGCTGGGGGGAGTCGAGCCGGGCGATATGGGCCAGCACGCCCTCCGAGTGCAGGCGCTCGGTCTGGGCGCCGGCCTTGCGTACCTCCTGTCCCGACTGCAGCGCAACCACGCCGAAAGGGGCGTCGGCATGCTGGCATTTGCGGATCATGTCCAGATAACGCACCTCGAAGACCTGCAGGCTCAGCAGGCCTTCGGGAAACAGCACCGTGTTCAGCGGGAACAGGGGCAGGGAATGAAGACTTTGCGTATCGGTCATGGTGCCCGGCTATCATCCCACGAATGGGTGAGTTGCTCACTGTTTTCTGAATTGGGTCACATGCTGTTTGAAATCGTTCTGTTCCTGCTGGATGTCGTCGTCGGCTTGATCACCGGCGCCTGTCTGCTGCGCATGTATATGCAGGCGCAGCGCGTGCCGTTCGGCAACCCCGTGGGGCAGCTGGTCTTTGCGCTGAGCGACTGGATCGTCATGCCGCTGCGCAAGATCGTGCCCGCCAAGGGCCGCTGGGACAAATCCAGCCTGATTGCTGCCCTGCTGCTGCAACTGGCGCAGGTGCTGCTGATCTGGCTGCTGCTGGGTGCCAAGGGCTCGGTGCTGGCGCTGCCCTGGCTGGCTTTTTGCGGACTGGTCAAGGTCATCCTGTCCGGCATGATGGGCATCTTGCTGATCTACGCCATCCTGTCCTGGGTTCAGCCCTATTCCCCCATCTACGGCGTGCTGCAGCGTCTGGCGGAGCCGCTGGTGGCACCGATCCGCAAGGTGGTGCCCCTGATAGGCAATGTGGACTTTTCTGCTCTGATTGCCCTGATCGGCCTGCAGGTGCTGCTGATGGTGCTCAACTATGTGCAGGCCGGCGGTCTGTCCATGATTGCAGGTGTGCGCTAAGGGCGCTGCCCGGGCCGGGAAAGCCGCATCGCCTTGAGGGAAGTCTCGTCAGTTCCAAAGCCTCTTCTGAGGTTCTTTGTGAATGTCCCGAGGCGATGAAGCCGACAAAAAAAACGGCTGACGCAGATGAATGCTGCGTCAGCCGTTTTGCTTTTTGCTCGTCCGGGCTTATTGCACGGCGTCCGCAGGCAGACGTTGCAGCATGGCCAGAGAGCTGGAGACGCGATCGCGCAGCTCGCGGCGGTCGACGATCATGTCCACGGCGCCCTTGTCCTGCAGGAATTCGGCGCGCTGGAAGCCTTCGGGCAGCTTCACGCGCACGGTGGTTTCGATCACGCGAGGGCCGGCAAAGCCGATCAGGGCCTTGGGTTCGGCGATCACGATATCGCCCACGAAGGCGAAGCCGGCGGACACACCGCCCATGGTCGGGTCGGTCAGCACGGAGATATAGGGCAGGCCCTTCTTGGCCAGACGTGTCAGTGCTGCATTGGTCTTGGCCATTTGCATCAGCGACAGCAGGCCTTCCTGCATGCGGGCACCGCCGGTGGCAGTGAAGCAGATGAAAGGCACTTTCTGCTCGATGGCGGTTTCCACGCCGCGCACAAAGCGTTCGCCGACCACGGAGCCCATGGAGCCGCCCATGAAGTCGAACTCGAAGCAGGCTACGACCACATTGATGCTCTTGACGGAGCCACCCATGACGATCAGTGCGTCGGTCTCGCCAGTGTTCTCCAGCGCTTCCTTCAGACGCTCGGGGTACTTTCGGCTGTCCTTGAATTTCAGCGGGTCGACAGGAATGACTTCCTGTGCGATTTCATAGCGGCCTTCGGCGTCGAGGAAATGGTTCAGACGCGCGCGCGCACCGATGCGGTGGTGGTGGCCGCAGGTCGGGCAGACGTTCTGGTTCTTTTCCAGATCGGTCTTGTACAGAACGGTTTCGCAGCTGGGGCACTTGATCCACAGACCTTCGGGAATCTGCTGGTGGCGTTCCGTCGGATTGGTCTGCTGGATTTTTGCAGGCAGAAGTTTTTCAAGCCAGGACATGGTTATTTCCTTTTCAGTTTCCACTGCACTGCGCGCCACCCGCAACCCATGAGAGCGGCGCGGCGCAGGCACTGGCGCAATCCCGGTCAGGGACAGCGAGCAAGGGCCGCCCCGCTGCGAGGCTGTCGTCCCCCTTCAAGGGGGAAGCGGCAAAGCCGCTCAGGGGGTGGCTGATTTCAGGGCTGCATTATGCGTCGAGAGCCTTTCGCACACCACGCAGAAAGTCTATTGCCAGAGGCACGATCTTCTCGTGGGGCTGGTTGTCGAGCAGGTCAATGATGCGGCTGCCGATGATGACGGCGTCGGCAACCTGGCCCACGGTCTGTGCGGTCTGGGCATCGCGAATGCCGAAACCCACGCCCACGGGCACGCTGACATGCTGGCGAATGCGCGGCAGCATGGCCTCCACGGCCGAGGTGTCCAGAGCGCCCGAACCGGTCACGCCCTTGAGCGAGACATAGTAGACATAGCCGCTGGCCACGCGCGCCACCTGCTGCATGCGCTCGTCCGTGCTGGTGGGAGCCAGCAGGAAGATCAGGTCCATGTCGCGGGCCTTGAGCTTGGCTGCAAACTCCTCGCATTCCTCGGGCGGATAGTCCACGATCAGCACGCCATCGACGCCGGCTGCGGCGGCATGGTTGACGAAGGCATCTTCGCCATGGATCTGATCGTAGCGCTCCACGGGGTTGGCATAGCCCATGAGCACCACGGGCGTGGTCTGGTCCTTTTTGCGGAACTCGGCCACATAGGCCAGCACCTGGCTCAGACCCACGCCGTTGGCGATGGCCTTGTCGCCCGCACGCTGGATGGTGGGGCCGTCGGCCATGGGGTCGGAGAAGGGCACGCCCAGCTCGATCACGTCGGCACCGGCTTCCACCATGCCGTGCATGAGGGGCGGGGTGATGGCGGCGAACGGGAAACCTGCTGTCACATAGGGAATCAAGGCCTTGCGGCCTTCTTCCTTGAGCTTGTTGAAGGTGGCGGTAATTCGGCTCATAACTTGTTGCCCCCTGCGGCAGCCTTGGCCGCATCATGTCCGGGAGCGCCCTTGACGGTGAGGCCGCGCATGGAAGGGCGGTCGAAGTATTCGGCACCCGACAGGTCGGCCACGGTGCCGATGTCCTTGTCGCCGCGGCCGGAGAGGCTGACGAGAATCGACTGGTCGGCGCGCATGGTCTTGGCCAGCTTCATGGCATAGGCCACGGCGTGGCTGGACTCCAGAGCCGGGATGATGCCTTCGGCGCGGCACAGATAGTGGAAGGCATCCAGTGCTTCCTGGTCGGTGATGCCCACGTACTGGGCGCGACCGATTTCCTGCAGCCATGCATGTTCGGGGCCCACGCCGGGGTAATCCAGGCCGGCGCTCACCGAGTGGGTCTCGGTGATCTGGCCGTTTTCGTCCTGCAGGATGAAGGTGCGGTTGCCGTGCAGCACGCCCGAGCTGCCTTTTTGCAGCGAGGCCGAGTGTTTGCCGGATTCCAGGCCTTCGCCAGCCGCTTCCACGCCGAACAGCTTGGTGTCTTCGTAGGGGATATAGGGGTGGAAGATGCCCATGGCATTGCTGCCGCCGCCCACGCAGGCGACTACCGCGTCGGGCTGCTTGTCGGCGCCCAGGAACTCGGGCATCTGCGTCAGGCACTCGTCGCCGATGACCTTCTGGAAGTCGCGCACCATCATGGGGTAGGGGTGTGGGCCGGCCACGGTACCGATGATGTAGAAGGTGTTGTCCACATTGGCCACCCAGTCGCGCATGGCTTCGTTGAGCGCATCCTTCAGGGTCTTGCTGCCGGACTCCACGGGCACCACGGTCGCGCCCAGCAGCTTCATGCGGTAGACATTGGGGCTCTGGCGCTTCACGTCCTCGGCACCCATGTAGACGATGCACTCGAGGCCGTAGCGTGCACAGATGGTGGCTGTGGCCACGCCATGCTGGCCGGCGCCTGTCTCGGCAATGATGCGCGGCTTGCCCATGCGCTTGGCGAGCATGGCCTGGCCGATCACATTGTTGATCTTGTGTGCGCCTGTGTGGTTGAGGTCCTCGCGCTTCAGATAGATCTGCGCGCCGCCCATTTCACGGCTCATGCGCGAGGCGTGATAGACGGGCGAGGGACGACCTACATAGTGGGCCAGCTCGGACTGGAATTCGGCGATGAATTCGGGGTCGTTCTGATACTTTGCGTAGGCCTCACGCAGCTCGGTGAGAGCGTGGGTCAGGGTTTCGCTGGCGAAGCTGCCGCCGTAGCGACCGAAATGGCCGTGGACGTCGGGATACTGGTATTCAAACATGTGTCAGTCTGCAAAATTTGGGCATCAGCTGCGCGTACGGCAGCAATGAAGCAATGAATCTTGTGGGCATCCTTGATGCCTTTGAGAGGCTTGCCGTCGGGACCTTCGGCCTCGACACCAGAGCTCACATCAACGGCCAGAGACAACCCGCGAGGGCGCACTTGCAAGATGCCATCGGTCACGTTTGCAGGCGTGAGTCCACCAGACAAAACGAGGTGAGAGTCGACGCTTGTTGGCAGAAGTGACCAATTGAATGCCTTGCCGCCGCCACCATAACCATCGACATGGGCGTCGAGCAGGATGGCTTGGGCCTTTGAATAACGTTGGGCATATTCTACGAGGTCAAACTGCGCCGCATCGTCTCCAAGGGGTATGCGCGCTGCGCGCAACCAGGGCTGGATGCCCCGGGTGGAGGCTTCGCAATCCGCTGCCGATTCATCACCATGAAATTGCACGCAGGCGTTTGGTATCTGGTCGCAGGCAGCTATCACATTGGTAGCTGTTTCATTCACAAAGAGCAAAACAGGTGTGACAAAGGGCGGTAGTCGCCGGGCCAGCTCGGCCGCACGTTGCAGCGTCACGGCGCGCGGGCTTGGCGCATAGAGCACAAAGCCGACGGCGTCGGCTCCGGCGGCCACTGCAGCGTCGACATCCTGTTCGCGGGTCAGGCCGCAGATCTTGATGCGGGTGCGGGGGGCAATGGAAGACATGACAAGTCCCTGGCGTTGCAGCAATGGATGGTGCTTGGCCGCTCAGGGCAGCCAGGCAAACGGGGGAGTGTCTACAGGCAGGCCCCAGCGTGTATCGTAAATGGGGCCGAGAAAGTACAGCCCGTCAGGGGAGAAGGTGGGGGCTGCAACCTCACGCGAGCGTGCCTCCAGCACTTGCTGCATCCATTCCACGGGCTTGGAGCCCTGGCCCACGTAGATCAGGCAGCCCATGATGTTGCGGATCATGTGGTGCAAAAAGGCGCTGCCCTCGAACTCGAAACGCCAGTAGCCGCATTCCATCTGTCCGTCACGCATGGGGGCCTGGCCAGCGGAGCGGTAGTGGATGTCGATGCGGCGCAGGGTCTTGACCGGGCTCTTGGCCTGGCAGCCCGCGGCGCGAAAGGACGAAAAATCATGCTCGCCCAGCAGCAGATCGGCGGCTGCGCGCATGCGCTGCGCATCCAGAGTCTGAAACACCCAGCCCACCCGGCCATGGTCGACGCTGGGGCGCACAGGAGACTGCAGCAACACATAGGCATAGCGACGTGCGGTGGCACAGGCGCGGGAATGGAAACCATCCAGGCCGTCGGCCACCTCGGCCGCCCATTGCACGGCAATGTCCTTGGGCAGAAAGGTGTTGGTGCCGCGCACCCAGGAGTTGGGCGCGCGCTGCAACTCGGTGTCGAAGTGCACGACCTGCATCAGGCCGTGCACACCGGAATCGGTGCGACCGGCGCAGATGGTGGAGACTTCTTGAGCAGCAAAGCGGCCCAGGGCCGCTTCGAGTTTGTCTTGTACGGTGTTGCCATCGGGTTGGCTTTGCCAGCCGCGATAGGCCTGACCGTTGTAGCTGACGCCAAGAGCTATGCGCATGGCATGGCTCCCGGCGCGGGGTCTGAATGCATCAAATCAATCAACCAATCTGAGAGAGGAGGCTGTGAGCCTTGGCCTTGAGATCGCCATGGGCTTCGGCGATCACTTCCTCGATCAGTGTACGCGCTCCGTCGCTGTCGCCGATGGCATTGAACTCTTCGGCCAGGGCCAGCTTGGTGGCCAGCGGGTCCTCGGGTTCGGAAGGCGCCGGTACGGCATCTACAGCTGCAGCATCATCGGAGGTGCCCAGATCCAGCGACAGGCCGCTGAGGTCGAAAGTCACCTCGGGTTGTGCAGGAGCGGCGGCGGGGCTGTCGCTCTCCTCGGCGGGCTGCTGCAAGGTCAGGGCTTCGGCACCTTGCACTTCGTCCAGTTTCTCCAGGCCGGAGGATAGGTTCAGCGGGGCTGTTTCCTGTGCGCCGTCTGGCCCGGGCGGTGTCTGCAACGGCAGGGTGAAACTGTCGAGGTCGAACTCGAGCGCATTCAGAGAGCTTTGCTCGGCGGGGGCGGGAGTTGCGTCTGGGGCCGGGGCTTGAGATGCCGTGGAGGGCAGGCTGAACGAAGCCAGATCGTCGAGGTTCAGGTTCAGCCCATTGTCTGCTGCGGGGGCCGGCTCGGATGCGGTGACGGGAGTGTCCCACTGCGCCAGTGCCGCGAAATCCTGCTCGTTGGGCAAGGAAACGGGCTCGGAGGCCACGGGCGCTGCGCTGGCCGCAGTGTCGGGCAGGCCTGCTGGCAGTTCCAGATCCATGTCGAAGTCCATGCCGGCTGGCTCCGTGGGAGGGCCTTCGCGGCTGGCCGCCGCTTCGGCGGCCTGTGCGGCAGCCAATGCCGAGCCGAAGCCCACGGCGGCGGCCACGCCGCCTTGCAGGGCGGTCGATGGATCGGTGGGGCTGAAGGCGCTTGGGGTCGCAACTGCAGCTGCATGAGCTTGGGGGGCGCCGCCCAGTTGGTAGGTCAGATTGTCAGGATCCAGGATGCGGCCCTGATCGGCCAGCCGCTGCCATTCGGGGCCCTTGCCCTGGGTCAGGGCAAAGACGTTGTTGGCTACTGATGCGTAGGCCATGCGGTCATGGCGCTTGGCATAGATTTCAGCCAGCTTCTGGTGCAGCACCAGACGGTTGGGGTCGGTGCGCAGCGCTTCCTTGAGGATTTCCTCGGCCTGCAGGTCACGGCCGTAGGCCAGGTACACATCGGCTTCGGCCAGTGGGTCCACATCGCCGGCGTCGAGCTGGCTGGGAGAGTACTGCATGGACTGGCCCGACATCTGGCTGCTGCTGGTCGTGGTGTCCACGCGCTGGCCACCGCTGGCGCCGAAGAAGGAGTCCGCCGACAGCTGGCTGTCGCCCAGCGTGCTGTCCGCGCCTGCCGCAGCGGCTTTGCGACGCTGAGAAACACGGTAGCCGCCATAGCCCAGCAGCAGGGCCAGCAGTGCTGCACCAGCCAGCGGGATGGTCGGGTCTTCCATCAGGCTGTCGATAAAGCTGGGTTCTTCGGGAATGGGGGCCGGTGCCACCACAGGCTTGGGAGGTGCAACCGGTGCCGGTGCAGGCGCTGCAGGTTCGGCAGCGGTCTGTGCAGGTTCGCCTTCGGCCGGAGCGGGCGCAGGCGTGGTGTCGCCTGGCTTGCCGGCATCGGCTGCCGCAGTCTCGGGTGTGGCTGGTGCAGCAGATGTGGCAGCCGCATCGGCAGCCGGAGCGGGGGCAGGTGCTGCGGCATTGGTGGCGCTGGCAGCGGGCGCGGTGACTGCAGGGCTTGCCGCTGGTGCAGCTGCAGCCGGTGTGCCTGCTGCGGGAGCTGCGACCGTACCTGCAGGCTTGGTGGCTGCCGCAATCTGGCTCAGCTCGGCCATATTGCGCTTGAGCTCATCGGCGCGCGCAGACTGGTCTGCGGCCTGTTTTTGCTGGGCCACTTGCTCATCGGCAGCCACGCCCTTGACGGAGCCCTTGGACAGGGTCAGCTTGTCGGGGGCTGCGGTGGCGGCCTTGGCATCTGCAACATGGGCCTGAACCTGGCCGGAAGCGCTGCGCGATGCGGCTTCCACAGGAGCCACAGGCGCCACGCCAGCCAGTTGACGGCGGAACTGGTTGAAGTCCTGAGACTGGGCCGCCATGATCTGGCGTGCTTCCCTGGCCGAGGTGGCCTGGGCAGTGGCCTGATCGGGCAACTGGATTACCGCGCCGCTGCGCATGCGGTTGACATTGCCATTGACAAAGGCCTGCGGGTTGCTGCGCAGCATGGCGACCAGCATCTGATCGAGCGAGACGCCTGCTGGCTTGTGCGCTGCAGCAATGCGACCTGCGGTATCACCTGTCCTGACACGAACTTCATCACTGCTGCCCGCTGGTGTTGAAGCGCCGGCCTGGCGTTTTCGTTGAGGCTTGGTTGCAGCCTCGTCCTGATCGCGGTCATTGCGCAGGTCACGACCGGCCGTGTTGACAGGGCTGGACGCTGGACGTGCAGTCACGGCGGGACGCGCCGGCGTTGCCACGGCGGCAGGCGTGGCCTGGGCAGCGGTGGTGGGCGCAGGAGCAGGGCGGCGTGTTGCAGGGGGGTCGAGCAGCAAGGTGTAGTTGCGCTGCAGTTTGCCCGATGCCCAGTTGGCATCGATCACCAGGTCGACGAAGGGATCGTTGACCGGCTGAAAGCTGCTGAGCTTGAGCACGGCCGAGCCGTTGGCGCGTTTTTGCACCTGCACACGCACCGAGTTGGCCGTGCCTGTGAATTCCATGCCCTGGGCGCGGAATGCAGCTGGCGATGCAATGGCTGCCTGCAGGCTGTCAGCCTCGGCCGCGCTGAGTTGAGGGATCTCGACCTCGGCACGCAGAGGCTCGCCCAGAGCCGACTGCACCGTGATGCGGCCCAGTGCCAATGCCCATGCATCGGTGGCCGGGAGGCTTGACAGTGCGAGGGTGGCTGCGGCGAGCGCAGAAAGTTTCCAGCGTTGCATAGGGCTCAGACTTGATTCGTGCAGCCTACAGCCCTCTTGTTCTTGATCGGGTTTGTGGCTGCGGTGCACATAAAAATGGGAAATTCCAGCAGGCGGCAAAGGTCTCTCAGCCCGGCGGATACAGTTTGCATTGTCAACGACGCTATTGCAATGTGAGCAAAAGCCTGGCTGGCAAGGCTCTCAATTGTTGTCGATTGGCAACGAGATGAGACCTAATGTAGGTCTGCTGACGGTTTGCATTCGCTCGAATAGACCAACAATTGTCACCCAAGCCCAGAGCTTGGACATGAAAAAAGCGCCAGTCATCACTCGGATGACTGGCGCTTTGCTGTGCTGGATCAAGTCAACAGCCGGCTTGATGGTGTCCGGGGTCAGGCAGCCAGCAGGATGCGCAGCATGCGGCGCAGGGGCTCGGCAGCGCCCCACAGCAACTGGTCACCGATCACGAAGGCCGAAACGTACTCAGGGCCCATATTGAGCTTGCGCACGCGGCCCACGGCAACGTCAAGGCCGCCTGTGGTCGCTGCGGGAGTCAGTTCCTTGACGGTCAGGGCGCGGTCGTTGGCCACGAACTTGACCCAGGGATTGCCACCCTTGATCAGGGCTTCGATCTCTTCCAGGGGCAGATCCTTCTTGAGCTTCAGAGTCAAGGCCAGGGAGTGGCAGCGCATGGCGCCAATGCGCACGCACAGTCCGTCCACGGGGATGGTGGCTTCGGTGCCGAGAATCTTGTTGACTTCGGCCTGGCCCTTCCATTCTTCCTTGGACTGGCCGTTGGGCAGCTGCGCGTCGATCCAGGGGATCAGGCCGCCGGCCAGAGGCGCGCCGAAGAATTCGGTGGGCACATCTTCGCGGATGGTCTGGGCGACCTTGCGGTCGATTTCCAGAATCGCCGAAGCAGGAGTCGCCAGCTCGTCGGCGACGGCAGCGTGCACCACGCCCATGCCCTTGAGCAGCTCGCGCATGTGGTTGGCGCCACCGCCCGATGCAGCCTGGTAGGTCATGGAAGAGACCCATTCCACCAGACCGGCCTTGAACAGACCGCCCAGACCCATCAGCAGGATGGAGTTGGTGCAGTTGCCACCGATCCAGTTCTTGCCGCCGGCGGCCAGCTTTTGCTGGATCAGATCGTCGTTGACGGGGTCCAGCACGATGACGGCGTCGCCCTCCATGCGCAGCGAGGAGGCGGCGTCAATCCAGTGGCCGTTCCAGCCGGCAGCGCGGATCTTGGGGAAGACTTCCTTGGTGTAGTCGCCGCCCTGGCAGGTGATGATGATGTCGCACTTGGACAGCTCGGCGATGTCGTTGGCGTCCTTCAGCTCGGTGTGCACCGTGGCCATGGCCGGGGCCTTGCCGCCGGCATTGGAGGTGGAGAAGAACATGGGCTCGATCAGCGCGAAGTCGCCTTCGGCCTGCATACGATCCATCAGCACGGAGCCGACCATGCCGCGCCAGCCCACCAAACCTACCAATTGCTTGCTCATTTGAAACGCCTTTTCAGTTTTGAAAACAGTAGCTTGAGACTGCTTCGTCCGGCTCGTCAGGGCCGGAAAGGGCGCGCGACGAACCGGGCTGGGTCAGCCTGTAATCGTCTTAATGGTGATTGCGCGCGCATTCACACCGGCAAGCTTTGCGGGTGTGATGATCTCGGGAGCGAAGGTGCGTGCGGCAAACATAAGAGTTGTCATTCTAGCGACTAGAGCAAAAGCTTGAAGAATTAAAAGTGCTTGAAACTCTAGTCAAATCGTCGAAATAAATGATTTATTTTTGACGTTTTGTTTTGTTTGATGCCAAAAAATGCGTCGAACAAAAAAGCCACCGCTTTGGGGCGGTGGCTTGGCACCGGTCGTTCTCGCCTCAGACTCCGGCCAGGGCCTTGACCACGGCATCGCCCATTTCACGGGTGCTGACCTTGGTCGTGCCTTCGCTGTAGATGTCGGCGGTACGCAGGCCGTCGGCCAGCACCTTTTGCACGGCGGCTTCGATCTTCAGGGCGGCTGCTTCCTGACCCAGGCTGAAGCGCAGCATCATGGCGGCGGACAGGATGGTCGCCAGGGGGTTGGCAATGCTCTTGCCGGCGATGTCGGGAGCCGAGCCGTGGCTGGGTTCGTACAGGCCTTGTTTCTTGTCGTTGAGGCTGGCGCTGGGCAGCATGCCGATGGAGCCGGTCAGCATGGAGGCTTCGTCGGAGAGGATGTCGCCGAACATATTGCCGGTCACCACCACGTCGAAGCGCTTGGGCTCCTTGACCAGCTGCATGGCGGCGTTGTCCACGTACATATGGTCCAGGGCCACGTCGGGGTACTGCTTGGCGACTTCGCTGACCACGTCCTTCCACAGCTGGAAGGTTTCCAGCACATTGGCCTTGTCCACGCTGGTCACGCGCTTGCTGCGCTTCTGGGCAGCCTGGAAGGCGACATGGGCGATACGCTCGATCTCGGGACGGGTATAGCGCATGGTGTCGAAGGCTTCCTCGGCGCCAGGGAAGTGACCGTCGGGAGCCACACGGCGGCCGCGCGGCTGGCCGAAGTAGATGTCGCCGGTCAACTCGCGGATGATGAGGATGTCCAGGCCCGCCACCAGCTCGGGTTTGAGGCTGGAAGCGTGGGTCAGTTCCTTGTAGCAGATGGCGGGACGGAAGTTGGCGAACAGGCCCAGGGCCTTGCGCAGGCCCAGAATGGCTTGCTCGGGACGCAGGGGACGGTCCAGCGTGTCGTACTTCCAGTCGCCCACGGCACCGAACAGAATCGCGTCGGCTTCCTGGGCCAGCTTCAGCGTGGCAGGAGGCAGGGGGTGGCCGGCGGCTTCGTAGCCGGCGCCGCCCACGGGAGCGGTTTCCATCTCCAGACCCAGATTCAGGGCCTCGAGCACCTTGACGGCTTCTGCGACGATTTCGGGACCGATGCCATCACCGGGCAAAACTGCAATCTTCATGATGTTCCTTTGATTAATTTGATAGCTGTTAGCACTCGTTATTCATAGATTTCAGATTGAATATCTATCAAAGTCTATTGATGGCAAGCGCAAGCAGCTCATTTATTAATAGTTTTACTTCGGGCTCAAGAGGCGGGCATCCCTCAACTGAGTGAGACCGGCACAGCAGAGAACCTTACCTCCAGCACGGCCCAAGTGAGAGACGGCCAGCAAGAGCCGCCTCGCGGCAAAGGCCGTCGTCCCCCTGGGGGGAAGCCGCGGGGCGGCTCAGGGGTTACTTCTGAATCAATGTATGCGCCAGCCAGGGCTTTTGCGCCAGGCGCTCGGCTTCGAAAGCCTTGATCTTGTCGGCATGGCGCATGGTCAGGCCAATGTCGTCGAAGCCGTTGAGCAGGCAGTACTTGCGAAAGGCGATGACGTCAAACGGGATCTCTTCGCCCTGGGGGCGCACGATGACCTGACGCTCCAGGTCGATGGTCAGCTCGTAGCCGGGGAAGGCTGCGACATCGTTGAACAGCTGGTCGATCGTGGCCTCGGGCAGCACGATGGGCAGCAGGCCGTTCTTGAAGCTGTTGTTGAAGAAGATGTCGGCAAAGCTGGGGGCCAGGATGGCGCGGAAGCCGTACTGGTCCAGGGCCCAGGGCGCATGCTCGCGGCTGGAGCCGCAGCCGAAGTTCTTGCGCGCGATCAGGATGCTGGCGCCCTTGAAGCGGGGCTGGTTGAGCACGAAGTCGGGGTTGGGCTTGCGGTCGGCTTCGGGCACGCCGGGCTGGCCGGGCTGGTCCAGATAGCGCCACTCGTCGAACAGATTGGGGCCGAAGCCGGTCTTCTTGATGGACTTCAGGAACTGCTTGGGGATGATGGCGTCGGTGTCGACGTTCTCGCGGTCCATGGGGGCGACAAGGCCCTTGTGCACGGTGAATTTTTGCATGGTGTGGTTCCAGAATCTTTAGTCTTGGCGACGTTCGCGTCTTGCATCAGAGACGGCCAGCAAGGGCCGTCCCGCAGCAAAGGCCGTCGTCCCCCTTGGGGGAAGGCGCGCAGCGACTCAGGGGGTTACGCAAATTTACGGATGTCGACAAAGTGGCCATGGATGGCTGCCGCTGCGGCCATGGCGGGGCTGACGAGGTGGGTGCGGCCACCGGCGCCCTGACGGCCTTCGAAGTTGCGGTTCGAGGTCGAAGCGCAGCGCTCGCCGGGCTCCAGGCGGTCGGCGTTCATGGCCAGACACATGGAGCAGCCGGGTTCGCGCCATTCGAAGCCGGCGGCCTTGAAGATCTGGTCCAGGCCTTCGCGCTCGGCCTGTTCCTTGACCAGACCGGAGCCGGGCACCACCATGGCCAGCTTGATGCTCTTGGCAACCTTCTGGCCCAGCTTCTTGACCACGGCTGCGGCTTCGCGCATGTCTTCGATGCGGCTGTTGGTGCAGGAGCCGATGAACACCTTGTCGACAAAGATGTCGTTGATGGGCTTGCCGGGTTCCAGAGCCATATAGGTCAGTGCACGTTCGATGGCGCCGCGCTTGTTGGAGTCCTTTTCCTTGTCGGGATCGGGAACGGCGGCATCGATGCCCAGCACCATCTCGGGGCTGGTGCCCCAGGTCACCTGCGGCACGATGTCGGCGGCGTTCAGCTCCACCACGTGGTCGAACTTCGCATCGGCGTCGGAATGCAGCGTCTTCCAGTAGCTGACGGCGGCATCCCATTCGCCACCCGTGGGCGCCAGGGGGCGGCCCTTGATGTAGCTGATGGTCTTGTCGTCCACGGCCACCAGACCTGCGCGGGCGCCGCCTTCGATGGCCATGTTGCAGACCGTCATGCGGCCTTCCACGCTCAGGTCGCGGATGGCTTCGCCGGCAAACTCTATGGTGTAGCCCGTGCCGCCGGCGGTGCCGATCTTGCCGATGATGGCCAGCACGATGTCCTTGGCGGTGATGCCGGGCGCGACCTTGCCGTTGACCTGAACCAGCATGTTCTTGGCCTTCTTGGCCAGCAGGGTCTGGGTGGCCATCACATGTTCGACCTCGGAGGTGCCGATGCCGTGGGCCAGCGCGCCGAAAGCGCCATGGGTGGAGGTGTGGCTGTCGCCGCAGACCACGGTCATGCCGGGCAGGGTCGCGCCTTGCTCGGGGCCCATGACGTGAACAATGCCCTGGCCCTTGTCCATGAAGGGAAAGAAGGCCGCCGAGCCGAACTCGGCAATATTGCTGTTCAGCGTGGTGATCTGTTCCTTGCTGATGGGGTCGGCAATGCCGTCATAGCCGCGCTCCCAGCCGTCGGTGGGGGTGTTGTGGTCGGCCGTGGCCACGACCGAGCTGACGCGCCACAGCTTGCGCCCGGCCATGCGCAGGCCTTCGAAGGCCTGGGGGCTGGTGACTTCATGGACCAGATGGCGGTCGATATAGAGGACAGAGGTGCCGTCTTCCTCGGTGTGAACGACGTGCTCGTCAAAAATCTTGTCGTAGAGGGTGCGTCCCATGGTGGTCTCGTGAGGTTGGTTTGTTGGGAGGATTCTGTGGTGGCTTGATGCGATGTTTCAAGCCTTGGCACTGGCGGGGCAGAGGTGATCGACCAGCAGGCGGGTGGTCACCGGCAGCGCTTCAAAGTCGCGCGCCACCACGCAGAGTTCGCGGTGCGCCCAGTCGTCGGTGAGCTGCACGGCGCGCAGATGGCCCACGCCATGCATCAGCTCGAAGGCGCGGTCGGGCAGCAGGCCCAGCCCCAGGCCGTTGTCGATCATGCGGCACATGGCGTCCAGGCTGGTGACCTGGATGCGCTGGTGCAGCGGGTGGCCGGCCTGGGCTGCGGCAGCACGCATGGCCAGGCTGATCGAGGAGCCCGCATGCAGGCTCACGATGTCCCATTCCAGCACGTCGGTGAATGCCACGCTTTCGCGCTCGGCCAGGGCATGGCGCTCGGGCACGACGACGACCAGTCGGTCCTTGCGATAGCGGCGGTACTGCAGCGGCACATTGCCCTGGCTCAGTTGCACGGTGGCCTGATTGCCTTCGCCGCCCCTGATATTGCCCAGCGTGCAGATGCCGATATCGGCCGTGCCCTCGGCCACGGCGCTCAGCACGTCGGGGCTCAGGTGCTCCTGCAGGTCGATCTTGATCTGGCTGTGTTCGCGCGCAAAGGCCCCCAGGTCTTCGGGCAGAAACTGCACGATGGCCGACATATTGGCGTGCATGCGCACATGGCCGCGCACGCCGTCGGCGTATTCGGAGAGCTCGCCCTGCATGCGCTCCAGCCCGTAGAGCACATTGCGGGCATGGTGCAGCAGACTCTCGCCGGCCGGCGTCAGCGTCACGCCGCGGCTGTGGCGATAGAGCAGGGCGGTGTCCACCGTCGCCTCCAGGTCGGACAGCCGCTTGCTGACGGCCGAGGCTGCAATGAACTCGCGTTCAGCAGCGCGGCCAATGCTGCCCAGTTCGCACACGGCGACGAACAGCTGAAGCGAGGTGAGATCGATGCGGCGCGCAAAACTGCGCTCTGAATTCTTCATGGGGTAGGCTCAAGTCTTCTCGTTTCGAGAAGTTTTCAGCATTTTTACCGATTAATCCAGTCGTATCCATCTTTGAATGAGATGTCTGGCTTGGCGATGGGTAAATTTTGGAGATGGGTGATTTCTTGTTTTGCGATGGATTGAGCAGACCTGGAAAAGCGATGTTGCATTTGTCAGTCTTGCGCACTTGCATTTTCATAGCGAAGACTCTAGATGCCTGAATCGTTCAAGCCGGATCCGGCCTGGGGGCGGTAGCCTTGCAGGTGCCGGAGCTCCGGTATTTTTTTACAAAGTAAATCGTCAGTAAAGCAGCCCGGAATCGACGCTATTCGCTGCAAAAATGTGAGTCATGAGAGTTCCCAATCATCCGATGTCCGACAGTGAGCCTTCCGAGTTGCCAGCTATGGCTTCGGGGGCGTTTCTCTTGCACCGCAGTCGTTGCTGGGGGCAGGTCTGCCTGCTCGCAGCTGCACTGGCGCTGGGCGGCACCGCCTTGCCAGCCGTGGCCAAAGGCAAGACCCCGGCCAAATCCAGTGCGGCCGCGCCAGCCAAATCGTCCAAGTCCACCAAGAGCACGAGTGCAGGTGCTGCCAAGTCTTCATCGGCCAAGTCGGCCAAGTCGGCCAAGTCGGCCGGCAAGGCCGGTAAAAAAGGGCGCGCCGGCCGCAATGCAGCGGTCGCTGGTGCTGCGGCCGCAGGTGCGGCAGCGGCCGCTCCGCTGGGTCGTGAGCATTGGACGCCGGAGGCCGGGAACAATCAGGCTGAAGATGCCAAGGAACTGGCCGCCATGCGTGCGGCAGCACAGACGGGCGACGCCAAGGCCCAGTATCTGCTGGGCTCGCGCTATCGTTTTGGCAAGGGTGTGAATCAGGACCTGGCCCAGGCCGTGCACTGGTATCGCCAGTCGGCCGACCAGGGCTATGCACCTGCGCAGTCCGACCTGGGAGTGCTCTATGCCAATGGGCGGGGCGTGACTCTGGACGAAGTGCAGGCCGTGAACTGGTACCGCAAGGCGGCAGAGCAGGGTGACGGCATCGCCCAGAACAATCTGGGTCTGATGTATGCCGAGGGCCGTGGCGTGGCGGCCGATGATGCGCAGGCCGTGCAATGGTTCGAGCGTTCGGCCAAAAGTGGCGAGGCTGCAGGTCAGTACAGCCTGGGGGTAATGCTCTCCAGCGGCCGGGGTGTCAAGGAGGATGGACGCGCCGCTTTGCAATGGTTTGAGCAGGCGGCCGAGAAAGGCCATGCCGACGCCCAGTACAACACAGGCATGATCTATGCCGTGGGTGCGCTGGTGCCGCAGGATCTGACGCGCGCGGCACGCTGGCTGGAAAAGTCAGCAGCTCAGGGCAATGCGGCGGCTCAGTCGTCTTTGGGTTTCCTGTATGCCAACGGCCAGGGCGTGCCGCAGGATGCAGGCCAGGCGGCGCGCTGGTTCGATCGCGCCGCCAAGCAGGGCTACACCCTGGCGCAGTCGAATCTGGCAGCCATGTATGTCAGCGGTCAGGGCGTACAAAAAGACATGGGCAAGGCCTATTTCTGGCTGGCTATCGCTCATGCCAAGGATCCCTCGCTGCAAAGCCGCATGCAGACGGCCGAGCAGGCATTGAGCCCCGCAGAGCGGCTGAGGGTTCAGCGCGAGGTGCGCAACTGGAAGCCCGGCAAGGAGTGATTGGCGCGCCATGAAAAAAGCCCATCAGGCATTGCTGATGGGCTTTTTGTTGGGTGTAGAGGCCTAGCTGAAGAAGCTCTTCAGGCGGTCCGTCCAGCTCTCGCCGCTGGGCGAATGCTTGGAGCCGCCTTTCTTGAGCGATTCGTCCAGATCCTTGAGCAGCTTGCGCTGGTACTCGGTGAGCTTGACCGGAGTCTCCACCACGATGTGGCAGTACAGATCGCCGGGGTAGCTGGAGCGAATGCCCTTGATGCCCTTGCCGCGCAGGCGGAACTGCTTGCCGGCTTGCGTGCCTTCGGGGATGTCGATCGCAGCCTTGCCTTGCAGCGTGGGTACTTCGATTTCGCCACCCAGGGCGGCGGTGATGAAGCTCACGGGCACGTTGCAGTGCAGATCGTCGCCGTCGCGCTCGAAGATGTCGTGATCCTTGACGCGAATCTCGATATAGAGGTCGCCTGCCGGTCCGCCATTGGTGCCGGGCTCCCCGTTGCCGGCCGAGCGGATGCGCATGCCGTCGTCGATGCCGGCGGGAATCTTCACTTCCAGCGTCTTCTGGCGCTTGACCTTGCCCTGGCCGCCGCAGGACGTGCAGGGCTCGGGGATGATCTTGCCCGTGCCACGGCAGTGCGGGCAGGTCTGCTGCACGCTGAAAAAGCCCTGGCGCATCTGCACCGTGCCCATGCCGTTGCAGGTGGTACAGGTCTTGGTGCTGGTGCCGGGCTTGGCGCCGCTGCCGCTGCAGGTGTCGCAGCTGTCCCAGCTCGGAATGCGGATCTGGGCATCCTTGCCCTTGGCAGCCTCTTCCAGGGTGATCTCCATGGAATAGCTGAGGTCGTTGCCGCGGTAGACCTGGCGGCCGCCGCGACCACCGCGGCCGCCACCGTTGAACATATCGCCAAAGATGTCGCCAAAGGCCTCGGCAAAGCCGCCAAAGCCCTCGCCGCCGCCCATGCCGCGATTGGGATCCACGCCGGCATGGCCGTACTGGTCGTAGGCCGCACGCTTCTGGCTGTCGGAAAGCATCTCGTAGGCCTCTTTGACCTCCTTGAACTTTTCCTCGGCTTCCTTGGCCTTCTCGCCCTGATTGCGGTCAGGGTGGAACTTCATCGCCAGCTTGCGATAGGCCTTCTTGATGTCATCGTCCGAGGCGCTTTTGGCAACGCCCAGAACTTCATAATAGTCACGTTTGGACATGTGAGTTTTCGGTCGGATGGAACAGGAACGCCGCGCCAGCTCCTGGGAGCCCGGCGCGGCGGCAAGCGGTCAATGGTTTGAGGCCAGGACCTGCCCGCGCTTAGTCCTTCTTGACTTCCTTGACTTCGGCGTCAACCACGTTGTCGTCAGCGGCTGCCGATGCGCCGGCACCGGCGGAGGCACCTGCTGCGGCAGCAGCGGCTTCGGCACCGCCAGCGGCCTGTGCGTCGGCGTACATCTTCTCGCCCAGCTTCTGGCTGGCCGTCATCAGGGCCGTTGTCTTGGCGTCGATGGCGTCCTTGTCCTCGCCCTTGAGCGCTTCTTCCAGCTCCTTGACGGCGGTTTCGATGGCGCTCTTTTCGGCGGCGTCCAGCTTGTCGCCATGCTCGGCCAGGCTCTTGTTGACGCTGTGAACAGCGGCTTCGCCCTGGTTCTTTGCAGTCACCAGCTCCAGCTTCTTCTTGTCGTCGGCTGCGTTCAGTTCGGCATCCTTGACCATGTTCTGGATTTCTTCTTCCGACAGGCCGGAGTTCGCCTTGATGGTGATCTTGTTTTCCTTGCCGGAAGCCTTGTCCTTGGCGGACACGTTCAGGATGCCGTTGGCGTCGATGTCGAAGGTCACTTCGATCTGGGGCACGCCACGACCTGCGGGCGGAATGCCTTCCAGGTTGAACTCGCCCAGCATCTTGTTGGCGCTGGCGATCTCGCGCTCGCCCTGGAACACCTTGATGGTCACGGCAGGCTGGTTGTCTTCAGCCGTGGAGAAGGTCTGCGCGAACTTGGTGGGAATGGTCGTGTTCTTGCTGATCATCTTGGTCATGACGCCGCCCAGGGTTTCGATACCCAGCGACAGGGGAGTCACGTCCAGCAGCAGCACGTCGGAACGCTCGCCACCCAGCACCTGGCCCTGCACGGCAGCGCCCACGGCCACGGCTTCGTCGGGGTTCACATCCTTGCGGGGATCCTTGCCGAAGAATTCCTTGACCTTTTCCTGTACCTTGGGCATGCGGCTCATGCCGCCGACCAGGATCACGTCGTGGATGTCGGAGACCGAGATGCCTGCATCCTTGATGGCGGTGCGGCAAGGCGCAATCGTGCGCTCGATCAGATCGTCCACCAGCGACTCCAGCTTGGCGCGGGTCAGCTTGATGTTCAGGTGCTTGGGGCCTGTTGCATCGGCCGTGATGTAGGGCAGGTTGATGTCGGTCTGTGCGGAGTTCGACAGCTCGATCTTGGCCTTTTCGGCGGCTTCCTTCAGGCGCTGCAGGGCCAGCACGTCCTTGGACAGGTCAACGCCTTGTTCCTTCTTGAACTCGTCGATGATGTAGTTGATGATGCGCTGGTCGAAGTCTTCGCCGCCCAGGAAGGTGTCGCCGTTGGTCGACAGCACTTCGAACTGCTTTTCGCCGTCCACGTCGGCGATTTCGATGATGGAGACGTCGAACGTGCCGCCGCCCAGGTCATACACGGCCACCTTGCGGTCGCCCTTGCCCACCTTGTCCAGACCGAAGGCCAGGGCAGCAGCGGTAGGTTCGTTGATGATGCGCTTGACTTCCAGACCCGCAATACGGCCGGCGTCCTTGGTGGCCTGGCGCTGGGCGTCGTTGAAGTAGGCGGGCACGGTGATGACGGCCTCGGTCACGGCTTCGCCCAGGAAGTCCTCGGCGGTCTTCTTCATCTTGCGCAGCACTTCGGCGCTGATCTGGGGAGGAGCCAGCTTCTGGTCGCGCACTTGCACCCAGGCGTCGCCGTTGTCGGCCTTGACGATCTGGAAGGGCATCAGGTCGATGTCCTTTTGCACCTCGGCTTCGGCGAACTTGCGGCCGATCAGGCGCTTGGCCGCGTAGATGGTGTTCTTGGGGTTGGTGACGGCCTGGCGCTTGGCGGATGCGCCGACCAGGATTTCGCCGTCTTCTTGGTAGGCAACGATGGAGGGGGTGGTGCGGGCGC